>DGFE01000122.1:0-21722 GCA_002391525.1 Competibacteraceae bacterium UBA3908
GCCACTACTTCCACCGCTGCCGCCGCTGCTGCCGCTACCTTTACCACCGCCGCCACTACCCGAATCGGCTTGAGCAGCTTGATAACCGACTTCCCACCTGTCGAGATGGAAGGTCGTGGAAGATGCGGCCAGTAGCAACGCAATGGCGCTACAGGTGGCCAATTGCATTGGACGTATGGGTAATTGTATTTTAAACAATGATTTGTTCGACATGATAAGGCTCCTCGAAAGTCGGTCATGTTTACGCCGCGCCCTCGCTTGGTGTCGAGTTGGCTTATATTGACTAACAGGTCATTGCGTCTTTTCTTCCATGGCCGGTGATTTTTTTACATCCTTCATTACCGGTTTTTTTGTTCTCTTGGTCAGGAATAAATCACCTCCTGAACTGTTATTTAACATGGAACCTCTTTTCGTCGTCCATCTTGAGGGCGAAGCTTCGAAATCGCTTGACAAAACTTGAAATCGCCCAATCAAGGGGAGTTTTCCGAGACCGTGAGCCCGGCTACGCAGATAATTCATCAGGAAATGATCGGCTTGCTGCCAAGGTTGCGGCGCTTCGCCTACGGATTGAGCGGTTCGCTGGATGAAGCAAACGAACTGGTACAATCGACTTGCGAAAGGGCGCTGTCGCATCTCGATCAGTGGCAACCTGGAACCCGGCTGGACAGTTGGATGTATCGCATTCTGTATTCGATCAGGATCAATAAACTGCACGCGGAAAAGTTGCGGACCAGCAAACTCGATGCCGGCGACTTGGACGACCGGATCGGCGGGGACAGCGCGCGGGAAATCGAAGCCAAACTGACACTGGAAGCGGTACGCCAGTTCATCTGGAAGCTGCCGGAAGAACAGCGCACGGTCTTGTTGCTGGTCGTGGTGGAAGGCGCTTCCTACAAGGAAGCCTCGGACCTGTTGGGCATCCCGATAGGCACGGTCACCAGCCGGCTGGCCCGTGCCCGCACGGCGATCAAGGAGTTCGTCGACATGACCGCAGCGTGAAGATGGCTAATCACCAATCAGGTGAGGTATGAATAAAATCGATGACATGACCCTCATGGCTTACGTTGACGGCGAGCTGGACCCGGTAACCTGTGCGGAAGTCGAGACCCTGCTGGACCAGGACGGGGAATTGCGCCATAAAATCCGCGGCTTGCGCGAGAGCACGGCTCTGGTGCGATCCGCCTTCAATCATGTCCTGTATGAGCCGCTGCCCGGCTTCGACGCCAGTCGGGAGCGTGTGGTCGTCCCATTGAGCGATCCGACTGAAAAGAGTCGCAAGCCGGTTCGGGTCGGATGGTCGCGGATATTGCCGTTGGCCGCGTCGCTGGCGGCCTTGGTCATCGGCGCATCGCTGGGGCACTATTTGACCATGCGGGACGTTGACCGTGAATTGCGCAATGTGGGGTTGTCCTTGTCCCTGGCTGATGAAGCAGTGGTCCAGGAAGCCTTGATGCGGGGATTGGAAAAAGAATTGAGTGGAACCCGGATCGTTTGGAACAACCCCGCGACCGGTCATCGGGGCGGGATCGTGCCAATACGCACCTTTCAGTCGGAAACCGGGCAATTCTGCCGGGAATTCACGGAATTTCGTCAGGTTGCCGGTCGTGTCTACGATCAGGGAGGCATCGCGTGTCGCAGCGCTGATGGGGTCTGGAAAGTGCGCGCAAGATATTTGCCGGAAAACGGTGGCGTTTGACGGAGCGATTGATGGCACCCCGAGTTTTCAGCATGAAAATGGCATGGCTGCGTGCTGTCGCGCCGCTGATTCCACTGCTGTTCGGTCTCCATGGCAATGCCGCTACTCCCCCTGACCAGACGCCGTCGCCCGTACCGGAGGTTGCGTCAGCGACAACCGGGCCGACAATTGAGCAGGTGCAGGCCAAACTGGCCACTCTCACTGCTCTCCGCGACCTGTCGGACAGCGAGCGTACCCAGGCGCAGGAACTTTACCAACAGGCCATCCGTCACCTGGAAGCGGCCCGTAACCATGCCGACAGCGCCGCCGCTTTCCAGCGACTCCAGCGGACGGCTCCCGCGGAAACCACCCGCCTGCAACAGACCCTGACTGAGGAATTGCCGCCCGCCCCCTCTCCGGCGTTGTCCTCGGAAGAATTGTCCGAACAGTTGACCCAAACCCAGCTTGGCCTGAACGACGCCCAGAAGCGCTTGAGCGATCTGGATCAACAACTGACGGGACAACAGGCGCGCTTCAAGAGTATCCCCATTGAACTCGGTGGCCTGAAGCAACAAATCGCCGAGTTGGACGCCAAGCTGCAGATTACCGGCGCCGCCGCGACCACTCCGTTGCTGGCCGAGGCGCGGTTGCTGGTCCTGAACGCCCAGCGCCAGGCGCTGAACCAGCAGCTCACGATGCTGGAGCAGGAACAGTTGAGCTACGACGCGCGTTTCGCTCTGCTGAACGCGCAGCGCGCGGTGACGGCGCAGGAGGTCGCGCGAGCCCAGACGCGAGCCCAGCAGTTGCAAGACCTGCTCAATGCCCGCCGCCGCGACGAAGCGGCCGAGGCCGTGCAACAGACCACTCAGGCGACTCGGGAAGCCGCCGCCGAGCCCGAGGTGGTGCAAACCGTCGCCGCGCTTAACGCCACCATCAGCCGCCGGTTGGCCGAGCTGGTTCAGCAGAGCGACGAAGTCAGCGCCCGCCAGGCACAGGTCGGCGAACGTCTGGCGCAACTGACGGAGCGGGTGCGCGGGGTTCGGCAACAACTCGGTATCGCCGGCTTCAACGACGCCATCGGCCCGATTTTGTTGGAAGAACGGCGCAACCTGCCGGATGCGCGCCAGTACCAGCGCAACGCCAGCGAGCGCCAGCAACAGATCGTCCATGCCCGCCTGGAGCAGTACCAGATCGAACAATTGCCGCGCGGCGCCCGCGCCATCGAAGACAGCCTCAGGGAACTCGTCGCCGGTTTCGATCCGCAATGGTCGGAGGCGAAACGGCAGGCGGTCATCGCGGAGTTGCGGCAGTTGTTGACCGACCGCCAACAACTGTTGGAAAAACTCGCCAGCGGCTACGCCAGTCTGATCACCGGCCTGGTGGCGCTGGACGACAGTCAGCGCAAGCTGAGCGAACAGGCCGAACAGTACGGGGTGTTGCTCGACAAGTATCTGTTGTGGATTCGGAGCAGTCCGCGGCTCGATGCCGAATGGCTCAAGGCGTTGAAGGCGTCGCTGGAGTGGCTGACCAAACCGGCGCACTGGCGGGGAGTCGGGCAAAACCTGGTAAACGGCGCGCAAAACCGGCCCATGACGGCGGCTCTCGGTGTTCTGGTTCTGCTGGGGCTGCTGTACTACCGCCGTGCGTTGAGCAAACGCCTGGGAGACGACGTGGACGCCATCGGCGATGTCCGCCACGACGGCTTTTGGCTGACCGTGCGTGCGTTGGGAATCACCCTGCTGCTGGCGTTGCCCTGGCCGTGGCTGCTGGCGTGGCTGGCCTGGCTGTTGGGCGCCGCCGGCGATGACACCGCATTTTCCCGCGGACTCGGTCAGGGTTTGATCAACGGCGCTTTCGTGACGGTGATCGTGACTTTCCCGCGCCAGCTCTGCCGTCGCCAAGGGGTGGCGATGGCGCATTTTCACTGGAGTGAGGCCGGTTGCCGGCTGCTGCGCCGTCACCTCAACTGGTTTCTGTGGGTAGGGCCGTTGACCACGGTGATCGTCGGGCTTTGCGATGCGCAACCCGAAGCCCTGTACGGCGATACCTTGGGGCGAATGGCGTTCTGTGTCGGTTCGCTGGCGCTGGCGGTGTTGCTGTGGCGGGTGCTGAATCCCAACCAGCCGCTGTTCGCGGGACTGGCGGCGGGTCGCTCGGGCGCAACCTGGCGACTGCGTTACCTTTGGTATCCGCTGATCGTGGGCGCTTATTTGTTGCTTACGCTCCTGGCGTTGTCCGGGTATTACTACACCGCGTTACAGGTGCGTGACCGTACGATGCTGACCGTCTGGTTGTTGCTGAGCGCGGTGCTGCTGATCAATCTGTTTCTGCGCTGGCTGAACATCAACCAGCGGCGCCTGGCCTGGCAACGGGCCATCGCCAAGCGCGAAGCGCAGCTGGCCGCCCGCGCCGCCGCCAAGGACGCCGCACCCGCCTCCGGAGAAGGCGTACCGGACATTCAACGCCTGCCGGATCTGGATTTGACCACCATCAACGAACAGACCCGCGGCCTGATGAGCATGTTGGTGCTGCTCGGCCTGGGATTTGGATTGTGGCAGATCTGGAGCAGTCTGATCCCGGCGTTCGCCGTCCTGAACGACATCGCCCTTTGGCGGCAAACCGTGCAGACCACCACCGGCACGCAGCTGGCGGATATTACCTTGGGCAACATCGTGATCGCCGGGGCGCTGCTGCTGTTGATCGGTTTTCTGGCCCGCAATCTCCCCGGCGTACTGGAGTTGATCATCCTGCAACGGCTGGCGGTAGACCCGGGCAATCGCAACGCCATCATTACCATCACCCGCTATCTGATTGCCGGCGTGGGCCTGGTGGTGGCGCTGGACATCATCGGCGTCGGCTGGGGTCAGGTGCAGTGGCTGGTCGCCGCGCTCGGCGTCGGACTGGGTTTCGGCCTGCAGGAGATTTTCGCCAATTTCGTCTCCGGGCTGATCCTGCTGCTGGAGCGTCCGATCCGCGTTGGGGACACCGTAACGCTGGGCAATCTGAGCGGCACGGTGTCGCGCATTCACATCCGCGCCACCACCCTCACCGACTGGGACCGCAAGGAAATCATCGTTCCCAACAAGACCTTCATCACCAGCTCGCTGATCAACTGGACCCGGAACGATCCCATTACCCGGG
Organism: Competibacteraceae bacterium UBA3908; assembly: GCA_002391525.1. Classification (GTDB taxonomy): domain Bacteria; phylum Pseudomonadota; class Gammaproteobacteria; order Competibacterales; family Competibacteraceae; genus Competibacter_A. The sequence goes on from DGFE01000122.1 coordinate 4,817, forward strand.
TCGTGATTCCGGTCGGGGTGGCCTACGACAGCGATCCTCTGCTGGTGCACAAGATTTTGCTGGATGTGGCGACCGCCCATCCGCTGGTGCTCAAGGAACCGGCGCCGGCGGTGTTGTTCCTGAAGTTCGGCGAGAGCGCGCTGGAATTCGAGGTGCGGGTGTTCGTGCGGGAGCTGGCCAATCGCCTGCCGTTGACCCACGAATTACATAATCAGATTTTTGAAGCGCTGCGCGCGAACCGGATCGAGATTCCCTTCCCGCAACGGGATATACATCTGCGCAACGTGCCGGCGGAGACGCGGGAAGCGCAACTGTTCGAGCCCCCCGTCCAGTTGGGTGCCCAATCGGGCTTTTCGAAGGAAAGAATCAGCAAACCGGGAGGCGTCTAGTGGGTCGTTTGGCAACTTGGTGTTCACTACTGAAAACTACAAGCTGCTGATTTAAAATAATTATTATGAATTCAGGGGCTTTCGCTCAATACTTCTCGGTCAAGCGGTTTAGCTCGACCGGTCAGCGTTTCCACAACTCGAACAGGGTTGCTATACCAAAACAATCAATGGCCTGGAACTTCAGGCGAGAAGCCCTGACAGAAAAATGACCAAGCCGGCGTTCAGCCATGCTCCCAGGCGAAACCAACCAAGTTACGCCGGTCGCGGCTGAATTCCACGCCGATCAGATAAATCGGCCCGCTCCCGGCGCGGTATTTCTCGGCGTAGCCCCGATCTCTCAGTTGTCGCAGGGCGTCACCTTCTGGAGTGATCTCCACCACCTTGAACTCGAACAGATAAATCCTGTCCTGGATTTTCACTGTCATGTCGATGCGGCCATGATTCGTGGCGTCTTCCAGAACGATGTCCAGCCCCAGAGCGGCGAAGTGGCTGTAGAACACGCTGGCGTAATAGCCTTCGTAGCGGCTGATCGGATTGTTGTCGTACCACTGATGGGGAATGCTGGCGAACAGGGCATGAAACAGGTCTTTCAAGCCGGCCAGATCATCGGCCAGCAACAGTTCCAGCAACCGCAACCGGTGCGAGAAGCTCTTGCTCGGGTCGTCGGTGTAAACCGATAACAGACTGGCGTTGAGACTGGTTTCGACTTCGTGATTGGGATAGCCCAGGGTGTAGACCCAATAGCCCCGGATCGGCTCCTCGGCCCGGCGGATGGTCAGATAGCCGGTCTGAAACAGCAGCGCCTCGGTGGCGATATGGTCCACATCGAAGGTGGAGAGCAATTCCAGGCCGGTGCGCAGGCGGGCCAGGTTCGGGGTAAAGAAGCCGCGCTCGGCCAGAAGGTTGATCAGAAACGTCGGCGTGCCGGTCTCGAACCAATAGGGTCTGAATGCACGGCTATCGAGATAGAGCAGAATATCGAACGGATTGTAGACCGGCTCGCCCAGGAAATTGTAGCCGTTGTACCAGCGTTTCACTTCCGCCAAATCCACCCCATCCAGATGCGCGGCGAAGGCACTGACCAGTTCGGCGTGCGTGTAGCCGCACAGGGTCGCGGTACGGGGATCGAGGGTGACATCCTTGAGGTTGTTCAACCCGGAAAACAGGGAGACCTTGGAAAACTTGCTGACCCCGGTCAGCAGCACGAACTTGAGGTGCGGGTCCAGGCTCTTGATCACCGAGTAGAAGTTGCGCAGGCCCTCGCGCATCGCCCGGGCCAAAGCCGGCTCGCTCAGGTGGTCCAGAATCGGCTTGTCGTATTCGTCGATCAGTAACACGACCGGTTGGCCGGCGGCCTCGCGCAGGTTTCGCACCAGCCGAGCCAGTGCGATATGAACCGGCGCCTCCTCCCACGCCAGGCCATAGCGGTCGTGGTTGAACCGCAATTGATCGAGCAGGGTAGCATCCAGCAGGACGCGGTCAGGGAGCACGCCTTCGCTGAAATCGAAGCGCAGCACGGGATATTTCCGGGTCCAATCCCAGTGGTGCTCCAGATACAGCCCCTCGAACAGTTCCCGGCTGCCGGCGAACGCCTCGGCCAGGGTGTCCACCAGCAGGCTCTTGCCAAAGCGGCGGGGCCGGGCCAGGAAATAGTACTTGCCTTCCTCGGCCAGCCGGGCGATGTGGGCGGTTTTGTCCACGTAGACGTAGCCTTGGGTGCGCATCTCGCGCAGGTTTTGCAGGCCGATGGGCAGTTTTTTCATGGCGACTGGCTCCGACCGGGTGGGGGCGATGGCCGGGCACTATAGCCCTGGCAACCCTGACGTGGCTAGCGTGATCTCCTGGTGCTGAATCCCGCGGATCGGATCGGGCCAGTCAGCGGGATAGGGTGACCGCGAAACCTTCCGTCACTCCCCCGACTGCAACAGCGAACCCCGTTGCCGCGCCTGGTGGATGGCGGCCAGAAACACGCCGATGCCAAGACCGAGGTAGCCGGCGTTCAACAGCAGCGCGTACAGCAGATAATCCAGCCGGAACGCATGGTCCAGCAATACCGCCCGCATCCCCTCGAATACGTGGCTGGCCGGTAGCGCCCAGGACAGCGGTTGCAGCCAGCCGGGCAGGGTGGCGACGGGGTAGTAAATCCCGCACAGCGGGGCCAGCGCGAAAATCGCCGCCCAGGCGATGCTTTCCGCGCCCATGCCGTAGCGCAACACCAGCGCCGACACCAGCAGACCAATCGCCCAGCCCATCAGCAGCAGATTGAGGAAAAAACCGATCAGCGGCGGCCCGAGCGCGAACAGGTTGAAGCCGTAAAACGGAATCGCCAGCAGCACCGCGATGCCGACGCCGATCAGGGTACGCGCCAGGCTGACGAGCATCAGGGCCAGGATCAGTTCGAGCGGTTGCAGCGGGCTGATGAACAGTTGTCCCAGGTTGCGGGAGTGCAATTCCTCGAAGAACACCACCGACAGGCCCAACTGGCTGCGAAACAGGATGTCCCACAACAGCACGCCCGACAGCAGCAGCCCGGTCGCCTGATGCAGCACATCGCTGTGGCCGGCCAGATATTGGGTGATGAAGCCCCACAGGATCATCTGCACCGTCGGCCAGTAAGCCAGTTCCACGATCCGAATCCAGGAGCCGCGCAGCAGGTAGAGATACCGCAACGCCAACGCGCCGATGCGTTGCGGAGAGATGGCGTTCATTCCACCACCTCGCCGCTCTGGATGCCGCGGGCGATGTCGAGAAACACCTCTTCCATGTCCTTGCGGCCGTAACGGTGGATCAGCTCGCGCGGCGCGCCGGTGGCGACGATGCGGCCCGCCCGCAGCATGATGACTTGGTCGCAGAGCCGTTCCACCTCGCTCATGTTGTGGGAAGCCAGCAACAGCGTGGCTCCGCTCCGGCGCTGGTAGTCGATCAGGATGCCGCGCATCCGGTCGGCGGTGTCGGGGTCGAGCGAGGCGGTCGGTTCGTCCAGCAGCAGGATTTCCGGTTCGTTCAGCAATGCCTTGGCGAGCGCGACCCGGGTTTTCTGACCGGCGGACAGACTGCCGTAAGGGCGTTTGAAGAAGGCGTCGATGTCCAAATCCCGGCCCAATACCGCCAGCCGTTCGCGAATGCGGCGCACCCCATACAATCGGGCGTAGACGGTCAGGTTTTCCGCCACCGTCAGCCGCTGCGGCAAGTCCAGGTAGGGCGAGGAGAAATTCAGGCGCGGCAGCACCCGGTGGCGGTGGCGCGGCACCTCCTCGCCCAGAATCCGAATCTGACCGCCGGTCGGCAACAGCAACCCCAGCAGCATGGCGATGGTGGTGGTCTTGCCGGCGCCGTTGCCGCCCAGCAGCGCGCAGGTGGCGCTCCGGGCGACGCTGAAGCTGATTCCATCGACGGCCTGCACCGGGCCGTAATGCTTGCGCAGGTCTTCGACCTGGATGACGGCGGGTTCAGTCACGGCGGTTTGCCAGCGGAGCGAGCGCGACCAGCCAGCCCTCTCGTTCAGTTACGGGAATGCGTTGCAACGATTGCCGGGCGCAGGGGCCGGATACGCAATACCCGTCCTCGATGCGGAACAACGCGCCGTGAATGCCGCATTGAATCAGCGTGCCGGTATAATCCAGGAACTGGTCGGGTTCCCATTCCATCGGTGCGCCGGTGTGCGGACAGCGGTTGCGATAGGCGTAAATCCCGGCGCGGGTGCGTACCACCACGATGTCGGCGTAGCGGGCCTCGGGACGGGTAGTAAAACCCTTGCTTTGACCTTCGGACAATTCGTCCAGACGGCAGAGTGGATGTTCTTCGTTCATGGGCGGATTCAACCGGCATCCCGCGCCAGCCGCGGCAAATCACCCGTCAATCCCATCGCCCGGCGAGCGATCAGGTTCTTGAGCGGTCCGGCGGCGTCGGTCAGGTCGAGGCCGATGTTGCGCAGCAGTCGCACCGGCGGCGGCGAAGCGCCGAACAAGCGTTTGAAGCCGTCCATGATGCCCAGCATCAGCAGGTTGTCGCCCTTGCGCCAGCGTTCGTAGCGGCGCAGCGTCTTGAGCGAGCCGATCTCCTGATCGGCGGCGACGGCATCCAGAATCACCTCGGCCAGCGTCGCCGCGTCCAGCAGGCCCAGATTGACGCCTTGTCCGGCCAGCGGATGCACGACGTGCGCGGCGTCGCCGATCAGGGCAAGGCCGGGTTTGACATAGGCGTGGGCATGTTGCAGACGCAGCGGGAAGGCGCCGCGCGGCCCGACCTGGCTGATCGAACCCAGTCGCCGTTCGAAGGCGTCGGCCAGGGCGTAGCAAAAATCATGCTCGTCCAGCATCAGCAGCGCATCGGCCTGCTCGGGCGTGGTGGACCAGACGATGGAACAACGCCCGTCGTGCAGTGGCAGAAACGCCAGCGGTCCGGTCGGCAGAAAGCGTTGCCAGGCGGTTTCCTGGTGCGGTTCGGCGGTGCGCACGTTGGCGACCACCGCTTTCTGACCATACCCCCAGCCGCCGGTATCGATGCCGGCCATCTGTCGCACCTTGGATTGCGCGCCGTCCGCGCCGACCAGTAACCGGGTGGTGAAGGCGTGTCCATCGTTCAATCGTACCCGCCAACGGTGGTCGTCCAGCGCTTGGGCGGTTTCCAGCGTCGCCGGGCAGAACGGATCCACCGCCGGCAGTTGTCGCGCCCGTTCCAGCAGGGCGAACTGAATCACGCGATTCTCGATGATCCAGCCCAGCAACGGCTCGCCGAGATCGGCGCTGTCGAAATGAATGCTCCCGAAGCCAGTCGCGTCCCACACCCGCATGTCGCGGAACGGGCTGACTCGCCAGGCGGTCATGCCATCCCAGGCGCCCACGGCGGCGAAGATGCGTTGCGAGGCGCGGCTGATGGCGGAAACCCGCGAATCGAGGTCCGCGCCGGGGCGGATGCGCTCCGGCGGCGCGCCTTCCAGCAGGGCGATTTTCAGATCGGTGGTGCCCAGCGCGCAGGCCAGCGCCGAGCCGACCATGCCGCCGCCGGCGATGACGAGGTCGTAGTCCGTTTTGACGAGGCTCATGTCGCTGGACTCACAGCGTCAATCCCCGCGTCAGTTTGGGCAAGCGCCCGTCCAAGCCCATCGTCTGTCGGGCGAACCAGTGCTTGACCGAAGGGCAGAGGTCGAAGGCCAGCAGACCCAGATCGCGGGCGGCGCGGACCGGCGGCAGCGGACTGGCGAACAACCGGTTCAGGGCGTCGGTGAACGCGATTGTCCGGCGCTGGTCCCAGCGCCGCCAGTCGGCGTAACGGTTCAGTACGGCGAGATCGCCGATGTCCTGGCCGTTGCGCCGGGCGTTCGCGATGACTTCCGCCAGCGCCGCCACGTCGCGGATGCCGAGATTGAAGCCCTGGCCGGCGATGGGGTGCAGAGTATGGGCGGCGTTGCCGATGATGGCCACGCGGGGGCGGGCGTGTTCGCGGGATTTCAGCAGAAACAGCGGATACGCCTGTCGGCGGCCCACCCGCGAAAAAGGCCCCAGCCGGTCGCCGAATCGCTGGTGCAACAGGGCGATAAAGCCGGCATCGTCAAGACCCATGACTGTCGGTGCGTCGGGGTCGTTTACCGTGCAGACCACCGCACAACGGTTGTCGCTCATCGGCAGCAGCGCCACCGGCCCGTCTGGGGTGAAGCGTTCATAGGCGACGTGGTTGTGGGGCAGGGTAGGGGTGACGTTGGCGATGATCGCCTGCTGGCCGTATTCCCAACGCAGGACGGCAATTCCGAGTTGCTCGCGCACCGGCGAATTGGCGCCGTCCGCGGCGATCAGCAGGCTGGCGCGGAGTTCGACGGTCCGTTCATCGCCGAGACGGATAGCGGCGCGGGCGGCTTCCGGTTCGACGGCGACCCGCTCCAGCCGGGCCGGACACAGCAGTTCGACTCCGCTCAGGGTCGGCAGTTTCGTCAACAGCGCCGCGCCGATCAACCGCGCCTCGGCCACGTAGCCGAGCGCGTCCACGCCCTCGTCGCGGCTGTCGAGATGAGCGAAGCCGGCGCCACCGCGTTCGGAGATGTGGATTTTCCGGATCGGAGCGGCGGTCGACCCCAGGGTTTTCCACAGACCGAGAGTCTGGAAAATGCGCTTGGTACCTTGCGCCAGGGCGATGGCGCGGTCGTCGTAACTGGGATGGGCGCTGGCGGCGAATGGCGCGGCCTCGATCAGGGCGATGCGTAGATCCTGACCGGCCAGCGCGCAGACCAGGCTGGCGCCGATCAGCCCGCCGCCGATGATGAGCAGATCGTAATCCGTTTGCGTCATCCGTCCTCCCGCATCAGCGCCTCGATGGCGTCGATCTCCTTGGGCGCGCCGGCGGTCAACACCTCGTTCCCGTCGGTCGTAACCAGCACGTCGTCCTCGATACGGACGCCGATCCGCCACCAGCGCTCGTCCAATTCGGATTCCAGGTAAACTCCGAGCCGCGCCCAATGAGCATCCATGACCTTACCACCGGCGGGGATGTAGAGACCGGGTTCGATGGTGGTGACCATGCCCGGCTCGAAGACCCGCCAGTCGTCGCCGGTCTTGTAATCGCCCACGTCGTGTACGTCCATGCCCAGCCAGTGACCGGTGCGATGCATGTAGAACTGTTTGTGCTGCTCTTGCTCGATCAGCGCCTCCGCCTCGCCGCGCAACAGCCCCAGCGCTACCAGTCCCTCGGTGAGGGTGCGCACCGCCGCGTCGTGTGGTTCGTTGAAATGGCAGCCGGGCCGGACCTTGGCTATCGCCGCCTTCTGCGCGGCCAGCACGAGCTCGTAGATGGCGCGCTGTTCGCCGGAGAAGCGACCGTTGACCGGGAAGCTGCGGGTGATGTCGGAGGCGTAACCGTCCACTTCCGCGCCGGCGTCGATCAGGACGATGTCGCCGTCGCGCAGCGGGGCGTTGTTCTCGGTGTAGTGCAGGATGCAACTGTTGTCGCCGCCGCCGACGATGGACGGATAGGACCAGCCGGCCCCGTTGCGCAGGAAGGTATGGAGGATCTCCGCTTCGAGTTCGTATTCCAGCATTCCCGGTCGGCAGGTTCGCATCGCCCGGCAGTGCGCTTCGACGGCGATGCGGGCGGATTCGCGCATGACCGCGATTTCCTCCGGCTCCTTGCGCAGCCGCATGGCGTGCAGCAGATGTTCCAGCGCGATGAACGCCACCGGCGCCCGTACCCCGGAGCGGGCCTTGCTGCGCACCTGGTTGATCCAGTCCATCACCTGCCGGTCGAAATCCGGGTTGTAACCGATGGCGTAGAACACCCGCTCGCGATTCTCCAGCAGCGGCGGCAAGCGCCGGTCGATTTCGGTGATAGGGTGGGCGTTGTCCACCCCGTAGCGATCCATCGCCCCCCGCGGTCCGGCCCGGCGGCCATGCCAGATTTCCATTTGCGGGTCGCGCTCGCGGCAGAACAGCAGGAATTCCCGCTCGCCGCCGGGCGCCAGCACCGCGACGGCCTCCGGTTCCGGAAAACCCGTCAGATAATAGAAATCGCTGTCCTGGCGGTAGGGATAGTGGACATCGCGATTGCGGGGCATGGACGATGCGGCGGGCAGCAGGGCAATCGAGCCCGGTCCCATCCGCTCCATCAGCGTGCGGCGGCGGCGGGCAAAGACGGTGGACGGTATGGCGCGGGCGAGCATCGATAACGATTCCAAATTCGATCAGTGGGGGCGAGAAAAGTCCAAGGGGGCGGAATGGCGCAAATCCTGCTGGATCATCAGCAGTCCGACCCGCAGGTATTCGACCACTTCGGCATAGGCGGTTTCATCGGCCTCGCCGGCCTCGTCGGTATCGAAGCCGACCCTGGCGATTTCCGCCGCGTCGCGCAGGAATTCCCGGCTTTCGGGAGAGAGTTCGCCGCGTCGTTCCATTTCGCCCAGGCCAAGACCGTACAACAAACCCTGACACCAGACCCCCAGGGCGTCGGCGCGCTGGCGCAGGGGCGCGTCGTCGTCGGGCAGCAGCGGAGCCACGGACCCATCGGGCGCGTCCAGTTGCGCGGCGCCGTAATCGAATAATTTCAGGAGGAGATTGCGGATGGGCTCGGTCGGTTCCACATCGTCAGCCAGCTGTTCGGCGGCGTGGCGCAGCCACCGCTCACGGTCGAGATCGCGGTCGGCGCACAGCAAGCCGCACAGCAATCCATGCAGTTCGGCGGGGTTGCACGGGTCGAGCAGCCGGGTCAAACGTTCGAATAACGGCTGATGAGTAGGGGGCATGGCGGGTTCCAGGGTCGAACAATGAGGGTGCGGATGAACAATCCTAACATTCCGCGATCAGACCTCGAAAGCAAGGTCTAAATTGACCCGGTCGGAATAGCCGCTTTATAGTATTTGCATGAACATCGACAATCTCTACGAAAATGCCGTGCCAGCCGAGGCTGGTGAATTCGACAGCGTAACCGAAACGGCCGCCAGCGGCCTGGCCATTCTCGCTGAACGAGTGGAGCAATTGATGCGATTCTGCGAGCAGTTATTGCAGGAAAATCAAATCTTGCGGGAGCAGAAGCGGGCGTTGCAGGCCGAGTGCGACGAACTGCGCGAGAAGAACGAGCAGTCACGCTCCCGTATCGAAGCGATGATCGTGCGGCTGAAAAGTTTGGAGCAAGCTTCATGAGCATGGAAACCGTTGGCGTTACCGTACCACTGATCGGTGGTGAATATCGTTTCGCCTGCCGGCCAGCCGAGCGCGATGAATTGCTGGAAGCGGGCCGCTATCTGGATGACAAGATGCGGGAGGTTCGTGATCGCAGCAGCAAGTTGCTGAGTCTGGAAGCGATTGCGGTGATGGCCGCGATGAATATCAGCTACGAGTTGCTGCGGCAACAGCGTCAATCGGTTGAAACGGACGCGGTTGTCAACAGTCATGTGCAAGACTTGATCCAAAAAATTGACGCTATTCTTAGCAAAGCCGAGCCGGCTGAGCTATAATATTTATGGAAGTTGATTCAATAGTTCGGGCGCTCTCTGCGGTGTTCGAGTAGTGGGCCGGGTAACCCCTTGATCCTAGTTAATTTTACCCAGGGAGCACGGTCGCCGGCGTAGGTGTGCATGTCCGCCTCGTTGCGGAAAGCCTGATACGCCGCTCTGTTCCCCCACTTGAGCCGCGCGGTTCAAGGGCAAAGGTCCGAGACGGCACAGGCGGAGAGCGCCCCCTTGTTTTGCTTCGCACCCTCGGCGACGCCGTGACGTCGCCTTTATTTTTGTTCCCGCGCCAGCCGTGACTATCGATCCCGACCAATTACGCCGGCGGTTGCGCGCCCGCAGACGGAGCTTGTCCAGCCTGGAACGGCGGGAAGCGGCGCTGGCCGTCGCCCGGCGTTTGGCGGACTGGCGGGTGTTCGTCGAAGCGGCCCGCGTCGCCGGTTACTGGGCGTGCGATGGCGAATTGGACCCGCTGCCGTTGCTGGAACACGCTTGGGCCGCGGGCAAGCAGGTTTATCTGCCGGTTTTGGTGGACGCGCCCCATCCATCCCTTCGGTTTGCCTCTTACCGACCCGGGCTGCCCTTGCGCCGCAATCGGTTCAGGATTCCCGAACCCGAAGCGCCGGCGGCGGAATGGCTACAGCCCTCACAATTGGATTTGGTATTGACGCCTCTGGTGGCTTTTGATCCGACCGGCACTCGCCTGGGTATGGGTGGGGGATTCTACGACCGTAGCTTCGCTTTCCTGCGCGACCCGGCTTATCGCGGTCAGCGGCCCTGTCTGCTGGGGTTGGGCTATGCATTCCAGCAAACCACCGAGCTGGTCCGTCAGCCTTGGGATGTGCCTCTGGCCGCCGCGGCGACGGAAGAGGCGCTGCATCTGTTCGCCAAGCCAAACGATGTCCAAGAGCAATGATCCGGTGGAATACTGGCTGCTGAAATCGGAACCCGCGGCGTTCAGTCTCGCCGATCTGGAAGCCGCGCCCAGGCGGACCACATCCTGGGAGGGCGTGCGCAACTATCAGGCCCGTAACTTTCTGCGGGATGGCTTGCGCCGGGGCGATCAGGCATTTTTCTATCATTCCGGCGCGGCGAATCCCGCCATCGTCGGCATTGTCGAAGTGGTGCGGGAAGGCTATCCGGATGAGACCGCTTTTGATCCGGCCAGCCCTTATTACGATCCCATCAGCACGCCGGACCATCCCCGCTGGTATCGGGTGGACGTGCGGCTGGTCCGACGCCTGCGCCGTTCGGTTAACCTGGCTGAATTGAAGCGGCATCAGGAAACCTTGGCGGATTTCACCCTGCTGCGTCGGGGCAATCGCCTGTCGGTGTTGCCGGTAACCGCGGCGCAGTGGGCGTTCGTGCTGGCGTTGGAAGATGCGCCAGCGCCTTGACCCGGCTGGCGATGTCCCTGGCCGGGGTGATGCCAGCGCCTCTTCAACCAGCGCCTTCAGGCGCGTGCTTCCTTCTCCAGCAGCGCGCGCTTGCGTTCCACGCCCCAGCGATAGCCCGACAGTCCGCCGTCGTTGCGGACGACGCGATGGCACGGAATGGCAACCGCCAGGGTGTTCGCCGCGCACGCCCGAGCCACGGCCCTCACGGATTGCGGAGCGCCGATACGGTTGGCGATAGCGGCGTAGCTGACGGTTTTGCCTGCTGGAATCTCGCGCAGGGCTTGCCAGACCCGTTGCTGAAACGCGGTGCCGCGCACATCCAGCGGCAGGTCCAGGCCAATGCCTGGCGCTTCGACCAAGCCGACCACCTTGGCGACCAGTTGCTCGAATTCCCCATCGCCGCCGATCAGGTGGGCGCGTGGAAAACGGTCTTGCAGATCACGGGCGAGAGCGTCAGGATCGTCACCCAGGAAAATGGCGCAAACGCCCCGGTCGCTTTGCGCCACCAAAATCGACCCGAGGGAACATTCGCCGATGGCGAAGCGAATCTCCGTGTTCACGCCTCCGGCGCGATAGCGGGTAGGCGTCATGCCCAGTATTCCGTTCGATTTTTCATAGAAACGGCTGTTGGAGTTGTAGCCGGCGTCAAAAATGGCTGCCGTCACCGTGCCGCGGCGGCTGAGTGCATTGCGTATCCGGTTCCCGCGGTGCGCCGCCGCGTACTCTCTTGGCGTCAATCCGGTGACTTGCCTGAACACCCGATGGAAGTGATACGCGCTCACTCCGATCCGCTTTGCCAGTTCTTCGAGACCCGGCGCGGTCTCGGCTTCCTCGATGATCCGGCAGGCTTCGGTGACTTTCGCCGCATACCGCCCGACCAGCGAAGGCTGGTTCGGCTTGCACCGCTTGCAGGGTCGGAAGCCGGCCTGCTCGGCCTCCTCGCGGGTCGCATGGAAACGGATATTTTCCGGTCGCGCCAGCCGGGCCGCGCACGAAGGGCGGCAATAAACGCCCGTGGTTCTGACCGAGTAAAAAAACGCGCCGTCAGTCTTGGGGTTACGCGCGACGACAGCGGCCCATCGGGGATCGTTTACCGTTGCGGCGGCCAGTCGGGAGTTTTTCATCGACGTGTTCATCGTGCGTTCCTCTCGGTCATTCTGATGACGATTGGAAATTTATCAACGGCTGCCGGCCGTCGCACTCCGAACCTTGCTTTCAAATTCGGGCTCTAATTTCGGCCATCCAGAAACAATCGATAGGCGGGATTGTCGGTTTCTTCACAGTAGGGATAGCCGAGCTCGTGGATGAACCGGTTGAACTGCGGCCGCTCCGCCGCTGGAACCTGGATGCCGACCAGCACCCGGCCATAGTCGGAGCCGTGATTGCGGTAATGGAACAGGCTGATGTTCCAGCCGTGCGCCATGCCGGTCAGGAACTTCAGCAGCGCGCCCGGCCGTTCGGGAAATTGGAACCGGTACAGCAGTTCATCGCGGATGCCCGAGGCGTGGCCGCCCACCATGTAGCGCACGTGCAGCTTGGCCATCTCGTTGTCGCTCATGTCCACCACCGGATAACCATGCTCGCGCAGGGTGTCGATGATCCGGTTCTTTTCCTCCTCGCCCTCGGTGAGCTGCACGCCGGCGAATACCTGCGCCTGCCGAGAATCGGCGTAGCGATAATTGAACTCGGTGATGGAACGTTTGCCGATGGCTTGGCAGAACTTGCGGAAGCTGCCTGGTTGTTCCGGGATGGTCACCGCCAGCAGCGCCTCGCGCCGTTCGCCCAGTTCAGCCCGTTCGGCGACATGGCGCAGCCGGTCGAAGTTGATGTTGGCGCCGCAGTTGATCGCGATCAGGTTTTGGCCGGCGACGCCGGTGCGCTCCACGTACTTCTTCAGACCGGCGGTGCCCAGCGCCCCGGCGGGTTCGGCGATGGAGCGGGTGTCATCGAAAATATCCTTGGTCGCGGCGCAGATTTCGTCGGTGGACACCACGATGATGTCGTCCACCAGTTCCCGGGCCAGCCGGAAGGTTTCCTCGCCCACCTGCTTTACCGCCACGCCGTCGGCGAAAATGCCTACTTGATCAAGTGTCACCCGATGACCCTGTTTGAGGGCTTGGTACATGGAAGCGGCATCGTCCGGTTCCACCCCGATGATCTTGATTTCGGGCCGCAGGAACTTGACGTAGGCAGCCACGCCGGCGATCAGGCCGCCGCCGCCGACCGCGATGAAGATGGCCTTGATGGGATCGGGGTGCTGGCGCAGGATTTCCATACCGATGGTGCCCTGGCCGGCGATGACGTCCGGGTCGTCGTAGGGGTGGATGAAGGTCATGCCCTTGTCCGCTTCCAACTGGCGGGCGTGCTGATAGGCTTCGTCGTAGGTGTCGCCGAACAGCACGGTTTTGCCGCCGCGGTCACGCACGGCTTGCACCTTGATGGCCGGGGTGGTGCGGGGCATGACGATGGTGGCTTTCGCACCGAGCCGCTGGGCGGCCAGGGCGACGCCTTGGGCGTGGTTGCCCGCCGAAGCGCAAATGATGCCCTTTTCCAGCGCCGCGGGCGGCAGATTGGCCATCTTGTTGTAGGCGCCGCGCAGCTTGAAGGAAAACACCGGCTGCAAGTCCTCGCGCTTGAGCAGGACCCGGTTGTTCAGACGTCGCGACAAACGCGCCATGACGTCCAGCGGCGATTCGATAGCGACATCGTAGACGCGGGCGGTGAGAATCTTTTTGATGTAGTTGTACATAAGCTCAACGAAGCGTGACGAAGCTGAAAGAGGAGGGTTCCATGTCCAGCGACGACATGAAAAAGCGCGCCGCCGAGGCTGCCTTGGAGTACATCGAAGACAATATGGTTTTAGGCGTCGGCACCGGTTCGACGGTCGATTATTTTATTGACGCCCTGTCGCGTATCAAGCACCGCATCGAGGGCGTGGTGTCGAGTTCGGAAGCGACCACCCGACGGCTGAAGACCAGCGGGATTCCTGTACTCGATCTCAACGCCGCTGGCCCGCTGCCGCTGTATGTGGATGGCGCCGACGAGGCCAATCGCCATCTGCAACTGATCAAGGGTGGCGGCGGGGCGTTGACCCGCGAGAAAATCATCGCCGCCGCCAGCGAGCGGTTCGTCTGCATCGCCGACCAATCCAAGCTGGTGGACGTACTGGGGACCTTTCCCTTGCCGGTCGAAGTGATTCCGATGGCGCGCAGCCATGTGGGACGCGAACTGCTCAAACGCGGCGGCCAGCCGGTGTTGCGGGAGAACTTCATCACCGACAACGGCAACCTGATCCTGGATGTCTACAATCTGCTGATCCTGGAGCCGACCAGACTGGAGGCCGAACTGAACAACATCGCCGGCATCGTCGCCGTAGGGCTGTTCGCGTTGCGGCCGGCGGATGTGCTGCTGCTGGGAACGCCTGACGGAGTGCGGGCGATGCGGTCTTGAATGGCGATGAAGGGCGATAAAAAAGGCGCCGCCTCGCGGCGGCGCCTGTCGTCGCCCTTACGCCCGATGTCAGGCTGTTGTTTTAGAAGTCCACCCGGGTGCCGATGGAGACGGCGTTCTGGTCGCCGTAGAGCACATTGTCGGCGCTGCGGCCAACATACTCGACCCAGATACGGGTCCGCTTGCTGAAATCATACTGATAGCCGACCAGATAATTGTCGATGGTGTCGTCGTCACCCGGAATGTCGAGCTCGGTGTTCAACTGGCCGTAGGCGGCCCGTATGGTATTACTGCCGAATCGGTATTCGCCGGTCAGATACCAATTGCTGGCATCGTCGCCGCTGAACAGGCGGACACCATTGAATTTGGCGGTGCCGAGCAGACCGAACTCGTTGAGAGTGCCTTGCTCGTAAATGAAGCCCACGCTGAATGGGCCGCCGGAATACCCCAAGCCCACGATCCACTGATCGAGATCGAGATCGATGGCAATGTCGTCGCTGAGCGAGACATTGTCATCGCCATCGAGCGAGATGTAGCTGACACCCGCGAAGAACGGGCCATTGCTGTACTTGGCGGCGATGTTCCAGAGGTCGACGCCATCCGAATAACCCTCGTTATCGTTGGCGGACCCATTCATCACCAGCATGACCTCACCGCTGAAGCCGCCGAAATCGGGCGTTCCGTAATAGAGACTGTTAGCTAAACGGAACAATGAACCCTCGCCGAGATCCCGGTCGCCGGTGGTGTTCAGATTGAAGCCACTGAATGAGCCACCCAGAAAGGCGGTGTTACCGAAGGACTTGTCGGTGTTGAAGACGTCGGTGATTCCGGCGACGTGATAGTAGGGGGGTTCTTGAGTACCCACGGTGAGTTGGCCGAAATCCCCTTTGAGACCGACGAATTTGGGGCGGTTGCTTTCGAAATTGCCACCCTCGGTCATATCCACACCGAACTCGTACTGATAGATGGCGCTCAGACCGCCACCGAGGTCTTCGGAGCCCAGTACACCAAGGCGCGAAGCGTTGTTGACGACATCCCAACTGCCATCGCTATCGAGCAGGGATTCATCATCGCTGTAATCGACCGATACCCGCGCGGATCCATACAGGATCGTATCGGCTTGAGCGGCGAAGGGAGTTGCCAGGGCGGTGGCGACGGCCAGAGCGAGGATGGATTTTTTCATGGCGAGATTTCCAATAGTCTGAAAATTAACTCTTGTGTTTCAAAATCTTCTTTCCAATCAACAGTATTCTTGATTGGAAAGCAGCCTTGAAACAACCTTGAGGTAATTTATATACGCATCGCAGCAAAAAAGCAACCATTTATTTATAAAAATACAACTGATTTGTATTGTCGCAACGAATGTGCGCGCTCGGGCGCTGAAATGCGAACGGGCGCCCTTGAGCGCCCGTTCGGTCACTACCGGTCAAACTCGTTCGAGCTTAGAAGTCCACGCGGGTACCGATGGAAACCGCGTTACCATCGCCATAAGCGCTGTCGGTGCTCCGGCCAACGTACTCGACCCACAGGCGAGTCCGCTTGCTGAAGTTGTACTGATAGCCCAGAACGTAGTTGTTGATGTCATCGACGCCGACGATGTCGCTGTCGGGGTCTACATAGCCAAAGGCGGCGCGGACGATATTGGGGCCAAAGGTGTACTGGCCGGTCAGATAGATGTTCTGGGAATCATCCGGGAACAGGGTGTTGACCTCGCCATTTTCATAAGCCAGGCTGACGGCGAACGGACCGGCGTTGTAACCGAGCGCCAGACCCCATTGATCACCATCCCAGGTGGGCGCGGTCGGGCCAAGGTCCGGGCCTTCCAACGCCATGTAAGTGGCGCCGGCGAAGAACGGACCGTTCTTGTACGAGGCCGCGATGTTCCACATGTCGATGTCATCGCTGAGGTTGGCGGGCAGCCTGTTGTCACCGAGCCGGCAAAGATCGAAGCCAACCGACGGGTTGCAGGAGCCGTTCATGACCAGCATGGCCTGGGCGCTGAAGCCACTGAAATTGGGCGTGGTGTAGATCAGGCTGTTGTCCATGCGCGTGGCGAACGTGTTGCCCAGGTAGA
The DNA here is from genome assembly GCA_002391525.1 of Competibacteraceae bacterium UBA3908. Classification (GTDB taxonomy): domain Bacteria; phylum Pseudomonadota; class Gammaproteobacteria; order Competibacterales; family Competibacteraceae; genus Competibacter_A. The sequence continues at coordinate 21,056 of DGFE01000122.1, forward strand.
CGAAGTTACCGAATACCCGACTGCTGTTGAAAATATCGCCGATGCCGATCACGTTGTAGTAGGGGGTCCACTGAGTGCCGGCGGTGACGGAGCCGAAGCCGCCCTTCAGGCCGACCCACTTCGGGCGGTTGCTGGTAAAATTGCCGCCTTCGGTCACGTCGACGCCGAATTCATACTGGTAGATGGCCGCCAGGCCGCCACCCAGATCTTCCTCGCCACGCACGCCCAGGCGGGAAGCATTGTTGAAGACATCCCAGTAGCCGTCGCCTTCGAAGAGACCCGAGACGAAGTCCCCGGCGTCCCTGTCGACATTTTCATCGACATAGTCCAAGGATACCCGGGCCGACCCATAAAGAGTGGTGTCGGCGTAAGCGGCGGAACCCACCAGCGCGGCGGCCACAGCTAGCGCAAGAGCAGACTTTTTCATGATCGAACTCCTAGGTTTGTGTTGTATATACACAACAAAAGGGCGTTTGCAATTCGTTGAAGAAATTTATACGCATTTTGCAGCACAAATGCAACTGATTTTTTCAAAAAAAACACAAAATTTAATTTTTGTTATTTTTTTACAACAATTGTTGCTTTTTGGCAATTGAACCATAAAAAAGCCCACCTGAGCTTTGGCTGGTCAGGTGGGCTGGTGGGTGGCTGGGGGACTAGGATTCGA
>DGFE01000122.1:21840-41160 GCA_002391525.1 Competibacteraceae bacterium UBA3908
ACTCTACCGGGTCCGATGGCTGCGAGGTGACTTGGAAGGCGGGGAGGTGGCTGCCGGACTAGGATTCGAACCTAGATTGACGGAGTCAGAGTCCGTAGTCCTGCCGCTAGACGATCCCCCAAGAAGATATCAACGCTTGGAGTACTGGGTGGCGCGCCGCGCCTTGCGCAACCCGACCTTCTTGCGCTCTACCTCGCGGGCGTCGCGGGTGACGAAACCGGCCTTACGCAGGGGGGCGCGCAAACTCTCGTCATAGTCGATCAGGGCACGGGTGAGGCCATGGCGAATCGCGCCGGCCTGACCGGTGATGCCGCCGCCCTTGACCGTGACGTAGACATCGAACCTGTCCTTCAAATCGGCCACTTCCAGCGCCTGATGGACCACCATGCAGGAGGTTTCGCGGCCAAAGTACTCATCCAGGGGGCGTTGATTGACGGTGATGTTCCCGGTGCCGGGCCGCAGGAACACGCGCGCCGTGGCGGTCTTGCGCCGACCCGTGCCGTAATGCTGATTTTCGATCATGCTTGCCTGTTCCGTTCCTGATGCGTCAGCCGGTTACCGAGCCAACTCCAGCGACTTGGGCTGCTGGGCGGTATGCGGATGTTCGGGCCCCGCGTAAACTTTCAGTTTGCGGAACATGGCCCGTCCCAGTGGGTTCTTGGGCAACATGCCCTTGACGGCGATCTGAACGACGCGCTCCGGGGCTTTCCGCAACAGCTTTTCCAGGGATATGGATTTGATGTTGCCGACGTAACCCGTCGTCCGGTAATAGAATTTGTCGGTTTCCTTACGTCCGGTCGTCCACACCCTGGCGGCGTTGACCACGATGATGTAGTCGCCGGTGTCCACGTGCGGCGTGTATTCGGGCTTGTGCTTACCCCGCAGGCGGCGGGCGATTTCCGTCGACAGCCGCCCCAGAACCTTGTCCGTGGCGTCGATCACGTACCAGTCGCGCTGGACCTCGGCCGGCTTGGCGCTGAAAGTTTTCATTATGACGGGCTCCAAAAATCCATGTCCGCGTAGGGAGGCGCGCATTCTACTCAAGCGATGTTCGCCTTACAAGACCCTGGCAGTGGATGCGAACCGAAGCGCCGGTCCGTGGACGCCATCAGATCAGTAACCGTTCCACCGGGCGCCCGTGGACGAGATGTTGCTCGATGATCTCGTCCAGATCGGCGTGGTCTACATAGGTGTACCAAGTCGCTTCGGGATAGATCACGATGACCGGCCCCTCGGCGCAGCGGTCCATGCAGCCGGCGGTGTTGATGCGCACTTTGTGGGGGATGGCCGGTCCGAGTTCCTTGACGCGCCGCTTGACGTAGTCGCGCGCTTCCTGGGCGCCGCACTGCTGGCAGCATTGCGAGCCATCGGGGCGCAAATTGGTGCAAAAGAAGACGTGATGGCGATAATAGGACACCTGACTCCTCTCCAAGTTTGAACCTGCCTTTATGACTACTCGCTACTATACCTTCGTTGACGCGCTGCTCATCAATCTGGATCAGGCGGTCCGCACGCTCCTGGGCCGACCGGCGGCGACTGGCCGTCCCAGTCCGGCGGCAAGCTGCGTGCCGAGCGCCGAGTTACAACCCACCGAGCGCTTGCTGGCGGCCCGCCTGATGCGAGTCAACCATACCGGCGAGGTGTGCGCCCAGGCGCTCTATCAGGGTCAGGCGTTGACCGCGCGGCTGGATACGGTGCGAGATCGCATGGAACGGGCCACCGGCGAGGAAAACGACCACCTGGCCTGGTGCGAGGCGCGGCTGAAGGAATTGGACAGCCATCCCAGCATCCTGAACCCACTGTTCTACGCTGGCGCCTTCACTATCGGCGCGCTGGCTGGCAAGGCCGGTGACCGTTGGAGCCTGGGATTCGTGGCGGAGACCGAGCGGCAAGTGGTCCGGCATCTGGATTCGCATCTGAGCCGCCTGCCGGCCAGCGACCTGCGGAGCCGGGCGATTCTGGAACGGATGAAGGAAGACGAGGCCCGGCACGCCGCCGACGCGCTGGCGGCCGGCGGCGCGCGGCTGCCGCTGCCGGTCCGCCTGCTGATGAACGGGGTGTCCAAGGTGATGACCGGAACTACCTACTGGGTGTGACCCATGCATCCGCTCCCGCCGCCGGGAGCGGATTAAGGCCAGGGATCGGCTAGATCTGCAAGCCCTTGTGCAGGTTTTCACCGTAAAAAATCTCGGCCATTTCCCGTCGCACGCGCCGTTCGATTTCGGACTGTTCGCGCGGCGGCACATCCTGCTTGTCCACGCTGAACAGGTAATTGTTCAGGTCGAAGTCCTTCAGCAGCATCTTGGTATGAAAGATATGCTCCTGATAGACGTTGACGTCGATCATCTGGTACCGCTCGCGGGTGTCCCTGGAGAGGTAGTTCTGGATTGAATTGATCTGGTGATCGATGAAATGCTTCTTGCCGGTCACGTCCCGGGTGAAACCGCGCACCCGGTAGTCGATGGCGACGATGTCGGATTCGAAGCTGTGGATCAGATAATTCAGGGCCTTGAGCGGAGAGATGCGGCCACAGGTCGAAACGTCGATATCGGCTCGAAACGTGCTGATGCCGTTGTCGGGATGGCTTTCCGGATAGGTGTGAACCGTGATGTGGCTCTTGTCCAGATGGCAGATCACCGCGTCCGGCAGCGGGCCGGGCGATTCCGAATTGGAAATGCGGTCGGAGACGATGGGCTCCTCGGAAATCAGCATGGTGACGCTGGCGCCCTTCGGCTCGTAATCCTGGCGGGCGATGTTCAGGATATTGGCGCCGATGATCTTGGAGACGTTGGTGAGGATCTGGGTGAGCCGCTCGGCGTTGTACGCCTCGTCGATGTAGGCGATATAACGTTCCTGCTGCTCGGGCGTCGAGGCGTAGCAGATATCGTAGATATTGAAGCTGAGCGTTTTCGTCAGGTTGTTGAACCCCTGCAACCGCAGTCTGGGCATTGGCCTTGGAGTCACCACAGCTACCTCCCCACAGGCGAAAAAGCCAAACCCCGCCGACTCGCGCGCCGGCGCCCCTATTCAGAAAGCGCGCGAGTATAGCAGGATTGAATGACAACGCCAGGCGTTCGCGGCGGGTCTGGATCAGGCTTCGCGCAGTTCGAAGGTGTGGGTGATCCGGGCGGTTTTGCCGAGCATGATCGACGCCGAGCAGTACTTTTCCGCCGACAATTCGATGGCGCGCTCGACGTGCTTGGCGCTCAACGCCTTGCCGGTGAGAATGAAATGAACGTGGATGGTGGTGAACACCTTGGGATCGCTATCCGCTCGTTCGGCTTCGAGTTGGACCTCGCAGCCGCGCAAATCCTGCCGGGCCTTGCGCAGGATGTTGACCACGTCAATCGCGGTGCAGCCGCCCATGCCCATCAGCAGCATCTCCATCGGTCGGGGTCCGAGATTGTGGCCGCCCAGCTCGGGCGGACCGTCCAGCACCACGGCATGGCCGCTGGGCGATTGGGCGACGTAGGTCATGTCTTCCAGCCAGGTGACGCGGGTTTTCACGGTTGTTTTTCTCCCGGATGCGAGTGCTTGCCTCGCCTTGGCTAAGGAGGAATGGCGCAGGGCGCCGGGGTGGTTCGAGCGTTTCGGGGTGGGGTGCGGGATCTCACGCGCCGAACAGTTCCGCCAGTTTCGCGCCGGGGTCCGCCGCCCGCATGAAGGTTTCGCCCACCAGGAAGGCGTGTACGCTGTGCTCGCGCATCAGCGCCACGTCCGCCGGCGTGTGAATCCCGCTTTCGGTGACCACGGTACGGCCGGCGGGGATGCGGGACAGCAGGTTCAGGGTGGTGTCCAGGCGGGTTTCAAAGGTCCGCAGGTTGCGGTTGTTGATGCCGATCAGCGGCGCGCCGATGGCCAGCGCCCGTTCCAGTTCCTCGGCGTCGTGGACTTCCACCAGCGCGTCCATCGTCAAATCCGCCGCCAGCCGCGCCAGTTCCCGCAGCGCGGTATCGTCCAGGGCGGCCACGATCAGTAAAACGCAGTCGGCCCCGATCAAGCGGGCTTCGTAGACCTGATAAGGGTCGATGATGAAATCCTTGCGCAAGACCGGCAGCGCGCAAGCGGCCCGCGCCTCCCGCAAGTCGTCTTCGCTGCCCTGGAAAAAATCGCGGTCGGTCAGCACCGACAGGCAGGCAGCGCCGGCAACGGCATAACTACGCGCGATGTCCGCCGGCAGGAAAGGGTCGCGCAACAAGCCCTTGCTGGGCGATGCCCGCTTGATTTCGGCAATCACCGCCGGCCGACCCCGGTCGATAGCCCGTTCCAGGCTGCCCAGAAACGGGCGGGTCGGCGGCAAGCCTTCGACCCGCCGGCTTAGTTCGCGCCGACTCAGCCGTTCGCTGCGCTCGGCGATTTCCCCGGCCTTGCGGGCGAGGATTTGCTTGAGGATGTCGGGCGTGTCGCTCATGACGCCAGCTTCTGGGTACAGCGCACGAATTCACCCAGCTTGGTCCGCGCCGCACCGCTGGCGAGCGCTTCCCGCGCCAATTCGATGCCGTCCGCGATGGAGTCGGTTCGATTGGCGGCGTACAGCGCCGCGCCGGCATTGAGGGCGACGATGTCGCGCGGCGCGCCCGGCTGGTTGTCCAGCGCGGTCAACAGCATGGCCCTGGACTGTTCGGCGTTTTCGACCTTGAGACCGCGGTTGGACATCATGGCCAACCCGAAATCCTCGGGATGGATTTCGTACTCCAGAACCTCGCCGTTTTTGAGTTCGCCCACCAGCGTGGCCGCCCCCAGCGAGATTTCGTCCATGCCGTCCTTGCCCCACACGACGAGGACGTGTCGCGCGCCGAGCCGCTGCATGACGCGCACCTGGATGCCGACCAGATCGGGATGGAACACGCCCATGAGCTGGTTCGGCGCGCCGGCGGGATTGGTCAGCGGCCCGAGGATGTTGAAGATGGTACGCACGCCCATCTCGCGGCGGACCGGCGCCACGTTCTTCATGGCCGAATGGTGATTCGGCGCGAACATGAAGCCGATACCGGTCGCTTCGATGCACTCGGCCACCTGATCGGCCTTCAGGTCGATGCGGGCGCCGAGCGCCTCCAGCACGTCGGCGCTGCCGGATTTGGACGAGACGCCCCGATTGCCGTGCTTGGCCACGCGGGCGCCGGCGGCGGCGGCGACGAACATCGCGGCGGTGGAAATATTAAAGGTGTGCGCGCCATCGCCGCCGGTGCCGACGATGTCCACGAAGTGCTCGTGCGGCGGTGGCACCTGAACCTTGGTGGATAGCTCGCGCATCACCGTGGCGGCGGCGGTGATCTCGCCGATGGTTTCCTTCTTGACGCGCAGACCGGTGAGGATGGCGGCGGTCATCACCGGTGAAATCTCGCCGGCCATGATCTGGCGCATCAGCGACAGCATCTCGTCGTAGAAGATTTCCCGGTGCTCGATGGTGCGCTGCAAAGCTTCCTGGGGTGTGATGGACATGGCGGTCTCCGCGGCGGTTCAATGCCGCTGGTTGAGGAAATTGTGGAGCAGGGCGTGACCGTGTTCGGTCAGGATGGATTCGGGATGGAACTGCACGCCCTCGACCGGCAGGGTTTTATGCCGCACGCCCATGATCTCGTCCAGGTCGCCGTCCGGCGTCTCGGTCCAGGCGGTGACTTCCAGGCAAGCCGGAACGGTGGCTTTGTCGATCACCAGGGAATGATAGCGCACGGCCGTAAACGGGTTGGGCAGGCCAGCGAACACGCCTTGGCCGTGATGGTGGACGGCGGAAGTTTTGCCGTGCATCACGTGACCGGCGCGGACGATATGACCGCCGAAGGCTTGGCCGATGCTCTGATGACCCAGGCAGACACCGAAAATCGGGATCCTGCCGGCGAAGGCGTCGATAACCGCCAACGACACGCCGGCTTCCCTGGGTGTGCAGGGACCGGGCGAGATGACGATGCGCTCGGGGTGGAGTTCGGCGATTTCGTCCGGGGTGATCCGGTCGTTGCGGTATACCCGCACATCCTCGCCCAGTTCGCCCAGATACTGCACCAGGTTGTAGGTGAAGGAATCGTAATTGTCGATCATCAGCAGCATGGTGCAAGAATCCTGTTGTTGACGTTAATCGAATTTTTCGATAGCCATGCGCCGGTTTTCCGTCGGGTGTGGCCCGCCCGATGTTGATCGCATAAACGCCTATTTTCACCGGAATCCTGACTGGGCGGAACCCCTGTCGCGCGTCGCGCTCGACACCGGGAAACTCGCGAGGAATCGGAAAGGCGACGTCTGTTTCTCTTGCGACGGAGGCGCAGCAGAGGGTCGTTCAACCGAGCGAATGCGCATCGAGCGACGTGGGCGTTCAGTCCAGCGAGTGGCGTCGGGATGCCGAAGACGAGAAATAAGAATTTGGCATGGTACGTGCCTTAATCCCGCAAACCAATACCTTGAACGATTGACGTCACTTTAATCCGTACCTACAAGGATTCGCATATGCTCCAAACCGTTGCCACCGTACCGACCCCACGGATGATCGAGTTGCTGGAATTGATCGAACTTGCCAGTCAAAGCGACGTCGAGCCTCGTTTGACCGACTACCTCCAGCATTGCCGTCGCACGGGTTACGAGCCTCCTGTTGAGCTACTGGATATGGCTCGCGACACTATTGAGCGGAAGCGGGTTTGCTGACCTCTACGGAAACCTTTTGAATGTGACGGGTACGCAACACCGGCAGATTTCGACTCTGCCGGTCCACTCTGGTCGATGATGGGCCAACTTGGCCAATCCACCTGCAATACGCCCCTTCTTTGAGCAGCTCGGCGTCTGGCCGCGGGTGCTCCGGGCTGCTGAAAAGCGACGGGTCGAGCCGCGAACGGGCGAATCCCACCAGACTGACCCCGCATAGCCGCGAAAACCACGGTATGCTTTCGTGTCGCCGTGCGGTTCGACCCGCTGCAGATCCTGAACCCCTGAAAACCCATGGCTGGCGCCGGCGGCGCGGATGATTCGCCGATCAGTCGCTTTTCAAGGAGTTTTCCATGCTCGTACATCCCGATTTCGATCCGGTGGCCTTCAGCCTGGGGCCATTGCACGTGCGCTGGTATGGTCTCATGTACCTGCTGGGGTTTCTCGCCGGCTGGGCGCTGGGCCGTTATCGCGCCAGGCGGCCCGACTCCGGCTGGACCGCCGCGCAGGTGGATGATCTGGTGTTCTACATCGCCCTGGGCGTCATTCTCGGCGGCCGGATCGGCTACGTCCTGTTCTACGGCTTTGGCGGATTGTTGCGTGATCCGCTGATGCCGTTCCGCGTCTGGGAAGGGGGCATGTCCTTCCACGGGGGGTTTCTCGGCGTGCTGCTGGCGATGGCGCTGTTCGCCCGCAAGCATCAGAAGCCGTTCTGGGTGACGGTCGACTTTATCGCCCCGCTGATCGCGCCGGGTATCCTGTTCGGGCGCCTCGGCAATTTCATCAACGGCGAATTGTGGGGGCGGGTCACCGACCTGCCTTGGGGGATGGTGTTTCGCCAGACCGGCGACAACCTGCCGCGCCATCCCTCGCAACTGTACGAGGCGGCATTGGAAGGCGTGGCGCTGTTCCTCATCGTCTGGCTGTTCTCGGCCAGGCCGCGTCCGACCATGGCGGTGTCGGGCGTGTTCGCGCTCGCCTACGGCCTGTTCCGGTTTCTGGTGGAGTTCGTTCGCCAGCCGGATGCGCAACTCGGTTATCTGGCCTTTGGCTGGCTGACCATGGGTCAGGCGTTGTCGCTGCCGCTGATCGCGGTCGGCGTGCTGCTGCTGGGACTGGCGTATCGGCGGCGGGTGGCATGACGCTCCGCCGCCGGCAAGAGTCACTGGGGATAACGGTAGGTGATCGTCACGTTCTGTACGCCGCGCTCGGCGCTGAGCAGGTTGGAAGCGCCGCGATAGGACAGCAGCCGGCGGGTGTCGCGGTCGTAGCGAACCTCCAGCTTCGGCGCGAACAGCCGCAGGAACCAGCTGTCCGCCTCGATGCCGAAGGCCACCGTGCCGGCTTCGCGCGGCGCATCCAGTCGGCGAATGCGGAAGACGAAGTCGCGGCCTTCGAGCGGCGCCAGGAAGCGCACCTGCTTGATGGCGTCGCCCTCGGCCAGTTCGTCCAGATGATCGCGCAGGTAAACATGCAGGCCCTGGCCGGTCACCATGCCGTCCGCCAGCCGCACCATGCCCTGTTGGACGGGCGCGTCCCGGTCGGCGCGACCGTAAATCTTGACCCAGCTTCCGTCCACGAAGGTCCCGTCCTGCCGTCCGAACCGGCGATCCTCGAAGGCATAGTTCGGTACATACGGGTTGGTGGCGAAGTTGGAGGTCAGCACGGCGATTTCCCTGCCCTCGGCGTCGCGGTAGCGGGTTTCGTTGCGTTGGGGTCGACCGTCCTCGTAAATCATGCGGTGCTCCTCGATGTAGGCGATCTCGCCGCTCTCGTCGCGGGCGACGCCCTGAAACACCTCCTCCTGCCGGGTGCTGGCCATGGACCAGGCGGGCAGGGCGGCGTCGGCGAGCAGCAGTACACCGAAAGTGGCGGCGTTCAGGTATAGGGTTCTCTTGAGAAACGCCATGGGTTACGCCCTCCGCTGTCTTGGGGTGGAAGTCACTGGCACAAGAGACTCGAATTTGCCGGTCGGGTTCAGGGCGGGCGGATTTTTCCGGGGTGGAACGGGGGGCGGTCAGCCGGCCCTGATCCGCTCGTAACCGGCCAGCGCTTCGGCGCGGCTGGCGGCGAAATCCACGACCGGGCACGGGTAATGCCAACCGGGTATAAAACCCATTGTCCGCCGTTCATCCGGCGATAAGGTCCAGGGTTGGTGGATGGCCGAGGCCGGCAGTTTGGCCAGTTCGGGCAGCCAGCGGCGGACGTAGCCGCCGTCCGGGTCGAACTGTTCGCCTTGGCGCATGGGATTGAAGATGCGAAAGTAGGGCGCGGCGTCGGTGCCGCAGCCGGCGGTCCATTGCCAGCCCAGGGTGTTGCTGGCCAAATCGGCGTCCACCAGCGTATCCCAGAACCAGCGGGCGCCTTCCTGCCACGGAATGCGGCAATTCTTGACCAGGAACGAAGCCACCAGCATCCGCACCCGATTGTGCATCCAGCCGGTGCGCCACAACTGCCGCATTCCGGCGTCCACCAGCGGATAACCGGTACGGCCTCGTTGCCAGGCGCGCAGCAGGTCGGCGTACTCGCTCCGCCAGGGATAGGCGGCGAAACGTTCCTGCAAGGGGTGTTCGGGCGTATGCGGCCAGTGATAGAGGACGTAATGGGCGAACTCCCGCCAGCCGATTTCCCGCAGATAGGTTTCCGCGCTCCTGTCGGCCAGCGGATCGCCGTCCATGGCATGGGCCACGGCGTTCCAGACCTGGCCGGGGCCGAGTTCGCCAAAGTGCAGGTGCGGCGACAGCCGCGATACGCCGTCCTGCCCCGGCCGGTCACGAGTCTGGGCATAGTCGGTCAGCGCCGTGGCGCAGAACTGCTCCAGCCGCGCCTGCGCGCCCGCCTCGCCGGGTTGCCAGGCGGCGGCCAGGCCGTCGTCCCACGGGATGCGCGGCAACAGGCGCAGGTCGGCGAGCGACAGCGAGTCCGGCCACCGTTCGGGACCGTTCAGCATCGGGACCGGTAGCGGCGGCGCTGGAGCGAGTTTTTGAAGACAGGCTTTCCAGAAGGGGGTGAAGACCTGGTAAGGGGTTTCGTCGGCTTTCAGCAAGGTCCAAGGTTCAAGCAGCAGCGCGGCCTGGCTGCTTGCGGCGGTGACGCCGTCGGCGCGCAACGCCGCTTTGACCGCGCGGTCGCGGGCGATGGTCGCCGGTTCGTACAGCCGGTTCCAATATACCGCCGTCGCGCCGGTTTCCTGGAGCAGGTCTCGCAGCGTCGCCAGACTGTCGTCGCCTTGGCGGACGATGAGCCGCGAACCGCGCCGGCGCAGCGCCGCGTCCAGCTCCGCCAGACTGTGGTGCAGCCACCAGCGCGAGGCGGCGCCAGGTTCCCAGGGAGCTTCCTCGCGCGGGGTATGGAGATAAACGGGAACGACCCGCTCGTGAGCGGCCGCGGCGCGGCGCAGGGCGGGATTGTCGGCGAGCCGCAAGTCGCGGCGGAACCAGATCAGGGCGGTCGACATGGCGGTTGTCCGCTAAGAAAGTCAAGCGTGGAAAAGGAGCGTCACCAATGGCCAGACCGGTAAGAGTCGGCGGCCCGTCCCGGTAGAAAGCATGTTTTTTGCTTATGCTCATCAGTAAAATCAGCCCAGTATTTCAGTATTAAAGTCATGCCGGTTACCCTGATGCAAACTTTTGGATTCGACCGTCTGGTTCGGGAGCATGGCAGCGTGCTGCTGACCCTCCTGGGAGGGACGCTCCTGACCGGCGCGCTGTTCTGGGCGATGTGCTGGGGCGCGCGCGGGCCCGTTCAGGATTCCCGGCCGTACTGGTTGATCCTGCCCGTGGGGTTCCTGTTGACCGGGTTGCTGGCCTGGCGGCTGCGCGGCATGCTGGCGCGACAGGCGCGCGCCGAGGCGCGGGCGCGCGCGAGCGAGTTGAAATTTCACCGCCTGCTGGAAGAGATACCGAACATCGCGGTGCAGGGCTACAACCAGAACCGCCAGGTGATTTTCTGGAACGCCGCCAGCGAGCGGTTGTACGGTTACAGTCGGGAAGAGGCACTGGGCCGGCTGTTGGAAGATTTGATCGTTCCGCCACCGATGCGCCAGCAGGTGGTTCGCGATGTCGGCCAGTGGCTCAGGGACGGTTGGCCAACCCCCGGCAGCGAACTCGAATTGCTGCGCAAGGACGGTTCGCCGGTGCCGGTGTATTCCAGTCACGTGATGCTGGCCACCGGTCAGGGCGGACAGGAGATGTACTGTCTGGACATCGACTTGTCCGAGCGCAGACGGGCCGAGGCGGCGCTGGCCCAGCGCGATACCCTGCTGGAGGTGGCGGTGCTGACCGCGACCCGACTGCTCAGGGAAACCGATCCCAAAATGGCGATTGCCACCTGTTTCGAGCAGTTGGGACGAGCCAGCGCGGTGGATCGGGTTTACCTGTTCGAAAATCATTCGTGCCCCCGGACGGGAGCCTTGCTGATGAGCCAGCGCCATGAATGGTGCGCCGATAGCGCGTCCGTGCAAATGGACAATCCCGAACTCCAGAACCTGCCCTACGTCTCGGGCGGTTTCGAGCGCTGGCAACGGGTACTGGGCGCGAACGAGCCCATCGTCGGGCGGGTGCGCGACTTTCCGGAGTCCGAACGGGCGGTGCTGGAGCCGCAGGGCATCATCGCGATCCTGGTGGTGCCGATCAGCGTGCATGGCGAGTTCTGGGGATTCATCGGTTTCGACGATTGCCACCAGGAGCGCGACTGGGCGCCGGCTGAACGAAACATCCTGCAGCACATCGCCAGCAACATCGGGGAAGCTATCGCCCGGCAGCGCGCGGAAGAGGCGTTGCAGGAAAGCGAGGAGCGGTTTCGCCGCCTCGCCGACAGCATGCGCGACCTGGTATGCCAGACCGACATGACCGGCGCGATCCTGTACCTCAGCCCTTCCTACAGCACGATATTGGGCTACGAGACGCAAGCCCTGCTGGGCCGCTCGATCTTCGACGGCATCCATCCCGACGACCGCGCGATGGCCATCGCGGTTTACCAGGCGGCGCTGAGCCGGGGCGAGGCCGGACAGGTGGAGTTCCGTTATCGGCGCGCCACTGGCGACTATCTCTGGCTGGAAGCCGTCGGCAATCCGCTGTTCGACGCCGCCGGCAAGGTCAGCGGCGCGGTGATCAGCAGCCGCGATATCACCGAGCGCAAGCGCGCGGAGTCGGAGCTGCGGCTCGCCGCCCGGGTGTTCGAGAACAGCCGGGAAGCCATCATGATCGCCGACGCCGCGACGCGCATTCTCTCGGTCAACCGGGCATTCAGCGACATTACCGGTTACAGCGCCGACGAAGTGATCGGCCAGACGCCGCGCCTGCTGGCTTCGGGCCGGCACGACCGGGATTTTTTCCAGGCGATGTGGCACGCGCTGGTCACCGACGGCCACTGGCAAGGGGAAATCTGGAATCGACGCAAACAGGGGGAGATTTATCCCGAATGGCTCGGCATCACCGCGGTATACGATTCCCAGGGACAGTTGACGCACTACGTCGGCATCTTCAGCGATCTCAGCGAACGCAACGCTACCGCCGATCAGATCGAGTTTCTGGCCCATCACGATCCTCTGACCGCGTTGCCCAACCGGTTCCTGTTGCACGACCGGCTGGAGCAAGCCCTGGCGCAGGCCGAGCGGCAGCGCTCCACCGTGGCCTTGCTGGTGCTCGATCTCGACCGTTTCAAACTGGTCAACGACTCGCTGGGGCACGAGCTGGGCGATCAGTTGCTGCAGCGGGTCGCGGTGCGGCTGCATCAGCGCGTGCGCGATACGGATACCGTCAGCCGGCAGGGCAGTGACGAGTTCCTGATCCTGCTGCCGGGAACCGACTTGGACGGCGCCGACCGAGTGGCGTCCAATTTATTGAAATATCTTGAAAACCAGCCTTTTCAAATCGCCGATCACACGCTGAGCGTGACCGCCAGCATCGGCATCAGCCTGTATCCGGTCCACGGCCCGAACGGCGATACCCTGCTGAAACACGCCGGCACCGCACTGAATTACGCCAAGAACAGTGGCGGCAATACGCACCGCTTCTTCGCCGCCGCGATGAACGTCAACACCCTGGAGCGCCTGCGCATGGAGACCAGCCTGCGGCTGGCGTTGGAACGGGGCGAGTTTCTGCTGCATTATCAGCCGCAGGTCGCCCTGGCCAGCGGTTTGATCGTCGGCGCCGAGGCCTTGCTGCGTTGGCGGCATCCCGAATGGGGGCTGGTGCCGCCGGGACAGTTTATTCCCGTCGCCGAGGATAGTGGCCTGATCGTCCCGATTGGCGCCTGGGTCTTGCGGGAAGCCTGTCGTCAGACGCGCGCCTGGCAGCGGGCGGGGCTGGCGCGGATCACCGTCGCGGTCAATCTCTCCGCCCTGCAGCTCAAGCGCTCCGATCTGCTGGCCACGGTCACCCAGGCGCTGACGGAGAGCGGTCTGGCGCCGGACTGCCTGGAATTGGAACTAACCGAATCCATCCTGATCCAGGACGTGGACAGCGCGCTGAAAGTGGTGCGCGAGCTGCGAACGATGGGTCTGAAACTGTCCATCGACGATTTCGGCACCGGCTATTCCAGCCTGAGTTACCTGCAAAAGCTGGCGGTGCACAAACTCAAGATCGATCAGTCCTTCGTGCGCGGGCTGGTCGACGACGACGGCGACAGCGCGGCCATCGTCCGCGCCGTCATTCAGCTGGCGCACAACCTGAAACTGCGCACCGTGGCCGAAGGCGTGGAAACCGATCTCCAGTTGGGTTTTCTGCGTAACCACGGCTGCGATGAAGTGCAGGGCTATTACCTGGGCCATCCGCTGCCCGCCGAAGCGTTCGCCCGATTGCTGGGCCAGCCCGGGCCGTGCGCGCCAGGCGCGGCCACGACTTGACGGACAGAGCGACCGTGATTTCACGCATTTTCGTTCGCGTCCCCGGCCCGACGCCCGAAACGTGGTAAAAATGTAGCCCTCTAATGTTTTCGCTGCTCGAAGGACGTCTCCGCCCAACCGTGGACCGCGCTTGACCGACATGAAACAGTTTTTGCGACGCTATCTGCCCGACCCGCAACACCTGCGCGCGCACAAGAACCTGCGCTTTCTCGGGGAACTGCTGCACGATCCCCGGCTGTGGCATTTCAACCGCCGCTCCACGGTGCGGGGGCTGGCCGCCGGCGCGTTTTACGCCTTCGTGCCCTTTCCGTGGCAAATGCTGCTCGCCGCCGTCACCGCCGCCTGGCTGCGGTTCAATCTGCCGGTGGCGGTGGCCATGGTCTGGATCACCAATCCGCTGACCATCCCACCCATCGCCTTCGTCAACTATCGGTTCGGCGCGTGGCTGCTGGGGAGGCCGCCGCTCGACTGGACGTTCGAGCCTTCGCTGGACTGGCTGCTGCGACAGGCCGGCGAGCTTGGATTGCCGCTGCTGGTCGGTTCGCTGGCGATGGCCGTGGTGGCCGGGGTGACGACCTTCTGCGTCGCGCACCTGCTGTGGCGCTGGCATATCGTCATCCGCTTCCGCCGCCGCCGTCGAAACGTCGCGTGTTCGGCCTGAAGTCCCAGGCCGAAGGGAGTGCTTTCCAGCGGTTGTTTCCCGCGAGCCCCGGTTTTCACAACCGCTTTTTCAACTCAGGTATCGTCGTGCATGTCATCCCTCATCGAACGCTTTGAACAACTCGCGCTGTCCTCCCCCTTGCTCGAAACCCTCAGGGAAATCGGCTACGAAGCTCCATCGCCGATCCAGGCGGCCACCATCCCGCCCCTGCTCGAAGGCCACGACGTCCTGGGCCAGGCGCAAACCGGCACCGGCAAGACCGCCGCGTTCGCCCTGCCGGTGCTGGAAAAACTGGATTTGGCCGACCGGCAGCCGCAGGCGCTGGTGCTGACGCCCACCCGCGAACTGGCCATTCAGGTCGCGGAAGCGTTCCAGAGCTACGCGCGCCATCTGCCCGGCTTTCACGTGTTGCCCATCTACGGCGGCCAGAGCATGGGCATCCAGCTCCGCCACCTCAAACGCGGGGCGCATGTCGTGGTCGGCACGCCGGGCCGGGTCATGGATCATCTGCGCCGGGAGACGCTGTCGCTCGCGGGGTTGCGGTGCGTGGTGCTGGACGAAGCCGATGAAATGCTCAGGATGGGGTTCATCGAGGATGTGGACTGGATTCTGGAGCAAACCCCGCCGGAACGGCAGATCGCCCTGTTTTCGGCCACCATGCCCGAACCGATCCGCCGGGTGGCGCACCGCCATCTGCGCGATCCCCGTGAAGTCAAGATCAAGGCCAGCACGGCCACCGTGGCGACCGTCCGGCAGCGCTACTGCCAGGTCGGCGCCCAGCACAAGCTCGACGCCCTGACCCGCGTCCTGGAGGTGGAGGACGCCGACGCCGTCCTGATCTTCGTGCGCACCAAGATCGCCGCGACCGAACTGGCCGAACGGCTGGAGGCGCGGGGTTATCCCAGTGCCGCTCTGCACGGCGACATGACCCAGGCGTTGCGCGAGCGGACCATCGAGCAACTCAAGAACAACGGCCTCGACATCGTGGTCGCCACCGACGTGGCGGCGCGCGGGCTCGATGTGCAACGGATCAGCCACGTCATCAATTACGACATCCCCAACGACACCGAAGCCTATGTCCACCGCATCGGGCGCACCGCCCGGGCGGGTCGCGCCGGCGACGCCATTCTGTTCGTCGCGCCACGCGAATTGCGGATGCTGCGCGCCATCGAAAAGGCGATCCGGCAACCCATCGAGCGAATGCAGTTGCCGACCCCGGAAGCCATCACCGGCCATCGGCTGGCCCAGTTCAAGCAACAGGTCGGCGAAATCTGCGCTTCCCAGGACCTGGCGTTTTTCCAGGGGGTGGTCGCCGAGATCGAGCGGGAACAGGAAATCGGTCCGCACGACATCGCCGCGGCGCTGACCTGGCTGGCGCAGCGCGACCGCCCGTTCCAGTTCGAGGACACGATTCCCAGGGAGCTGGAGCGCGCGCCCGAACGCCCGGCGCGGAGCGCGAGACCGGGCGAGCGGCGGGAACGGCCGTCGCGGGATTCCGCCGACTTCGACAAGGTTCGTTACCGACTGGAAGTGGGCCACCAGCACGGCGCGACCCCGCAAAATATCGTGGGTGCCATCGCCAACGAAGCCGGCATCGACAGTCGCTACATCGGCCGCATCGAGATTCACGACGACTACAGCACCGTCGATTTACCGGACGGCATGCCCAGGGAAATTTTTCAGCACCTCAAAAAGGTTCGGGTGCGGCAATGCCCGCTGAACATCAGCCGCCTCGACGGACTGGAACCGGACCGGAAACGCCCGGCTTCGAAGCCGGCGGTGGCGAGAACAAAGGCGGCGGAGGGCGCGAACCCGGCGTCCGATAGAAAGGTCAGAAAGCGGGGTTCGTGAAATGGATGGTTCGTTGATGACGCCATGGTCATGAAACTGCTGGCGCTCGACACCGCGACCGACGCCTGTTCCGCCGCCGTGTGGGTGGAGGGTGCGGTGCTGGAACGCTGCGAACGGGCTCCGCGCCGCCACGCCGCCCTGATTCTGCCCATGATCGAAACGGTATTGGCCGAGGCCGGACTCGAAGTGACGCAGCTCGACGCCATCGCCTTTGGCCGGGGGCCGGGCGCGTTCACCGGGGTGCGGATCGCGGTGGGCATCGTTCAGGGCATCGCCTTCGCCGCCGATCTGCCGGTCGTCCCGGTGTCCACCCTGGCCGCGCTGGCGCTGGGCGCGGCGCGGGAAACAGGCCATGCGCGCATCGCGGTGGCGCTGGACGCCCGAATGGGCGAGGTTTACTGGGGAACCTATGCGGTGGCCGGCGAGACGGTGCGACTGCTGGGTGACGAGCGGGTCTGCGCGCCGACGAGCGTGACCGCGCCGCCAGGCGAGTGGTTCGGCGTCGGCAGCGGCTGGCTGGCCTACTCGGCGGCGCTGTCCCGGCGGGCGGCGGTCGGCGGCTGGCTGGGCGAGCGCTATCCGCGCGCCGGCGACGTGGCCCGGCTGGCGGCTGATCCAGCCCGGCGCGGCGACTGGATACCCGCCGAACAGGCACTGCCGGTCTATCTGCGCAACGAGATCGTCAGTAAACCAGCCGCGACATTCCTCGAGTCCGGGCGCTCGAACGGCATTGCCGGGGATATAGCGGAAGGCGTTATTTGTGATAATCTCATGCGACGAAAACGATAACCAGCGAAAACAGAAACCACCGCACTGGAGGATCTGAGATGAACGCCACGATTAGCGTCGATCCGGTTCACAGCAAGACGCTGCCGGACTTGGTGACCAAGTTATTGGCGGCGCGCCAGGAGAGCCTGGTGCTGTTCCACAAGCTCGCCGCCTTGAAACCCTTCGCGCCCGCCGCCCCGGCTCAACATCTGCTGCAACGGTTTCGCCAGACGCTGGTGGATTACCTGGCGCTGGGACCGTTCGAGGTCTATCAGGCGTTGGAGGAGCAGCCGGCCGATTCGCCCTATCGCCAGGCGCGCGAACTGGCCCGGCGGCTCTACGCTCCCATCGCCCGCACCACCCAGGCGGCGCTGGATTTTCACGACCGGTACGACGGCGACCTGTCCGGCCCGGCGCTGGCCGAACTGGACGCCGAATTGTCGCGGCTGGGCGAACAGCTGGCGGTGCGCATCGCCCTGGAAGACCGGATCATGGCCGCCGTCCGCACGGGCGACGCCCGGATCGCCGCCTGATTCAATACCCGCGCAGCCATTCGGGACGCAGCCGCAAACCGCCGGCCAGCGCCAGTTGCAACCGGCTCAGCAGCGCCGGACGGTCCCGCGGCAGGATTCCCGCCAGCGCCAGCGCGTTGGAGGCGTGGTTGGAACGGAACACCAGCGGCGCGGGTGGATTCAGCCGTTCGATCAGCCGGAGCTGTTCGGCCAGCAGCGCCCGGTCGTCCTGCTCCCGGAACGGCTCGCGGAACTTGCGGTGAAACTCGTCACGGATCGTCGGGTCGAGCATCAGTTGCAGGGTGGACAGGTAGTCCAGTTCCACCCGGTTGACCAGGTCGGTGGTGGCGTCGATGTGCTCTTGCCAGTGTTCCTGACCGCCGAGTCCGAGAATCACCGTCGCGGAAATCCGCAATTCCGCCCGCCTGGCTTTGGTCAGCCCGGTGACCATCGCCTCCGGCGTCGCGCCCTTGGTGATCCGCCTGAGCAAATCCGCCGAGCCGGTTTCGATGCCGTAATAAAGCAGCGTCAAGCCACCCTCCCGCAGTTCCGCCAATTCCTCCACGGACTTCTTGAGCAGGTTGGCGGGCAGGGCGTAGCTGGACACCCGTTCCAGCCGGGGCAGGCTGGCGTGCAGCATGTCGAGAATGGCGAGCAGATGTTCGGTCGGCGCGGCCAGGGCGTCGCCGTCGGCCAGAAACACCCGTCGCACATCGGGGTACGCCCGCGCCACGGTCTGGATTTCGGCCCGAACCGGCTCCAGGGGACGGATGGCGAAGTGCTTGGTCCGATACATCGAACAGAAGCTGCAATGATTGAAGCTGCACCCCAGCGTGACTTGCAGGATGAAGCTGTTGGCTTCGGAGGGTGGCCGCCAGAGCGGCATGTCGTAGTGGATCGGCATGAGGGACCTTCTCCAGGCAAACGTTCAGGGGGAACGATGGAAAACCGCGCGGTCCGTTTTCCGCGATAATCGTTTACAATCCCTGCCGCGACCGCGCTTCCCCGTTCGTGGCGGTCAGATTAACACGTTCATTGAAAAGCGGATTTCCGCTTGTTGTCGAGGCGACGCATGGCGCGAATCAAACTGGACCTGCCGGCGGAGTTTCCGTTCGCCGCCGAACTGCGGGTCAGGATCACCGATGTGAATTATGGCGGACACATGGGCAACGACTCCCTGCTGGGGTTGCTGCACGAGGCGCGGGTTCGCTTTCTGGCGCATTATGGCCTGAGCGAACTCGACATCTGCGGCCTCGGTCTCATCATGGCCGACAGCGTCATTCTCTATAAGTCCGAGGCGTTTCCCGGCGAGACGCTGGTGATCGCGGTGACCGTGAATGATTTCAACAAGTACGGCTGCGATTTCGTCTACCGGGTGACCGAGAAAACCAGCGGTCGCGAGGTGGCGCGGGCCAAAACCGGGTTCGTGTTTTTCGATTACCAGAAACGGGCGGTGCAGAAAGTGCCGCAAGCCTTCCTCGATCTGTTCCCGCACGATGCCGTCCCCGCCTAAACCGTCGTGGCTGAGAAACAGCCCCGTTTTGCAGCTCTTTCGCACCGGCGCGTCCAAATCCGCCGGCGGACCGCAATCGCCCCCCGCCCGAGCCTGGCTGCCGGTCCGCCTGCTGTTGGGGGTGGGGGCCAGCGTCGGCGTGGCGTTCCTGTTGGTGCTGGTGCTCTATATCACCGATCTCGGCCTGTCGGTGTGGGATCGCCTGCAGCGGGCGCCGACCACGTTCTGGATCATTTACCTGCTGATTCTGGGGGTGCTGAGCGCGGGCGGCGCCTACGGGGTCTGGCGGGTGCTCAACTGGGGCCGTCCCGCCGGTAAATCCCGCGCCATCGCTCCGGCGAGGCCGCCGGACGAGGCGACCCTGCGCGAGCGGCTGGAGCGCAGCGAGGCCGCCGGGGTGCGGGTGGACGACATCCGCCGCGAGTTGGAGGAATTGCAGCGGCGACGGGCGGCGGGTGAAATCATGGTGGCGGTGTTCGGCGAGATCAGCACCGGCAAGTCTTCATTGATCCGCGCGCTGCTGCCGGAGACCGACATC
>DGFE01000149.1:0-18858 GCA_002391525.1 Competibacteraceae bacterium UBA3908
CCCCGGCGGTTTGCGCGACCAGATCCTGCGGATCGAACGCTTTCCTGGCCTTGCCGCGGCTCATCCGGCGGCCCGCCCCATGCGAACAGGAGCAAAAAGATTGCGGTTCGCCCTTGCCGCGCACGATGTAGGATTTTGCCCCCATACTGCCGGGGATGATGCCCAGGTCGCCCACACCGGCGCGGATGGCCCCCTTGCGGGTGATGAATAAATCCTCGCCAAAGTGATGCTCCACCGCGACATAATTGTGATGGCAGTTGATCGCTTCCTTGGTCAGGGTGAACGGTGGCAGTTGTCGGGCCAAGGCGTCCAGGATCAGCCGCATCATCTCGCGGCGGTTGGTCATGGCGTAATCCTGCGCCCATTGCACCGCCGCCACGTAGTCATCGAAGTGTTCCGCGCCCTCTTGCAAGTAGGCCAGATCGCGGTCGGGCAGATTGGCCAGGTGCTTGCCCATGTCCTTGCGCGCCAGCTCGATGAAGTAGCGGCCAATGATGTTGCCGATGCCGCGGCTGCCGGAGTGCAGCATCACCCACACGTCCTGATTCTCGTCCAGGCACAGCTCGATGAAATGGTTGCCGCCGCCCAGGGTGCCCAATTGTCGCGCCCAGACGATTTCGACATTTTTCTGCATCTTGAGAATGCCGGGATGCTTCCTGGCGATCCGGTCCAAACCGCCGGACAGCGCGCGGATGGCTGAGGCCGGCGCGCCCCGGCCTTCGGGGTGCATGTCGAAACCGACCGGTACCGCCGCCTCGATGACGTAGCGCAAGGGCCGCAGGTTGTCCGGCAACTGGCTGGCCTTGAGGCTGAGCCGGACCGCGTTCATCCCGCATCCGATATCGACCCCCACCGCCGCCGGGATGATGGCGCCCTTGGTCGGGATGACCGCGCCCACGGTCGCGCCGATGCCGACGTGGACATCCGGCATCGCCGCCACATGGCTGTGGATGAACGGCAACTGAGCGATGTTGGCCAGTTGCGTCAGCGCCTGCGGATCTACGTCGTCGGTGTAGATTTTGACCGGCACCTTGCCCTTGGTGATGATTCGCTTGATCGGCATGATGGCTGCTCGTGGTGCTGAAGAACCCGGTTTCCCAAACAAAAAACCCTGGATGACGGTTGTCACCCAGGGTTTTCCACATCGGGGGAAACAGGCTCGGAAGACAACCGGGGCCTTCCGAAGACTGCCCGGAAGGCGTCACATGGCGGCGAATTCTTTTATGAACATGCAGTAACCTCCCGGGCGATGGGGCAGCATCGCGCTGCCCGACGAGAAATCCAGAAACGATTATGACCGTCCAAGTATCAGGATTCGATGGCGAAATGTCAAAGCCGCGATTTCATGGCCGGGTTCCGGCGACTTGGCCCGCCGCCGCGCCGGTCTGCCGATGCAGCGGTATGGAGCGATGCAGGAAGTCGGTCAGTTGCCGAACCGTGATTTCCGTGACATAACCGCCGTCCTGCATCAGCACTTGTTCGTAAGGCAAACCGCGCACCCCGAACGTCTGCTCGATGGCGACGATCAACTGCATCAGATCCACGGATTCGAAGCCGAGGTCTTCGATCAGCCGGGTTTCGGGACCGAGCGGCTCCAGCACCTCTAAGTCCCATTCTTGAATCATGTTGTCGAGCAACGAGGTCAGTTGGGCCTGAACATCTTGCTGAGTCAGCGAACTTGGAATAGTCATCTTGTCGGCGAGCCGGGTTTGAATCTCGATAGTTGCGGCGGATGCGCCAGCCTCCGGGCGGTCCATGCGGCTTGAGCGCGTAAGGCGCGATTCTGCCACGGGCAGCCGTTGGCCGGAAACAAGAGGGACCGGTAGTAAAGCCGTATTTGTGCAGGCAAAGCCCGAGTTGTTATGATTGATCGTCATTTGCGTTCGCACCGACTCCGGCTGTGGGTGTGTTCCCGTTCCCTGCCCATCATCGACGAAGACGATGACGCCCGGAACCGTCATTGTTGTCAATTTTCCTTAGCAACTTTCGTTCCGTTTTTGATCTTCGTTGCATGTTCAGTGATTTCGAGCGGGCGGCGGCGAGTCGCCGCGGTGGGGTCGCCGGTCTCGATTTTGCATCGATGTCCTGAATTTGATCCTGAACTGTTCGCGACTCCGCCCGCGCGCTGGCGGCGCTGGCTTTGACGAGGTTGACGTATGACACAATGGGAACCCACGGTCAAAAAACTGGGCGACGGCGAAGCGCCGGTCACGGACGAGCGCGACCGCCTGCGCAAGGGTCGTTCCCTGTTCCGTGAGGGGCGTCACGACGAAGCCCGCCGCGAATTCGAGGCCTTGCTGGCCGGTAATCCAAAAGCGATAGGCGCCCATCTCGGTATCGGTCTCGTGATGTTGCGCGAGGACCATCCGCAAGAGGCGCTGGCCCGTTTCGTCGAGGCGCGGACGCTCGATCCCCTGTCGCCCAGAGCGTATGTGCTGGAGGGTCAGGCCCTGCTGCAACTGGGTCATTTTGAACCGGCCATAATGGCCTTCCGAAATGCCCTGAATCTCGATCCGAAATCGGTCAGGGCGATGGTCGGTCTCGGTCAGGCGTTGTTGCGTCAGCAGCGGTCCGAGGAAGCCTTGAGTCTCTTGCAGGCGGCGCTGCGCTACGAGCCGCGCAAAGTGTTGCCGCGACTGCTGATCGCCGAGATTTACCGCGAGCAGGGCCGGCTGGAGGCCGCGACCGCGGAACTGCGGCTGGCGCTGGAGATCGAGCCGGGTCACATTCGCGCCGCCATTCCGCTGGCGAGATTGCGGGTCGCCGCGAATGATCGGGACGAAGCCGAACGGGTGCTGCGCGCCGCGCTGTCCCGCGTGCCGGAGGAAAGCGCGGCGCCGATGCGGTTGGGGCGCGCGGCGCTGGAAGTGGAACTGTATGCGGTGGCCGAGGACGCCATGCTGGCGGCGTTGCGCCACAATCCCGGCCAGACCGCGATCCGGCTGAACCTGGTGGAAGTGTTGCTGGCCAGCGGCAAGCTGGAGGACGCGGAGCGTCACGCGCGGGAACTGCCGCAGGGCGGCCAGACCGCCTCGCTGGTGCACAAGTTGCTGGGAGACATCCACTTGCGGCGCAAACAGTTCAGGCTCGCGGTCGAGGAATACCGCGCCACCGTCCTGCACCTGCCGGACAACGAGCAACTGCTGGGCGAACTGGAACGCGAGCTGGCGGCCAGCGGGGAGACAGCCGACTGGGAGGAACTGGCCGAGGCGCTGCAACCCTCGGTCGCGGACCGCGTCGCCGGGGAAACCCGGCGCATTCGCCAAAACCGCCGTGATCGGCGTTGACCGCGCCACGACCGCGACCATCGCTCATGAACCATCTCATCTACATCGTCATGGACAGTTGTCGTTACGACAGTTGTCTGCTGGCGGATACGCCGAATCTCGACCGGCTCGGTCCGGTCGAACGCCGCTACAGCTATGCTTCCTGGACCTCGCCGTCCCACTACGCCATGTTGATGGGGATGATGCCGCACCTCAGTCCGCGCGGCGTGTTTGCCTCGGAGGTCTACAAGGGCGAATTCAGGAAATGGGTGGACCGGCTCGACGTTCCCGGCCTCTCGTTCAAGACCTTCGTGCCGGAACTGTCGCTGCCCAAGGTGCTGAAAAGCCACGGCTACGACACCATCGCCCGGATGTCGCTGCCGGTGCTGAATCCCTACACCGTGCTCAACCGGGATTTCGACGATTACCGGCTGATGGACAATCACAACGATTTCGCCGGCATGGTGCGCGAGATCGCGTTCCCGGCGGACCGGACGCGCTTCTATTTTCTCAATCTGGGCGAGACCCACTATCCCTACATGCTGGCCGGCGCCGATCTGCCGCATATTTCCGGAGTGCACGGCGTGCTGAAGGATTTGGGCGGGAGCCCGGCCGCGCCGGCGCCGGACGGTCAGGACTTCTTTCCAACCGACGAGATGCGGCGGCTGCACTGCCAGCAGGTCAGGTGCGTGGAGTACGTGGACGGACTGCTGGGCGAGTTGTACGCGAAATGCCCGCCGAACACCTATTTCATCGTCACCGCCGATCACGGCGAACTGTTCGGCGAGGACGGCTACTTCGGCCATGGCCCGATCATGCACGAAAAGTGTTTCGAGGTGCCGTTCGTCGAAGGCTTGCGGCCATGAGGTTTCGTGGCAGGGGCGAGAACGGGGCGAGCGTTCGTGGTTCAGGCGAACCCGGCCATGCATGACGGCAGCGTGTCGGCCGAACGTGAGCCGCTGTTCATCCTCGCGCCGGTGCGGTCCTTCACGTCGCTGGTCAGCACCATGCTCGGTCAGCATCCCGCGATGTACGGGTTTCCGGAATTGAACCTGTTCATGGCCGAAACCCTGGATGGGTTCTGGCGGGGCACGGACAGCGACGGCGGACGCAAATCCACGTTCTGGCCGGTGTTGCGGCATCATGGTCTGTTGCGGACGGTGGCCCAGCTCTACGCCGGCGAGCAAACCATCGACGGCGTGGCGCTGGCCTACCGCTGGATTCGGACGCGGGCGCGCCGCACGACGGGCGAGGTGTTTCGGGAACTGCTGGACAGGATCGATCCGCTAATCGGGGTCGAAAAAAGCCCGGGCTACATGCATCAGCGCCTGTATCTCGACCGGTTGCTGGAGACGTTTCCCAACGCCCGGTTTATCCACCTCCTGCGGCATCCCCGGGCGCAATGCGAGTCGGTGCTCAAGGCGCGCGGCGGCAAGCTGATGTTGCTGATCCTGAACGCCATCGATCCTTCGGCTGGCGTCCCGGTGATCGAGCCGCAGATACTTTGGCACGACGTGAACGTCCGCATCCTGGAGTTTCTGGATGGATTGCCCCGGCGGCAATGGCTGCGGGTGCGCGGCGAGGACGTGCTGCGCGATCCCGACGCCGAACTGGCTCGAATCTGCGGCTGGCTGGGACTGCCCTGCGGCATGCACGAGTTGGCGGCGATGAAGGCGCCGGAGCGGTCGCCGTATGCGCATGTCGGTCCGATAAATGCCCGGCTGGGCAACGACATCAACTTTCTGCTGGAGCCGCGGCTGCGCCCGGCGCGACTCCAGGATTACGATTTCGCCGAGCCGTTGCCGTGGCGCCCGGACGGTCGATGCCTGCACCCGGCGGTGGTCGAACTGGCGCGGGAATTCGGTTACCGGTAGCGGCGGTTCGAGATCGGCGGCGGAGAAAAGACGCATGAACGATGACGAAGGTATGGCAAAACGGCGCGCTCGCTTGCGGGCCTTGCGGGAACGCTATGAACAACAGCCCGTGGATTGGGCGGGAGCGAGGCCGGCGACGGGCGAACCGGACGCCGGCGGCGGGCCGGGACGCTTGGAAAGCCGTCGCGGTCGCCAGGGCCGGGGAGCGATGGGCGCCGAAGCGGAGCGGCAGGGCCGCGGGTTGTTGCAGCGACTGGCCCGCTTTCTGACGGAGCCGGATCCGGAGGATTCGCTCGTTCCGGGAACCCGGGTCGGCGCGCAGCGACTCCGGCGGGCCGTGCGCTTCCTGGAACAGCGAGCCCGGACCACGCCGGGCGGCGCCGGCGAGCGGATTCAGCGTCTGCTCAGGTTTCTGACGCAAGATATACCGGGCGAGCCGATGGCGGAGGGGGTCAATATTCAACGCCTGCGGCAATTGCTGGAGCGGGTCGAATCAGCGCCGCGACCGGAGGCGAAGCCGCAAGCCGGACCGGAGCGGGCCGGGGAAGCCGGAGAATCCGCAGCTGGCCGGGACAACGGCTCTCGACCGCGACCGGATCGACCAGAACCGGAGGAACAGGCTCCGCCAGTGACCCAGGTGACGGAACCCACCGTTGTCGAACCGGCGGACGCGGCGGTGGCCGATACTATCGAAGCCATGGAACGGACCTTGGCGCAATTGCTGGAAACGGCCCGGCAGTTACGGGTGCGTCTGGACGCAGCCCGGCGGCGGGCCGATGCGTCGTCCATCCGCGCCGGCGGTGAGGAACGGCGCTCCGTGACGGCGTCCGCCGGGTCGCCGAAGCCAGCGGATCCGGCGTGGACCGGCGCCGATTCGGGAACGACCACGCAAGCGCCGCCCGATGCCGACTGGTTTCTGGAATTTCTGGAATGATGCCGACGTTTCTGGAGTCGCGGAAGGTTGGAAGACAGCGCCGCTGAACCGGAAACGGGGTGAGGAACTGAATGAAATGAGCGACGGTGACGTGAAACAGCGCCTCGAGCGTTTGCGCGAGCTGCATCGAACCCGTGCCGGGCGCGCGGGCGACGCCGGCAAGAGTGGCCGTCCCGCTTTGCGGGCGCTGATGATGGGCGCGGTTGGAGCGGATACCGGAACCGAGGAGAAAGCAGGCCGTTTGCCCGGCGGATTGGGCGCCATCGCGCAACTGGTCAAGAATCCCGAAATCCGCCACGCCCTGTTGCAGTGGTTGCAAAACCAGGAAGCGGGCTCGGGCCGGCCAGGCGGTGGCGAGCATGCCTGGGGACTGGAATTCGGCGTCGAAGCGCTGCCGCGACCCGAGGAATTGACCACCTCCAGCACCTTGGAGGAAATCGCTCGCTACTACCAGCAACTGGAAAACCGCGCCGACTGGCTGGAAGCCGCCTTACAGGAAACCTTGCTGGAAATGGAGCGCGTCAGCCGGTTCAAGCTGGCCGCCGGCGAGGCGCGTGATGTCCGGGAGCCGCTCGCGCCGCCGGCGGATCCGTTGCCGTGAAGCGCGCGATGGCCGCGACCGACGAGTTCACCGTTTTCATCCTGAATCCCGCCGGTTTGCCCGATCCGGCCCTGGCGGTTGCCGGTTGTCGCGCCGGCGCGGTCGGCGTGCTGAACGCGGAAACCGGCATGGCGCCAACGGCAATGAAGGCCGCTCTGGGCCGATTGGCGGCCACTCGCAAGCCTTTCGGCCTGAAATGGAGCGGGCTGGAACCGCCGGCGATGGAGGAGGCCGGGAGCGCCGACCAGCCCGACTGGCTGATTCTGGATGCCGGACGCAACGCCCATTTGCTGGCGGAACTGGAGTCCTATCGCGCTGGCGGCGGGCGAATCCTGCTCGAATTGTCCGCCTGGCGGGACGATTTCGCGTCGCTGGCGGCGCGGATCGACGGCTGGTGGGTCAAGGGTCACGAATCCGGCGGCGCGGTCGGCGAGGAGAGCACCTTCGTGCTGCTCCAGCGGCTGTTGGCGCGGACCGAACTGCCCGTTTACGCGCGCGGGGGCATCGGCTTGCACACGGCGGCGGCCTGCCGGGTCGGCGGCGCGGCGGGCGTGGTGCTGGACAATCAAGTGCTGTTGCTGCGGGAATCGCCGCTGGCTGCTGCCTTGCGGCCCTGGCTGCAAGGGCTGGACGGCACGGAAACCGCGTTGGCGGGCCGCGAGGAAACGGGCTGCTACGCGCGGGTGCTGGAGCGTCCCGGCTTCGCGCCGGTGGATGCCTTGCGGCGACGCTTGCGGGATGACGAAACCGCCGGTCCCGCCGAGACCCTGGATGCGCTGGCCGGCTGGGAGGAACCGCTGGCGCGGGACGTGTTGCCGCTGGGGCAGGAGGTCGCCTTCGCCGCGCCCTGGGTGGAACGCCATGGCACGGTCGCCGGCGTGCTGCGCGCGCTGCGGCGGGCGCTGCGCGACGATCCGGTCCAGGCACGCCGGGATGCCGCGCTGGCGGAAGACGCGCCGCTGGCGCGGGCGCACGGCACCCGCTTCCCCGTTGTCCAGGGCGCGATGACCCGGGTCAGCGACCGCGCCGAATTCGCCGAGGCGGTCGGTGGCGCGGGCGCGCTGCCGATGATCGCACTGGCGTTGCTGAAGGGCGAGCGTTCCCGCGAGCTGCTGGAGGAAACCCGCCGCCGTCTGGACGGACGACCGTGGGGCGTGGGCATCCTGGGTTTCGTGCCGGCGGCGCTGCGCGAAGAACAATTGGCGGCGATCCGGGCGGTGCGGCCGCCGTTCGCCTACATCGCCGGCGGTCGGCCCGAACAGGCCCGCCAACTGGAAGCCGACGGCATTCACACCTATCTGCACGTCCCCACGCCGACCCTGCTGCGGCTGTTCCTGGAGCAGGGCGCGCGCCGCTTCATCTTCGAGGGGCGGGAGTGCGGCGGGCACATCGGACCGCTGAGCAGTCTGGTGCTGTGGGAATCGATGCTCGACGCGCTGCTGGCTTATGGGCGAGAGGCGCCCGACGGGTTGGCCGGCATCGCGATCCTGTTCGCCGGCGGCATTCACGATGCCCGCTCGGCGGCCATGGTGGCGACATTGGCGGCGCCGCTGACCCGGCTGGGCGCGCGAATCGGCCTGCTGATGGGCACCGCCTATATTCTGACCGAGGAAGCCGTGCGCTGCGGCGCCATCCGGGCCGGCTTCCAGCAAGTGGCGCTGAGTTGCGCGGCGACCGCCACCCTCACCACCGGGCCGGGTCACGCCAGCCGCTGCGCGATCACCCCGTTCGTCGCCGCCTTTCACGAGACCCGGCGGCACTTGCAGGCTCAAGGTGAATCGGCGCGAGCGGTGCGCGACCGGCTCGACGACCTGACCCTGGGCCGGTTGCGGCTGGCCACCAAGGGACTGCTGCGGTCCGAGCCGGGCGGCGAGTTGCGGCTGACCGCGCCGGAAGAGCAGTTGGCGCAGGGCATGTACATGATCGGCCAGGTGGCGGCGTTGCACGACCGGCCACTGACCCTGGCCGAACTGCATCGCAACGTCACGGCGGACGCGCTGGCGTGGCTGGATCGTTGGCAACCCGCCGCGGCGCGGCAGGTTCCCGGCGCCGGTCCGGCGGACATCGCCATCGTCGGCATCGGCCTCTGGCTGCCCGGCGCCACCGACGGCCGCGCCTACTGGACGAATCTGGTCAACGGCGTGGACTGCTTGCGGGAGATACCGCCGGAGCGCTGGGACTGGCGGCTGTATTACGACGCCGATCCCGCCGCCCGCGACCGGGTGTACGCCAAATGGGGCGGCTTCATCGCCGAACAGCCCTTCGATCCGACCCGCTACGGCCTGCCGCCGGTGGCGCTCAAGTCCATCGATCCCCTGCAACTGCTGACGCTGGAGACCGTGCGGCGGGCACTGGCCGATGCCGGCGTCGCGCTCGACCAGGTGGATCGCGAACGCATCTCCGTGGTGCTGGGAACCAGCGGCGGCATGGGCGAACTGGGACTGGCCTACGCCACCCGTGCCGATCTGCCCCGCCTGGTGGGCCGCGCCGACGCGGACGTACTGGCGCGGCTGCCGGAATGGACCGAGGATTCCTTCGCCGGCCTGCTGCCCAACGTGGCGGCGGGGCGGGTCAGCAACCGTTTCGATTTCGGCGGCATCAACTGCACGGTGGACGCCGCCTGCGCCTCGTCGCTGGCCGCCGTCTATCAGGGTGTCAACGAGCTGCGGCTGGGCCATGGCGATCTGGTGATCGCTGGCGGCGTGGACACCATGCAGTCGCCGTTCATGTATCTCTGTTTCGCCAAGACCCAGGCGCTGTCGCCGCAAGGCCGCCCGCGCACCTTCGACGAACGGGCCGACGGCATCGCCATCGCCGAGGGCGTGGCGGCGGTGGTGCTGAAACGGCTGGAGGATGCCGAACGGGACGGCGACCGGGTCTACGCCGTGATCAAGGGCATCGCCGGTTCCAGCGACGGTCGCGCCAAGGGACTGACCGCGCCCCGACCGGCGGGACAGTTGCGCGCGTTGCGGCGGGCTTACCGGGATGCCGGTTATTCGCCGGCCACGGTTGGGCTGTGGGAGGCGCACGGCACTGGCACGGTGGCCGGCGACCGGGCGGAACTGGAAACCGTGACGACGCTGCTGGGTGAAACGGGGGGACAGCCGGCCAGCGGCGCAATCGGTTCGGTCAAGACCCTGATCGGCCATACCAAGGCCACCGCTGGCGTCGCCGGCCTGATCAAGGCCGCCCTGGCGTTGCATTACCGGGTGTTGCCGCCGCATCGCGGGGTCAGTCAGCCGTTGCCGCCGCTGCGCGACGCGGCCAGTCCGCTGTTCGTGTGCCCGGAGGCAAGACCGTGGCTGCGGCAGGCGGGGCAACCGCGACGGGCCAGCGTCAGCGCTTTCGGCTTCGGCGGCACCAATTTCCACGCCACGCTGGAAGAGCATCCGGGCGAAAGCGACCCTGCGGTGCGCGCTCCGTTGCCGGACTGGCCGGCTGAGCTGTTCGTCTGGCGCGCCGACGACGAGGCGGAACTGAGCGCCCGACTGCTCGAACTGCAAGCCGTGTTGCGGGCCGGCGCGCAACCGCGCCTGCCGGAACTGGCGGCGGCGCTGGCGCGGACGCTGCCGGAGCGGGGGCGGACGCTGGCCGTCGTGGCCGGCTCTCTCGCGGAGCTGGAACAACGACTGGCCGCGGCGCTGGTTTTGCTGCGCGGAGAGCAGCGTTCCGATTGCGAAGGCGTTTACCTGCCTCGATCCTGGACCGAAGAAAACGGACAGGCGGCCCGGTTGGCGGTGCTGTTTCCGGGACAGGGCAGCCAGTATCCCGACATGCTGCGCGAACTGGCGGTGGCCCTGCCGGAGTTGGCGGCGACTCTGGAGCAGGCCGACGAGGTGTTGCGAGACGCCATCGGGGCCAGCCAGCGGGATCGAGACCGGCTGAGCGCCTTCATCTATCCGCCCAGCCGTTTTAGGCCCGAGACCGCGCAGGCGGCGCGCGCGCGCCTGACCCGCACCGAAATCGCTCAGCCGGCGCTGGGCGCGGTCGAGGCCGGACTGTGGGCATGGCTGAAGACGCTGAATCTGCGACCGGAACTGGCGGCGGGACACAGTTACGGCGAATACGCAGCCCTGCACGCGGCGGGCGTGCTCGATCTGGAGACGCTGCTGCGGTTGTCGGAGGCGCGGGGCCGGTTCATCGTCGAAGCCGCCGCCGGCGGCGAACTGGGGACCATGCTGGCGGCGCGGGCCGATGTCGAGTCGGTGAAAGCGGCGCTGGCCGGCGTCGAGAGCGTCACCCTGGCCAACTACAACGCGCCCCGGCAACTGGTGTTGTCGGGGTCCGCCGCCGCCATCGAGCAAGCGCGACAGGCGCTGGCGACCCGCGACATCGCGACCGCGCCCTTGGCCGTGGCCGCCGCGTTTCATTCGCCCATCGTCGAGCCGGCCCAGGCGCGACTGGCGGCCTCGATGGCCGAACTGCCGTTCCAGCCGCCGGCGTTCGCGGTCTACGGCAACGCTACGGCGGCGGCGTATCCGGGCGATCCGGCGGCGATCCGGGACTTGCTGGCCGCGCATCTGGCCGCGCCGGTGAATTTCACCGGCGAGATCGAGGCGATGTATGCCGCCGGCGCGCGCGTGTTCCTCGAGGTCGGTCCGCGCGATGTGCTGACCCGGCTGACCCGGCAGATTCTGGGCGAGCGGCCCCATCTGGCGGTGGCGGTGGATGATCGGGGCGGTGGTCTGACCGGATTGCTGCACGCGCTGGCGGCGTTGCTGGCCAGCGGCGTCGCGCTGGAATTGGCGCCCTTGTTCGCCGGACGGGCGACGGACGAGTCGCCGCTGGAACGGTTGCTGGAGCAATCCCGACCCGCGCCGCTGCCCGCTCACGTTTGGCTGCTCAGCGGAGCCGGCATCCGGCGTCCGGGCGAACCGCATGCGCTCGGCATGGAACCGCCGTTGACCGCGGACGACGCGGTTCGGCAACCATCCCCGCCG
Organism: Competibacteraceae bacterium UBA3908; assembly: GCA_002391525.1. GTDB lineage: Bacteria > Pseudomonadota > Gammaproteobacteria > Competibacterales > Competibacteraceae > Competibacter_A. The sequence continues at coordinate 11,616 of DGFE01000149.1, forward strand.
CCGCCCGTCGCGGTCCCGGCGAGCGGACAATCCCTGGAGATCGACGAGATGAGTAACATGCCATCCGGTCCGCCCCTGACGACCGGTCCCGCCACGCCGTGGGCCGCCGATCAGGCGCTGGCCGGCTATCAGGAAACCATGCGCCAGTTTCTGCAGTTGCAGGAGCGGGTGATGCTGGCCTATTTCGCGGCCAGCCGCGAGGACGGAACGGCCGGACTGGTGGCGCAACCGCCACCGCCCGCCCTGCCGCTGGTCGCGCCGACACCGCCCGTCGTCGCCGCACCACCCGTCACGTTACCCGCCGCGCCCGCGTCGGTGGATGCGGCGCCGGTCATCGGCGGAGCGCCGTCCGTCGCGCCGATGCCGCCAGCGGCTACGGTGACGCCGCTGGCGGCGCCGGGCGTGGAACTACCGGATCTCAAGAGTCTGCTGCTCAAGATCGTCAGCGAGCGCACCGGCTATCCCCCGGAGCTGCTGGGACTGGATCAGGACATCGAGGCCGATCTGGGCATCGATTCCATCAAGCGGGTGGAAATCCTGGGCCTGTTCCGCCGCTCGCTGCCAGCCCCGACCGCCCGGCAACTCCAGCCGTACATGGAGGAAATCGCCGGTCTGCATACCTTCCAGCAGATTGTGGACGCGGTCGCCGCCAAGCTTGCCGTCGGCGCGGACGCGCCAGCGCCAGCCACCGCGGCGGCGGGGGAGGGCAGTCGCCCTTTTGAGTCAACCGGGACGGGTTCCGAACGGTGCGCCCCCCTGTCCCGGTATGTCGTCAGGGCGCACGCGGAGCCGTTGACGGCTCCGCCGGCGGCGTTGGAGCCGGGGTTGTATCTGTTGACCCCGGATGATCTGGGCGTGGCGGACGCCCTCAGCCGGAAGCTGCGTGAGGCTGGCGTCCAGCCGATGCTGATCCCCGAGGAAGTGCTCGGCGACGCCGACCGCCTGCCGCACTGGCTGGACGCGCAATGGCGGAACGCGGCCATCCGGGGCGTGATCCATCTGTCGCCGCTGGGCCGGCCACCGCTGGCCGTCGATGCTTCGCTGGCGAACTGGCGCGAGCGGATCGGACTGGAGGTCAAGACCCTGTTCGATCTGCTGCGACTGGTCGGTTCCGAACTGCGCGAGCACGGTCGCCTGCTGACGGTCAGCGGTCTCGGTGGCCGGTTCGGACGCGGGGAGGCGCCCGGAACGCCCGGCGCGGACCTGCCGTTTCCCGGCGCCGCCGGGCTGACGGGTTTGGTGAAGACGCTGAATCTGGAATGGAATCCCGATCCCGACCGGCCCGGCTTCGTCGGCAAGGCGCTGGATGTGGACCCGACCGACGATCCCGAACAGGTGGCGGCCTGGGTATTGCGCGAACTGGCGTTTCCGGGCGGTCGCCGCGAAGTGGGCTATCCTGGCGGCGTTCGCACCGTTTTTCGCACGGTCCCGGCGTCGCTGTCCCCCTTGCCGGAGCCATTGCGCCAGCCGGACGAGAACTGGGTGGTGCTGGCCACGGGTGGGGCGCGCGGGATCACCGCCGAGACGTTGCGGGAACTGGCGGCCTTCCGACCGACGCTGGTCCTGCTGGGACGGACGCCGTTGCCGGACGCCGAGGACCCGGCGCTCCGGGATTTGCCGGACGCCGCCGCGCTGCGCCGCCATTTCGTCGCCCAACCGACCGCCGGAGGTCAGACGCCGCGTCCGGTCGAGATCGAACGACGGATTCAGGCCGTGCTGCGCGACCGGGAAATCCGCGCCAATCTGGCCGACTTCGCCGCCTTGGGCGCGCGGGTGGATTATCGGGTGGTGAATGTCCGCGACGAGGCGGCCATGGTCAGCCTGCTGAACGATCTTTACCAACGGCATGGCCGCCTCGACGCGGTGATCCACGGCGCCGGGGTGATCGAGGACGGCTGGCTGCTCGACAAATCCCGCGCCGGCATCGACCGGGTGATCGATACCAAGGTGGACAGCGCTTTTCTGCTGGCGAAGCACCTGCGCCCGGACACCCTGAAGTTTCTCGCCTTCTTCGCCTCGGTGGCCGGGCGTTTCGGCAATCGCGGTCAGGCCGATTACGCCACCGCCAACGAGATTCTGAGCCGGCTGGCGTGGGGACTGTCCGCGCGCTGGGGCGGACGGGTCAAGGTCGTCGCCATCCACTGGAGTCCCTGGGACCGGACCACGCATGGCGTCGGCATGGTCACGCCCGAAGTGCGGCGGCAGTTCGAGGCGCGCGGCGTCCAGCTCGTCGATGCGGCGGCGGGTCGCCGGTTGCTGTTGAACGAGTTGCTATACGGACCGGTCACCGAAGCCGAAGTGGTGGCGGGCGATTTTCCGTGGGAATACGAAGAAGCCCGGTTGAGCGCGCTGCCCGGCGCGGTCGATCCGGCCGTGATCGCCACAGGGCCATGGGCACTGCTGTACGGTGGCCGTTTTACGCAGCGGGAAGACGAAAGGCGGTTCGCCAAGACCGTGGATCTGGTCAGCGATCCGTATCTGGATCAGCACCGGCTGGATGGAGCACCGGTGCTGCCGTTCGCGGTGGCGATGGAGTACATGGCCGAGGCGGTCGCGGCGCTCTGCCCGGAGGCCGCGACCTTCGAGTTGCGGGATGTGCGACTGTTGCGCGGCCTGAGCCTCCAGGAACGGGACGACGCGCCGCTGCGGCTGACGTTGCGGGAAACCGCCGACCCGCCGCTGGCCGGCCAGCGACGGTTCACCGCGCTGCTGGACGATGGCGACGGCCAGGCGCGGCCCTGCTATCAGGCCACGGTCCTCGTCGGGTCGACCGCCGAAGCGATGTCTATCGACGAGCCGGCGATGGAGCTGCGACCGGCGCCGTTGACGGTCGACGAGATTTACCGGCGCTGGCTGTTCCACGGACCGCTGTTTCAGACCCTGACCGGCATTCAGGGCTATCACGACCGCGGTATCGTCGCGACCCTGCGCCCGAGCCGGGCAGCCGACTTTTATCCACCAGCCGCCGCCGGGCGCTGGCTGTTCGATCCGGCGCTGGTGGACGGGGCGTTTCAGGCATTGATCGTCTGGACCCGCCTGCAACGGAGCGCGACGCCCCTGCCCAGCCGGCTGGGCCGCATCCGCTGGCTGGCGCCGGAGCCCTGGCCGGAACCGCTGCACGTCCGGCTCGACATCCTGTCCGCCGCCGCCGATCCCGACGTGCGCTGCCATATCCGGTTCGTCGATGCCGCTGGCCAACTCCGGCTCGCCATCGACGACTTCGAATGCGCGGCCAGTCCCGCCCTCAACCGCCTGGGCGGCGGCTGGGCCGGCGGCGCGCGCGGCTGAACCCATTCCGCCCCGATGCCTTCCCGCCAGCCATGACCGTGACCGCAGACAGCGACATCGCCATCGTCGGCATGGCGGCCCTGTTTCCCAAAGCGCCCGATCTGGCCGCCTACTGGTACAACATCCTCCATCAGGTGGACGCCATCGACGAGCCGCTGCCGGATTGGGGTGCAGACCGGTTTTACGATCCCGACAGCGACGATCTGGCGCGCATCTACACCCGGCGCGGCGGCTTTCTGCGCGAGCTGTCCCGCTTCGATCCCCGGTCGTTCGGCATCATGCCGGTCTCGCTGACCGGCGGCGAACCCGACCAGTTTCATGCCCTCGATCTGGTCAAAAGAGCCCTGCTGGACGCCGGCCTGACCGAAGGCGCCTATCGCCCGGAGACGGTCGGGGTGATCCTCGGGCACGGTATCCACCCCAACCGGGCCAGCATCAACGGCGTGCAGCACTGCGTGGTGCTGGACCAGACCGTGGCGCTGCTCGGGGAACTGTTCCCGGAACTGGACGCGGCGACGGCCCAGCGGATCCGGGCGCTGCTCAAACGCCGGTTGTTGCCGCTGGACACCGACGGCATTCCCGGCCTGGTGCCCAACATGATGACCGGGCGTATCGCCAACCGCCTGAATTTGATGGGACCCAATTATATCGTCGACGCCGCCTGCGCCTCGTCGCTGATCGCGGTGGACGCCGCCATGACCGAGCTGCGGCGGGGCCGGGCCGACATCATGCTGGCCGGTGGCGTCAACACCTCGACTCCGCCCCTGGTGTACATGGTGTTCTGCCAGTTGGGCGCGCTGTCGCGATCCTCACGGGTCCGCCCGTTCGCCGCCGCCGCCGACGGAACCTTGCTGGGCGAGGGTGGTGGCGTGCTGGTCCTGAAGCGGCTGGAGGACGCCGTGCGGGCCGGCGACCGGATCTACGCGGTGCTGAAATCCATCGGCCAGTCGTCGGACGGGCGCGCCAAGGGCCTGATGGCGCCGCGGCTGGAGGGCGAGGTGCTGGCGATGCGGCGCGCCTATGCCCAGGCCGGTTTGACCCCGGACGGCGTCGGGCTGGTCGAGGCGCACGGCACCGGCATTCCGCTGGGGGACGAGACCGAAATCCAGGCGCTCCGCCAAGTGCTGGGCGAGCGCCGGCGGCTGCCGGATATCGCGCTGGGATCGGTCAAGTCCATGATCGGCCACTGTATTCCGGCGGCGGGCGCGGCGGCGCTGATCAAGACGGCCCTGGCGCTGTATCACCGGGTGCTGCCGCCGACCCTGTGCGAGGAGGTCAATCCGGGGCTGGGACTGGAGCGGACCCGCCTGTACCTCAATACCGAAACCCGGCCCTGGATTCACGGCGGACGGACGCCGCGCCGCGCGGCGGTCAACGCCTTCGGTTTCGGCGGCGTCAACACCCATGCCGTGCTGGAAGAAGCGCCGGGCCAGACCGTGGAGCCGCTGTCGGCTTTTCTGGGGCGACGCTGGCGACCCGGCAACGAACTGCTGGTGTTCGTCCAGCCCGACCGGGCGGCGCTGCTCGCTCAGGTCGAAGGGGTGCGCGAGCGGATTCGCTCGAAGCCGGCGCCCGATTTGCGGGAACTGGCCGCCGAGCTCTGGCGGCGGCGTGATCAAGGCGATCAGCGGCTGGCGGTGGTCGCCAGGGACGCTCGCGAACTGGACGCCCGACTGACGGCCGTACTCGGCAGGCTGGCCGATGGCGCCAGGGACCATCTCCAGACCCGCGAAGGCGTCTATTTCAGCGCCAGGCCGCTTGCCGGGCGCGTGGCGTTGCTGTTTCCGGGCGAGAATTCGCAGTATCCGAACATGCTGCGGGATTTGGCGGTGGAGTTTCCGCGGGTGCGCCGCTGGTTCGATTTTCTCGACGGTCTGTACGACGGAGAGCGGGAGATCGCACCGAGCCAGGCGATCTTCCCGCCGCCGACCGGGCTGGCCGCCGAAGACCGGGCGCTGTTGCAGACGCAGCTGCGCGGCATGGAGCTGGGGTCGGAATCGGTGTTCGCCGCCGATCAGGCGCTGTTCGCGCTGCTGTCCGCGTTCGGGGTGCGGGCCGACGCGCTGCTGGGGCACAGCACCGGCGAGAACGCCGCCCTGGTGGCTTCGGGAATTCCCCGGCTGGACGAAGCCGGACTCGGCGCATGCATCCGCCGCATGAACGGGCTGTATCGTGAACTGGAATCCGACGGCGCGATTCCCGATGGCCGCTTGCTGTCGGTGGGCGCCCTGCCGCTGGAGCGGGTGCGGGAAGTGCTGGCGGCGGATCCCCGACTGCAGCTGACCATGGACAACTGCACCAACCAGTTCATCCTGTTCGGACCGACCGACGCCGTTGCCGCCGCGCACGAGCATCTGAAACGGCAGGGCGCGTTTTGCAGCGTGCTGGCGCTGGATCGCGGCTATCACACCCCCGCGATGGCGCCGATGGCGGAAGCGTTCCGGCGCCTGTTCGAGGGCGTCGAGTTCGCCCCGACCGCGATCACGCTGTATTCGTGCGTGACGGCGGAGCCGTTTCCGAACGCCGCGGATGGAATCCGGGATACGGCCGCCGCGCAATACCGGCAGCCGGTGCGATTCCGCGAGAGCATCGAACATCTGTACCGGGGCGGCGCGCGGCTGTTCATCGAGGTCGGCCCGGACAGCCATCTGACCGCCTTCGTCCGGGACATCCTGCGCAACAAGCCGCATGTCGCCATGGCCTGCGATGACCGCCGGCGCGGCGGCGCCGTCCAGTTGCGGCATCTGCTGGGCGCCTTGTTCGTGCAGGGCATCGACCTCGATCTGGACCTGCTCTATGGCGGCGTCCCGGTCAAATCCGCCGAACCGGCGCCTTATCTGTCCACCGCCATTCCGGTCATTCAGCCGTCGGAAGCGGAGCTGCGGCAGTTGCGCGACTGGCTCGGTTCGCCCGTTCCGGCCACCGCCGTCGCCGACCGGCCCACCGTCGATCCCCGACCGATGCCGGCGAACGCGGACCGGTCCGCCGCCGTCGCCGCCCATTTCACCCTCATGCAGGATTTCCTGCGCCAGCAGGAGCGGATCATGGCCGCCTGGTTGAACCGCCGGCGGGGACGCTGATCGTGACGCAACCCGACGACGCCCGGCGCGAGGATGACTCGGACGCGCCCGTCCGCTGGCGCTTGCGGCGGGATTTGCGGTTTGAACCCGCTGGATCCGCTGGTCGCTATCAGGTACGGAATCCTGCCAGTGATGAGCGCTTCGAACTGGGCGAGGAAGAGGTGTTTCTGTGCCGGGCGCTGGCGGAAGCCAGCGGTGCGGAGGATATCCGAGCCGCTTTCGCCCGTCGGTTCGGGCTGGCCATCACCGTCGAGCGACTGGACCGGTTCTATCGGGACATGGCGGCGCTGGGATTGCTGGAGCCCGCCAGCGACGAACCCTTGGTCGAAACGGACGTCGATCCACTGGACGCCGACGACGATGATCGGGCCAGTGGCGTCTATCGCTGGGTGTCGCTGGATTCCCGACAGGGATTCGCCTGGCTGGCCGAGCGATTGGGCTGGTTGCGTCACGGAGTCTGGCTGCTGGCGCCGGGCGTACCGCTGGCCTTGCTGGTACTGCTGTACAACCAGCCGCAGTATCAGCGCGCCTTGCAGAAATTGGCCGATCCGGGACCGCACCTGTTGTTCAAGTTCGTCTTCGGCCTGTTCGTCATCAACCTGCTGAGCAAGCTCGCCCAGGGTGTGACCTGCGTGCGTTGTGGCGGTCGGGTGGATCGTTTCGGCATCCGACTGGCGTATGGCGTCGTTCTGCGTTTCTTCATCGCCAAACGGTTGCGGGGTTTGTCCCGCGAGCGGCGACTGTGGGTGGCCGCGGCCGCGCTGCTGACCAAGCTGGCTCTGTTCGTCGGCGGCACCCTGCTGTGGCGGCTGACGCTGGAAACGGGCGGCACGCTGGGTTCCTACGGTTTCGTGCTGGGTCACATGGCGCTGGTC
>DGFE01000149.1:19189-21015 GCA_002391525.1 Competibacteraceae bacterium UBA3908
GGTGCTGGGCTTGTATCTGCGCGGACGCCGGCCCCCGGCGGGATTGGCGGCTGGCGAGAAATACGGCTTGTTGGGATATGCCGTCGCCAGCGTGGCTTTTGTACTGATGCTGGCCGGCGTGGTCTTGCTGATGATCGCCATCGGACTGGAACTGCGATTCCAGGGGGTGGGCGTGGTGTTGTTTCTGGCGCTGGTGGCGCTGGTGACGCGCTGGTCGCTGGATCGGTTGGCCCGCCGGCGGGAACGGAGCGGGGCGCAGCCACCGCTGCCGACCGTCGCCACCACGGTCGCCGAATCCCGGAACGACACCCGCGCGGTGCCGGGTTCGCCGGCGACCGCGAGCGTTGCAAACGGTCCATCGCGTCGCCGTCATGGGTTACGGCTGGCCGTGCTGGCACTGCTGGTTGCCGTGTCGTTGCTGCCTTATCCCTACGAGGTCACCGGCGAGGTGACGCTGTTTCCGACCGCCCGCGCCGAGGTTCACGCGGTGACGCCGGGCGTGGTGGCGCGGGTGCTGGTCCGCGAAAACCAATGGGTGACGCCGGATCGGACCTTGGCCGAACTCAGCGCCTGGGAACAGGAGCACGACATCGTCGCCACCGGCGCGGAAATCGAGCGCAAGCAGGCGGAACTGGAGTTGTTGCTGCACGGCCCCAAGGCGGAAGCCATCGAGGCCACCCGCGAACAGTTGGCGCTGGCCCAGGTGCGGGCGAGCCACAGCCGCAAGCTGCGGGAGTTGCTGGAGCCGGTGCACCGGCAAGGCGTGGTCAAGGATCTGGAGTACCAGGAGGCGGTCAAGACCGCCGAGGTGGATCAGGCGGCGGTTGCGGTCGCCGAGGCCAACCTGAAGCTGATCAAGAGCCCGCCGCTGTCGATGGAAGTGACCGCCAAGCAGGCCGAACTCAGGCAGTTGCGCGAACAACTGGCTTATCTCCAGGACCAGCGGGAACGGACCCGCCTGCGCGCCCCGGTCGCCGGCAAGATCGTCACGCCGCGACTGGAATTCAAGACCGGCGGCTTTCTGAAGGAAGGCGATCTGTTCGCGACCGTGGAGGACAGCCGGGTCATGCAGGCCGAGATTCTGGCGCCGGAAACCGACATCGGCGAAGTAGGGTTGGACGCGCCGGTGCAACTGCGGGTCTGGGCCTATCCGTTGCGGGATTTCGCGGGCCGGGTGGCGGTGATTGCCCCGGTGGTCGAGCCAAATCCCGACAACCCGTTCGTGCGCGCGGTTCGGGTGACGGTCGAGATTCCCAACCCGGACGGTTTGCTGAAATCGCAGATGAGCGGTTTCGCCAAGATCGCGGCGGGCGACAAGCCGCTGATCGTCGCCTTCACCCGCGCCCTGGTGCGGTTCGTGATGATCGAGGTGTGGTCGTGGCTGCCTTGAAGGCTCGAATCCCGTGCTCACAGGCAGGTGAGGGAAGCGAACGGTTATTTCCGTTCCAGCCAGATGCCCGGTCGGGCGGCCGGGTCGAGCGCGAGATCCCAGTCGCCGGCAGCCACCAGTCCGTGCGGAGTCGGTTGCAACACGCGCAGGCTGGTGGCCGCCGGCGGCGCGAAATCTCCTTGGGTGATCGCCTGCCAGTTCTCGCCGTCGCGGCTTTTCCACAACCGGGATCCGGATCCGGCGGCGGACGCGGGATCGGCGCTGGACGGCGATTCGTGGCGGCCAAGGACGGCGTACAGCGCGTCGGGAGTGGCGGCGAGCCGGGAAACCCGCCCATAGCCGGCATCGCCGAAACCGGGGCCGTGAGCGGAAAGCGGCACTTGCAGTCCGATGGGCGAGAAACGCGGCGTGCCCATCACCAGTTCCCAACGCCCGT
>DGFE01000149.1:21230-52419 GCA_002391525.1 Competibacteraceae bacterium UBA3908
GGATCGAGCGTGTAACGCTGAGCGCCTTCGTTCAGGACCTGCTCCCACTCGAAGGGTGGTTCGCCGTGGGCCGAAGTCTTCCACAACTGGAAGCCGAACGGATTGCCGACCGCCGCGTACAACTGGCCGTTGGCGACCTGCAAGCCGTCGACTGTCCGGTTTTCGGCATCGCCGAATCCGGGCGCGCAGGCGGGATGCCATGGCTGGGACCGGGGGTCGTCGGTGACGTAGGCCACCGCGCCGCCGCGTCCGCTGTCGTGAGCCGCGCTGGCGGGGATGGCGAAGACCTTGCCTGAAAAACCGCGCAGGCTGACGAACGGGTCGTGACCGCCGCCCGTCGCGGGTTTGGGCAGTTCCTCGAAGCGGACGCCGTCCTGGGAATGGAGGATGGCGGGCGCGCGCAGTCCCAGCCGGATCGCATACAACGCCGGGGTCGGTTGCGCGGTTCCCGGCAGGACGGACAGAGCGCGCCAGCCGAGTTCCAGCGGGAACTGGCGATACTGTCCATCGCGGGCGATCCAGCGGGATTCGACCGTCGCGGTGTAAACCGGCTCCCAGCCGGATTCGCGCAAGCGATGGCGCAGCAGAAGCGTGGCGCCGGATCGATAGGGGTCCGCCGGATAGCAGGTTATGCCCAGATACAACCAGCCCTGGAACCAGGCGGCTGCCTGGATCAGGTAACGACCCGCCTCGGGCAGAAGATCGGCGGGAATGGCGTGGAACTGGAAAGTGGACTGCGCAGGCATGAGGTTGACGACCGGGTCGTGAGGATTGACGACGCAAAACCCGCGACGGCGCGGGCTTCCGGGCCGGGGCATCGCAAGCTGGATTTTCCGGACGCGATTATAAGACAGTTCGGGAGCATTCGTTCCCGACTCGACGGAGGTGCGAATGAGCGCGGCAATTGAAAGCGGACAGCGGCGGCAGGCTTCGCCCGATGGCGGACAGCGGGTTTTCCTGCAACGGATCGTTCAGTTTCTCGAACAGCCCGCTCCCGATGGGCGGCTGATTTCGGGAACCCGGATCAGCGAGGAACGCTTGCGGCAGTTGGTCGGTTTTTTGCGAGTGCGCGGCCAGGGCAATCACCCCGTCGCGGCCCGGATTCGCTGGATTCTGGCGCAACTCGAACCCACCGCGCCGGGCGAAGAGACCGTCGCCGGCGTCGGAGTCCGGCAACTGAAACGGCTGTTGCGGTCGCTTCCGGGGGGTGGCGGGTTCACGTTCGAGGAATCGTCGGATTCGAGCCGGGAACAGCGCCCGGATCCGCTGGCCGCGGCGCTGCCGCGGTTCGATGCCCACCTCGAAGGAATCCGGCAGGTTCTGCGGAGCATGGACGAGACCATGGCCCGGTTGATCGAACAGTTGAACCAGGTCGAACGGGAATTGGGAGCCCTGGCCGAGTGGCGCGCGGCCCTGAGCCCGGATCGGAGTCGGCAACGCCCGGTGGCGGAGGGCCAGGAGCAGCGGCGGGACGACCGCTCGGAACCGGACGTGGACGGCTGGTTCAGCGATTTTCTCGATTGACGGCGGTTGTGGAGTGGTGTGGTGAGCGATCAAGCACGGACCGATCATCGTCCGGTCTTCATTCTCTGCCCGGCGCGTTCCTTTTCCTCGGTGGTGTGCGGCATGCTGGGCCAGCACCCCGAGTTGTATGGATTGCCGGAAACCAACTTCTTCGTCGCCGATACGGTGGGTGAAGTTTTCCGGTGGTTTCGGAAGCTCGGTCCTGGCAACCTGCACCGTTTGGATGGATTGGCCAGAACCATCGCCCAATTGCATGAAGGCGAACAAACGGAGGCGACCGTCGAACGGGCCTGGCAATGGCTGCGCGAACGACCCGATATGACAACGGCGGAGTTGGCGTACCATGTGGCCCGGCGGCTGGGGAATCGTCGGTTCGTCGAGAAAAGCCCGAGCAATTGCAGCGAATTCGACAATCTGGTCCGCCTTTATCGGACTTTCCCCAAAGCCTGTTTTCTGCACCTGGTGCGCCATCCGCGCTCGACCGGAAAATCCCTGTACGAGATGCATCGAAGACGGCAGGGTAAGGACGCTGAAGCGGCCGATGCCGGGAATACGGAGCGGATCGAAAACTACTGGTTTAAAGTTCATGATCGCATTCTTCGCTTCACGGAACGCCTGCCTGCGAGGCAGAGCATCCGCCTGCAGGGCGAATTGCTGCTGACCGACCCGGATCGGTATTTACGGCAAGTGGCCGAATGGTTGGAGGTTCGGACCGACGCGGCAGCCATCGAGGCGATGAAGCATCCGGAAAACTCGCCGTTCGCCGGAATCGGACCGGCCAACGCCCGTGGCGGCAACGACCGCAAGTACATGGAAAAGCCAGAATTGCGGCCTGGCGCGCCGCCCAGGGTCAATTTGACCGATCCGCTGGACTGGATGCCCGACGGTTCGGGCTTCAGCCCGACGACCGTGGCGCTGGCCCGGCGTTTCGGCTATCGGTAAGCATATATTACAGACAGTTGCGGCCAGCGTATCGTACACGTCGGGATGGTATATGGCTGGCGCCTCTATGATTTGCTTGATGGGCCAGCAAAATGTATCTACAATTTAGTTATGGTCACTTGGGATGAGTCGAAACGCCTCGAAAGCAAACCCGATGCTACTTTTCGCAAGTTCAGCCCTGAGCAAATCGAAGCCGCTATCGCCGCCGCGCCAGATGTTGTGGACGATCCCGAAACCCGTGACATCGATTGGGCGGACGCCGTGGTTACGCCGGGCGGTGGAGTGAAGGCCACCCTCACCGCGCTTCGCCGCGCGCGCGGGCCGAACAAGCGCCCGACCAAGGAGCAGGTGGCGATTCGCTTTTCGCCGGAGGTGCTGGCGTATTTCCGTGCCACCGGCAGAGGTTGGCAAACGCGCATGGATGAAGTGCTGCGAGAGTATATCGCGTCGCATCCGATGTAATGCTTATCGCCTCTCGTGTTCGTGAACTCCCTGTCGCCTGCAGCCGACGACCTGCTTGCAGGCGCCAGTTTCGGCGAATTACTGGTGATTGGCGTTGAGTGGAAACAATTCTATAATACACATGGGAGGTGTATAATATGCGTACCAATATTGTGCTTGATGATCAGCTTGTCGCCGAAGCGATGCGGCTCACCCGAACCAAAACCAAGCGTGAAGTGGTAGACCTTGCCCTGAGGGAACTCGTGGCGGGCCACAAGCGGCTGGATTTACGAGAGCTGTTTGGTAGCGACCTGATCGCGCCTGATTACGATTATAAGCAAGCTCGTGCCGGACGATCATTCGAGGAAGATTCAACTGACGCCAAGGAATAAAGCGTCGTGCTCTTGGTCGATACGTCTGTCTGGATCGATTATATCAGAGCCAACAAGACATCGGCGGTGGTAGCCCTTGATCTCGCATTGGCCCAGCGGTCTCCAGTGGCATTGACGGAGTGGATTTACCTGGAGTTGCTACAAGGCGTTCGCTCCAGAGAAGCATTCTCGACATTGCGCAGCTACTTGAGTGGTTATCCGGTACTCAAGCCTATCCATGGACTTGATACTTTTGCCGCTGCGGCGGATCTTTACCGGCGTTGCCGGGAGCGGGGTATTACTCCACGCAGTGCGGGCGACTGTTTGATTGCTTGTATCGCCATCGAACACCAGGCTTCACTTTTACACAGTGATCGAGATTTTGAACGTATTGCTATCATTGAACCCAGCCTAATGCTAGTCCGATTGAACGGATAATCGCCAAGGTTCTTGAGGATAAAGTTTTCACCCTGGCACATTGCAATGCAGGAGTCCAAGGCTTGAAAGTTGATATTTCATCTTGAAATGGGGGTGGAAGGCGGAGTTTTGAGAAACTCGAGAATGTTTGTCGTTAGAATATCTCCTGGCCGGCCCGCGTCACTATTCATGGCCTGATGGTTTTTCCCCGGCACTGTAATGATCCTGGCGGGAGCGCCCGCTCTATTTAACGTACTGGCGAATTCTTGGGAGAGATTCACTCTAGCGGGATCGGGGCCTGATGGAGTGAATATCAGAAAACGTGGAATGCCTTTGTTAGGGGCGACGTGATTGATTGGGGAAGCGCTCGACAATGTCTTGCGGTCGGCGCCAAAAGCGTCTTCGAATAACATGCCACGCCGTCTGGCGCCGGCTTCACCGACTGGGTTCGCTCGCTTGGTGAGATTGTAAGTGGCGGTGTCGAGCAAGATCACTCCCTTGATCATACCCAGGTTTTTGTTGAGCGCCCGGAGATACTGTTCGTCGGTGCTCACCAAGGCCGCCAGATGCGCCCCGGAGGAGTGGCCCATCAGGTAGATTCGGTCAGGATCGCCACCGTATCGATTGATGTTGTCGTTTATCCAGGCCAATGCCTTTGCCACGTCCTGAACATGAGCAGGATGCTTTACGGCGGGCGACAGGCGGTAGTTGATGCTGACGTATACATAACCCCGCGGCACCAGGAATTGGGCTTTTTCTATTCCCACGTTGGGGTTGGCCTTGTCCCCCCGCTGCCAGCCTCCGCCATGGATCATCACCACGACCGGATGTTGCTGGCCGGTTTTGGGAGCGTAGACATCCAGGCTCAGGAGATTGGGATCAACCCCTGGAATGGCTGCGTAACGAAGGTTCGGGTATCGATTGATCCCGGCGTCGGTAGCTGTAAGGCTCCTGGTGTCGGCCCTCGAATACGCTCTTGCCTCGGCGACCGGCGGTAGGGCCGGGGGCGCCGCGTCCATTCTCGTATTGTTCGTGTTGTAGGCAAGCTGACGCCGGTTTCTGACGTAGACTCTGGCTTCCTCCAGCGTGACCAGGTTATCCGCGTTTTGGTCCAGGCGTTCGAACAGGCCAGGGCGCCCTACCTCATCCAGGGTGAGAGCGCCATCACCGTTATGGTCGAATTGTCTGAATCGCTCGATGAGACGGCTGCTACGAGCGCTATCCGCATATCCGGCGGGACCGGATTGCTGGCTTCCCCGATTGTAGCCTTGAGCCGTGCTGGGTGTCTGTTCTCCCGGGCAACCCGCGATCAGCAATACCGACAGACTCAGGACACTCAAACGGACAGGGAGTCGATTCAAAATGCCCGAGGGTGGTTTTGGGCTGGTTTTTCCGGGTGCAATCATGAAATTTAAACCTCTCATCATTCTATCTGGTAGTCTGATTGAAATTGCCCACGTCGTTAATTCCACATATGTATCCGAGCCGGGCAGCAGGCTGTCCGGCTCGGGTTGTTCATGAAATTCAGACGATGGCATTTTGCTTTGAACGATTACTCCAGGTATCGTTCCGCGAATGCATCGCGAACATTTTTATAGACATTCTTTTTCTTGTTGTAGTTACGCAATCTGAAAGCCTCGTCATAGGTCAAGTATCGGTGCGCGCTTACTGGATCGACAGTAGTGTCGCCGGTTGCGTCAACCAGACATAATTCGACCTGTAAACCCGCCGGACAGTTCGCCTTGGCGCACACGTCATCACCGAAATCATGACCGTCGATGGAGAGGGTGCATCCATTTACCCTGGCCCAAAGCTCAAGCCCGGGCGTGACGGGCGGCCACTGGAAGTCGGGATCGACACCGCCGCCAGCGAAAGGAATGACCGGATCTCGCAAATTATGAACATGGAATATCGAAACCGCGTTGCTGGGTTGGCAGCTCGCATCCGATAGGGTGGCGGCGGTGACGCCGATTGCGGCAAACGTGGTCGACAAATCACATGCCAGGCTATAAGAAAAGGCTCCACCCTTGGAATGGCCCACGGCAAAAATCTTGTCCTGTTTGAGCGGATACCGCGTCTGTATGTCGGCAATGACCTGTTCCACGAATGCGTGATCATCGATTCCGCACAGTTCCGCAACACCTCGTGGATCACCTCCTTCCGCGTTCCAGCTCAGGTTAAAACCCGTACTATCGCAAACTAACCTGGTTGCTTGGCCAGGTAGACGTGTATTTGTCCCACAACCGTTGGGATAGGCGACGATGAATTCATTGTTGAGGCCACTGACCTCCCACTGGGTCCGGCTTTGGAAAACAGATGCGTCCGCGTTTTCTCCACCGCCGTGGAAGGCCAATACGAGCGGTACGGGTTCCGGATCGGCTTTGAGCTTCGATGGCACGCACAGAATATAGGAACGATCAAGATTCGCGGGAAGCACTCTTCGGCATCGAGCGTCAGCGCCAGGCGGTAGAGGCTGGTTCATATGTAAATGACGCACTTCGCATTCCACGCCATCGAGGGCGTTGGCCCCCCCCCCAGCGACAGTCCGATTCCGAGCATGATGGTTGTCAGGGATGTAGTAATACAGCATGGTGCTTTTTTCATATATCCCCCAGCAGCTTAATAATCTTTGGGTTATTGAGAACAAATCTTAAATGCGCTTGGGACCGCGAAAAGGTTTACGGAGCCTGTCCGCGGGCAGTTCCAATTATACCCAAAGTAGCGAGTAAACCATAATGCTTTTATGGAAAACTCGGTTTACAAAACAGCTTGCCATTCCAGTGTTTCTACCGGTTGTCTGGGGAGAATTGATTACGTGAAGAGTCAAGATTGTGTAAAAAAATAGAGTCGTTACCGAAAGAAAAATTGGCCGGTTCAATGCGAGCATGGGGGGAAATTTTGGGTATCTTTCCGACCAGAGACGGGTGAGAGCGCATGCGGGTGAGAATGAACGGGGGTTGCAGGCATGGCGATCCTCATGGGTTGTGGCCCAACCAGATTTCCAAGCCACCGTTTGGATTGTCGCGATAGACCCATTCCTCCCGTTCCCGGCACGCCACGCGCGGACCGAACGGGTTGACCGCGCCGACGAACAAGCCGTGGTGAGTGGAGACCAGACCCCGCAAGCCGTAGTTGTAAGGATTGCCGAAGCCGTTGGTGGTCACCGGCAGCCAGTTTTCGCCGTCGAAACTGCGGTACAGGTCGAAACCGGCCTGCCGTTCGACGATTTTTTCCAGGCCGATCCGGTCGACCATGCGCCGGAACCAGGCCGGCCAGCGCTCCCGGTCGGCGTAGGACAGCATCCGGCTCCAGTCCAGCGTGCCCAGATACAGCCAGCCGTCGTGAGCGGCCATGCGCCAGAAGTAGCCGTTGAACAGATTGTTGAAGCCGGGCCGGAAGCCGGACAGCGGTTGTTTGAAACCCGCGGGCGTCTCGCGCGGCGCGCCCACGATCAGTTCCCATCGGCCATCGGGATGGAGGCGGATCAGCTCCGGGGCGGCGGGTCCAACCTTGTGGACGCTGTCGATGCCGCCGTTCTGAATACCGCCGCCGATGTAGAGCGCGCCTTTGAATTCCGCGAAGCTGACCACCCCCTGATTCAACGGCCCGCGATGAGCGCCGTCGGTGAGGATCCGTTCCCAGGCATAGGGGGGATTGCCCTCGGCCCGGGTCCGCCAGACCTGAAACCCGCGTCTGAAATTGATGGTGCCGGCATAGAGGTAATCGCCGAACCAGGTCATCTCGAAGATGCCGGCATTGTCGGGATCGCCGAAGCCGGGAGCATTGACCGGTGTCCAGTCGCCCATGATCGGATCGCGGCTTTCGTAAATGACCGCGATATCGGCGGCGTTCGGGCTGCCGCCGGCCCGTCCGGTCGGCGCGGTGAACAGGCGGTCCTTGAACGGCGTCAGGGTGCGGATAGTGGTGGTCGGCAGCTCCAGCAAGCCGGGTTTGGAAACGGGGGCGAACCGTTCGCCGTCCACGCTGCGCAGGATGTAAGCGCCCGGCCCCTGGACCGAAGCGTAGGTGGAAACGTACAACGCCGGTTCCGGGTCCGATTCGCCCTGGAACACCGCCATGCCGCGATAACCCAGATCGCGGGGGATGGTATCGCCCTTGTCGCTGGTGATCAGCGGTGAGCGATAAACCTCCCGCCATTCCTGTCGGGTCGCGTCATAGCGCCAGATTTGCGCCCGCATGTCCAGTTCGTACAGGTTGTCGGGACAGTCCACCGGCCAGAACGCGAACTTGGTGGGTATCTTGGACACCTTGAGCATGCACAGGTTGGCCCGGGTGGTCCCGACGTACAGACGATCCTTGTACCAGATCATCGAATGCGGGTAGGCGTTGTGCGGATCGCTGAAGCCGTTGGCGGCGATCCGGCGGAAATGCCGGCTGGACAGCCCCGGCGGCGGGCTGGGGTCAAAGGGTCGCCAGGAGGGGCTGGGGTTCGTGTTCATGATCGGGGCCGTCGAAAAGCTGCTCGAAACGAATGGGAAGCCCGGTCTGCGCCACCAGGAAGCGCAGGCTGGCGTGAGCCAGCCGGCGCGGGCGGGTCAACGGAAAAAAATGCCCGGCGTTGCGCACCAGTTGCAGATCGTAATGCGGGCAAAGCCGCCGCAGGGCGCGACCGGTCGGCAACACCGGCGAATTTTCGCCATACAGCCCGAGCACGGGTGGCCGAATGGCGCGCAGAACCGCCGGGGTCAGGCCGTCCGGCAGTCGCAAATCCTGCCGGATCGAGGTCGCTTCCTGCAATCGCAGCCAGCGTTGGGCGGTGCCGTTGCCGCGGACGCCGGCGGCGGACGGCGGAAACAGCGGCAAGGCCAGGGCGCTCGTTTCGCGCGACTGGGCGCGGGCCATGGCAACCAGCAATTCGTAGCCGCCCTCCGGTTCGGATTCGTTCAATTCGATCCCGGCGCGCCGCAGGATGGGTTGCCAGCGCGGCCAGTCGTTCCAGTCGCGCAGGCGGTGATAGGGCTGCAGCGCGCGCAGCCGGGCATCCGCCAGAATCACGCTGCGAACCCGTTCCGGGTGACGGCTGGCGAACAGCAGGGCGATGGCGCCGCCGAAACTGTGGCCGAGCAGATGTACCCGCTCCAGGCCAAGCTGATCGAGCAGGGCGGCCAGATCGTCGGCCATCTGGGGAATCGAATAGCCGGTGGCGGGGATTTCGCTGCGGCCATGTCCGCGCAGATCGTAAGTGGTGAGCCGGCACAGCCAGGACAAGGGTCGGACGATGCCGAGTTGCCAGAAACCCAGGCTGGCGGCCAGGCCGTGGATCAGCACCAGGTCGCCACCCGGCGGCGTATCGGTCCGGCTGGGAAACCGCAGGTAGTTGAGGCTGACGGTGGGAAGCCGGGCGACCGGCATCATTCCTCCAGATAACCCAGCATGGCCAGTTGCGCCAGGATCTTGTCGCGATCCTCGGCGGGAATCGCCTCCTCTTGCACCGCGCCGTCCTTGACCGGCCGGGTGGCCGGGCCGGATCGCACCGGCCGGTCCCGAAGCCGTTCGGCGGTGAAGCAGGCGGACATGACCCGGCCGTCGAGATCGGCGGGAATCGGCAAGTCCAGGCTGTGGAGCAGGGTGGCCGCCACGTCGGCGATGGGCAGCGGTTCGTCGCGCCAGCCGGGCTGGATGCCGGGACCGCCGGCCAGGACGATGCCGTCGGGATGATGGGTGCCGGTCGGGCTGGGCCGGACGATGACCGCCGGTTCCAGATTGCGGATGGAGACGAAGCCGCAGTCGGCCAGGATCAGGGTCAAATCGGGGGCGGCGGCGCTGGCCGGACCGGGGAAGGCGGTTTCGCGGGTCAGGATGTCGCGGACGACCGGTTCACCGGTGACGGGATCTTGCAGCCTGTACAACTGTTCGATCAGCCGGGCGCGAAAGACTGGATAGTCGGCGGGGGCGATGCCGGGCTGGCCCGGCTCCCGGGCGACGCGGATGTGGATGGCGTTGCTGGACGGGGTGGGGCAGTAGGCGACCGTCTTGCTCCAGTCCAGATAGGCGAACGGGCTGGCGGCCCGTCGGCGGGCGGCGTCGGAGTCGGCCACGTCGTGGTAGGTCAAATGCCCCAGATCGGCCAGGTAGCGATTGATGCGCACCACCCGGTTGGACGCGGTGAAGCCATGGTCCGAGGCCATGAATACCTGAACGTCCGGCCCGGCCAGCCGGATCAGTTCGGCGAGATAGCCGTCCAGCCGGCGGAAGTAGTCGAGGCAGAGCGCGCGCAGTCTGACCCAGGTGGCGTCGGGATTGGCGGGGCGCAGCTCGGGATCGAGATAGACCCAAGCCTGGTGCTGAATCTTGTCGGTGCCGTCGAACATGACCGCCATCAGGTCGGGCGCGTCCTCGATCAGCAGCTTGCGCGCCACCTGGAACCAGAGTTCCTCGCGGGGCAGGTGATAGCCGATCCAGGCGGCCAGATAGTCGCTGTTCATGTCCTCGCCGATTTGATTCTCCCGCTCGAAATCCCAGGCCAGTTCCCGGGGATGGAAACCGGGAATCGCTTGCAGCCGCTCGTACAGCGTGTCCGGGGTCATGTTGCGGCGCAGGTGCTTCCACGGCGTGAAGCCGGGAATCAGGCTGCCGTCGAGCTTCGGCGGCGGCGCCATCATCGGAAAGTTGAGCGAAACCACCCGCCGGTCCTGGCGGCTGGCGATGCTCCACAGCGTCTCGCAACGGATGTCGCGGAAGTCGTAGAGAGTGAAAAACACCTCGTGCTGGCGGTCGTCCACCCGCATGAAGTCGTAAACTCCATGTCCGCCGGGATTGCGGCCGGTGACCAGCGTGGTCCAGGCCGGTGGCGTGAGCGGGTGCGGAGTCGAGCGCAGCGGCGCGCGAAAGCCTTGCGCCATGAACTGCTTCAGGAACGGCATGACGATGCCCTGGCCCGGCTGGTCGCGGGTCAAATCGTCGAGAATGTGGAAGGTGGCGCCATCCAGGCCGATGAACAGGGTTCGGGTCACGACGGGCTCCGGCGGGTTATGGGCGGTGGGTTGACGTTGCGTGAGCAGGCGCGATGACCGCGCGGGGTCCGCTGACGGCGCGATGCGGAACTGTGGCGGTTGGTCGTTGAACGTTGCCTGAACGAACCTTGCGAACGGTACCGCATGGCGGATGTCGCCGCAATCATCCGGCGGGTGGACGGGCAAACTCGCCGGGTCCGGGTCAAATCGCGCAGCGTTGATCGCGCGGCTTTGATAAAGTTGAAACGACAGCCCGCCATGGCCGGAGTTGCCGCGAGATCGTCCCAAAAACAATCCCTGAGGAAGAGAACATGCAGCGTCGCGAGTTTATCAAGCAAGCCGGTCTGGGCCTGGCCACGGTCGCCGGTACGACCGCCGTGCCCGCCATCGCCCAGTCGCCGGCTCCGTCCCAGTCCCTGCCGACCATCAAGTGGCGGCTGGCGTCGAGCTTCCCCAAGAGCCTGGACACGCTCTATGGCGCCAGCGACCTGCTGGCCAGGCGGATCGCCGAGCTCACGGAGGGCAAGTTCGAAATCCGCGTGTTCGCCGGCGGCGAGATCGTACCGCCGAACGGGGTGCTGGACGCCGTGCAGCAGAACACCGTGGAGTGCGGCCACACCTGCGGCTATTACTACCATGGCAAAAACAAGGCGTTTTCCCTTGATACCACGATTCCGTTCGGTCTGAGCGTTCGGCAGATGAACGCCTGGTACTACCATGGCGAGGGTCAGGCGCTATTGCGTGAATTCTTCGCCAAATACAACGTCGTCAATTTCCCCGGCGGCAATACCGGCACCCAGATGGGTGGTTGGTTTCGCAAGGAGATCAAATCATTGGACGACCTCAAAGGTTTGAAGATCCGGATTCCCGGTTTCGGCGCGGAGGTGTTCCTGGCGCTGGGCGCGGTGCCGCAGTTGCTGCCGGGACCGGAAATCTATCCGGCGCTGGAGCGCGGCGCCATCGACGCCGCCGAGTGGGTCGGGCCTTACGACGACGAGAAACTGGGCTTCCACAAGGTCGCCAAGTTCTATTACTACCCGGCCTGGTGGGAGCCGGGGCCGGTGATCTCGTTCTACATCAACAAGGAACAGTGGGAGAAGCTGCCCAAGCCGTATCAAACGGCGTTCGAGACCGCCGCCGCCGAGGCCAATATCAGGACGATGGCCAACTATGACGCCCGGAATCCGCTGGCGATCCAGAGGCTGGTGCAGAATGGCGCTCAGCTCAGGCGTTATCCGGACGATGCGCTGAAGGCGGCCTACGAGGCGGCCCAGAAGATTTACGCCGAGGAATCGGCCAGGAATGTGGACTTCAAGAAGATTTTCGATTCGATGCGCGCTTTCCAGCAGGTTTCCGATATCTGGACGGGGCTGGCGGAAAATACGCTGGCGAATTTCATGCAGGCCATGCTGCGCGCCAGGAAGTGACGCCCGCCGAGCAAAACTCTCCCCAGCCCCCTCCAGAGGAGAGGGGTTGGGGGTTCGTCAGGCGATGGGTCGGCCCTTCGAGATCTCCTGCTCGACGCCTTATCACTTGGTTTACACGTTGCAGCCGTCGAGCAGCCATGCTATTTAGCTGTTGCGCGAGGTGAACGACATGCTATGCAGCTATACCGCCAAATACACCCGGCTAGTCAATGGTTATATGGGACAACTCGTCGAGTGGCCGGAGGTAGTCACCGAGGGTGCCGATCTCGATGAATGTAGGGCCATGCTGCGCGATGCGCTCCGGGAAATGGTCTTGGCATACCGTGATCTCGGTAAAGAAATACCTTCTTGTAATGCCCTGATCGAGCAACTTCCCGTGGAGATCGATCTTGTCGGTGAGCCGGCGTGATCTGGTGAAATACCTCGAATCCAATGGATTCCGTCTGCTCCGCGAAGGGGCCAACCACTCTATCTACACCGATGGCCAGAAGGCGATTCCGGTCAAGCGCCACCGGCAGTTTGATCGCATCACTGCGAACGAACTCTGCAAACAAGCCGGTCTAACTCCGAAATACTGATCCCGTCCAATCTCGCTCGCCGCCCGATCAAGAGACGAAACGTAAAGCCGGCTGGGGCACTGGCCCGTAACCCGCCTTTCGACAGGGGACATCTTTATCTGAAAACGCGCACGGAACAGGCGGTACGGGAAGAGCGATGGGCACAATCCCGCTACCTCGACCCAATCTACCGCCGCTGAGGCTTGGGCGCAATCCGCTCGAACAGATCGGCGGCGTCTTCCGGCGGCTCCGCTCCGGCGCGGTCTTGATCGTCCCGTGGCGCCAGGATTTGCACCGGCGTCGGTTCGCCCGCCTGAACCGGGCGGTCGAGGCCGACGGTCACCAGCACCGGGAACGCGATGATCAGGGCCACCATGATGACCTGAATCACCACGAACGGGACCGCGCCCCAGTAGATGTCGCCAGTACGCACCACTGGCGGAGCCACGCTGCGCAGGTAGAACAACGCGAAGCCAAACGGTGGGTGCATGAACGAGGTCTGCATGTTCACGCCCATCAGAATGCCGAACCAGACCAGATCGATGCCCAGTTTTTCCGCCACCGGCGCCAGTAGGGGCAGGATGATGAAGCTGATCTCGAAGAAATCGAGAAAGAACGCCAGCAGGAACACCAGCGTGTTCACCACGATCAGGAAACCGAGCTGACCGCCGGGCAGATCGAGCAACAGGTGTTCCACCCACAAATCGCCGTCGACCCCGCGGAACACCAGGCTGAACACGCTGGAGCCGATCAGGATGAAGATCACGAAACTGGTGATCTTGGCGGTGGCTTCCATCGCCGAGCCGAGCAGCTTCCGGTCGAGTTTGCGCTTGACCAGCGCCAGCGCCAGCGCGCCGACCGCGCCCAGCGCGCCGCCTTCGGTCGGGGTGGCCCAGCCGATGAAGATGCTGCCGAGCACCAGGAAGATCAGCAACAGGGGCGGGACCATCGCCACCGCCACCCGCCGGGCCAGCGCCCAGCCGCGCAGGGTGCGAGCCTCCGGCGGCAGGGCCGGTGCGGCGAGTGGCCGAAACACCGTGTTGAGCCATACCCAGCCGATGTAGAGCCCGGTCAGGATCAAGCCGGGGATGAACGCGCCCTTGTACATGTCGCCAACCGAACGGCCCAGCACGTCCGCCATCACGATCAGCACCAGCGAGGGTGGAATGATCTGCGCCAGCGTGCCGGAGGCGGCGATCACCCCGGCGGCGAGGGTTCTGTCGTAGCCGTAGCGCAGCATGATCGGCAGCGAGATCAGGCCCATGGCGATCACCGAGGCCGCGACCACGCCGGTGGTGGCGGCCAGCAACGCGCCGACGGCGATCACCGCGTAGGCCAGGCCGCCGCGAACGCCGCCGAACAACTGGCCGATGGTGTCGAGCAGGGCTTCGGCCATGCCGCTGCGTTCCAGCACCAGCCCCATGAAGGTGAAGAACGGAATCGCCAGCAGGATTTCGTTCTTCATGATCCCGAACACCCGGTCGGGAAACGCCTGCAACAGATTCGGGGTGAGCAGGCCGAATTCGATGCCGAGCAGGCCGAAGGTCATGCCAACCGCCGCCAGCGAAAAGGCCACCGGATAACCCAGCAACAGGAACGCCACCAGCGCCGAGAACATGATCGGCGCCATGTTGGCGATCAGGAATTCGGCCATGTCTCAGTGCCCGCCCTTGAATCGAGGCATGGACCGGTCGCCAGTCAGGATCGCGACGTTCTTGATGATTTCGGACACGCCTTGCAGACTGAGCAGGCCGAACGCCGCGGGAATCGCCAGCTTAATCGGCCACCAGATCAGGCCGCCGGGGTTCGGCGAGGCTTCGCCGGTCCGGTATGAGATCAGGAAAAAATTCCAGGAATCCGCCACGATCAGCAGGCAGACCGGCAGCAGGAACAGCAACGCGCCGAGCAGGTCGATCCAGACCCGCACCACCGGCGGCAGCCTGGAATAGAGGATGTCGATGCGGACGTGGCCGCCTTCCCGTAGGGTCCAGGCCGCGCAGAACAGGAACACCAGCCCGAACATGAACCATTGCGCTTCCAGCAGAGCGTTCGAGCCCCAATCCAACACGTAACGCAGGGTGGCGGTCAGGGCACTAATGAGCGTACAGAACAGGATCAGCCAGATCGTCCAGCGGCCGATTGCCGTGTTGAGGGCGTCGATGGCCGCCGCGATACGGAGCAGGAACGTCATGTTGCCTCGGTGGGGATGCGGGTCGGAGGGATACAACGGTATTTTGCGGAGCGGGATCGCCGCCCCGCCTGGCCGAACGCGAGTTTCGCCGGACTGGTCGAGGTTACGCAAGTTTCACCTCGACGAGGTGGCCGCTCGGTCGATGATTCCCGCGCTGCATTGAATCGCCCCGTTGCTTGTCGTGGCGACGAAAAGGCCCCGCCAAGCGGGGCCTTGCTGGAGTGAACGAATGTGGAGAGGAACGATGGCGTCAGGCAACCTGCTCCAGTGCCGGTTGCATGGCGGCGGCCTGAGCGGCCTCCTCGGCCCGCCGCGCCAATTCCTCCGCCACCTTCGCCTGCACCATCTGCCGGAACAGGTCTTGCAACATCAGCGTCACCGCCGCCACCGCCAACAGGATGCCGGCTACTCCGAACGACAGGGCAAAGCCACCGGTTGCGGCGTTCATCATCTCGGAGGCTCGCCCCAGCACGAAGCCGCCGATGCCCCAGGCGCTGAACAGCACGCCGTAGTTGATGCCGAAGTTTTTGAGGCCCCAGTAGTCCTTGGTGATCGCCGGGAACAATGCCAGGTTGGTGCCGTAGTTGAAGCCAATACCGGTCGCGATCATGACCAGCAGCAAGGCGCTGGGGTGTTCGGCGCCGATCACGGGGATGGCGATAAACATCAGCACGGCCTGGAACATCAACATCAGCGACAGCGTCACGGTACGGCCGATGCGGTCGGAGAGGGAACCGGCGATGATGCGGCCCGCCGCGTTGCCCACCGCCAGGATGACGACGGCCAGGAACGCCAGTTCGCCCATGCTCTGCTTGGCCATTCCGGCCACGCTGCCGATCACCATCAGGCCGGCACCGGCGCCGATGAAGTAAACGATCCACAGCACGTAAAAGTTACCGGTTTTCAGCATCTGCGAAGGAGTGAAATCCTGTACCCTGGCGGGCGCCGCGGCTTTGGCGGTTTGCGACTGAGCGGCGGCGGCGCCGAACAAATAGCCAGCGGGGGGATTCCGCAGCAGGAGCGCCAAGAGGCTGACGACGATGGCGAACGCCACGCCGAAGAACATCATGGCCCCTTGCAGGCCGACCGTCTTCAGCAAATACGTGGACAGCGGCGCGATATAGACCGAGGCCAAACCAAACCCGGACACCACGATGCCGGCGATCAAGCCGGTCTTGGCTGGCGGAAACCATTTCAGGGATGGCGGCGTCGCCGAAGAGTAGCCAAACCCAAATCCCATCCCGGCCAAAACCCCGAATCCCAGTACCCACAGCCAGTAGTTGGTGGTCTGAGACAGCAGGAGGAATCCGGCTCCGACCAGGAGACCGCCAATGATGGCCGTGACTCGCGGCCCTAGGCGATCCTGGCACTTGCCACCAATAATCATCGAAAAGGCGAACATCAAACAGCAGACCGCATAGGGGTCGTTGATGGAGGCCAAATCCCATTGGAAGCCACCAGGTGTTCCCTGCTTGATGGAATCGCTGATCGCGCCCTTGAAGATACTCCACGTATAAAGAACGCCAAGAGCCAGATTGATGCCGGTGGCCGCCATTACGACGGACCAACCTTTGTTTTTCATGGAAATCGCCATGTTTCGGCCTCCTTATGGTGAGTTCAACTCAATTTGAGTGATTGGATTGGGTACTCGAAAATTTTCACTGACCGGCTTTGGTGGAGCGGGCGCCGGGGTGTTCGAGTCCGCTCTCCCGAACATCGTGTCCATGGCCCGGCCAAGGCGTATCGCTTCTTCGTGGATGATTCGCAGAAAACGCTGCCGAGCGTCGGGATCGTCGATGGGATAACCGAGCAGGATCTCGGTAAATGAACGAATACTGGTCAGTGGTGTGCGTATCTCGTGATTCAGGACAGTCATCACCTCACGGTCAAGCCGCAGCGGAAACAACAACCCACCGCCATGGGCATGAGCGAAGCGATTGGTGGCGGTGGGTTGTCGAGCGAGCCTCTCTCCGTTTTCTTGTAGGCATCGCTCGCTCAACTCCTGAAATCTGGCACAGTCCTCGTAACGGGAGGTGCAATGCCGGACGATGACTTCCACGTGATAGGGCGAAATGTAGCCAGCGCCCACATCGCAGTGGTCCATGCTCTGCCCATAGAAGGGGCAAACCCGCTGGCAATTCATGTTCGCTCGATTCCCTGTTGTTAGCTTGCGCTTTATCAGGAGCAAGCCTTATGCCAGCGACTTCGGCTTGGCGCATCGCCATGAAATACGATTGTTTTTTAATGGCTTGGATAAAGCAGGCGAGGAAGGGCGGCGGGAGGCGGGCTCGCAGTCATGCGAACGGGAAGAGGCCCGGTCAGTAGGCGGTCAGGTGGATCCCGCGGAGGCCGTTCAAAAATACCAAAGAATATCGGAACCTTATAATTGGTATCGCGGTGATGCCGGGTTTTCGCGGCCGTGCATGGGACAATTTGCGGAAATGCCAAAAACCTCCTGGATCGGTCAGTCATCGGAACCGCTGCTTCGCTGGCTCGCGCACGGACTCCGCGCTTAGCGCAACCCGTATTTTTTGATCTTGCGGTAAACGGTCGCGACGTTCATGCCGGACTGGTGAGCGATCTCTTCGATATTACCGCCGCTCGCCTGGAGCAGTCGGTTTAGATACTCGATTTCAAAGCGCATCAGCGCCGAAGCGTAATCACCCTCGCCACCATCGCGATCAGGCGCCGCGCTCTTTTCCGGAAGTTCGATGAGTTGGGCCACGACGTCAAGCCCGATATAGTCGCTGCAGTCGATGGCCATGGCGGCCTGAACGACATTGCTGAGCTGGCGGATGTTGCCGGGCCAGTCGTACCCGACCATCGCTTCCATCGCCGCGCGGCTGAAACCTTTAACCTGGGTGCCGAAACGCTTGTTCTGTTCCTTGATGAAGTGGGCCACGAGCAGGGGAATGTCGGAATGGCGCTCGCGCAAGGGTGGGAGGCGCAAGTGAATCACGTTGAGGCGATAGTAAAGGTCTTCGCGGAAGGAACCGCTCTGCACGGCCGCTTGCAGGTCGAGGTTGGTGGCCGACAGGACCCGCACATCCACTTTGATGGGGGTCGTATCCCCCACCCGATAAAATTCCTGCTCCTGTAGAAAGCGCAACAAGGTTTTCTGCACGTTCAGCGGCAGAGTCCCGACTTCATCGAGAAACAGGGTTCCGCCGTCGGCGGTTTCGATCAGTCCCTTGTGATCGCGATCCGCGCCCGTGAAAGCTCCCTTGCGATGACCGAACAGTTCGCTCTCGAGCAAGGTCTCGGGGATCGCTCCGCAATTGATGGCGACAAACTTGCCTTCCCTGCGCTTGGAGTAATGACGGATCGCCCGAGCCACCAGTTCCTTGCCGGTGCCCGATTCCCCGCTGATCAGTACCGGAATGTCGCGAATCGCCACTTTCCGAGCGGTTTCGAGAATGTTGAGAAGATGCGGCGAATTGCCGACGATAGAACCCTGCCAGGCCGCCAGTTCCTCCTTGAGTTCGCGATTTTCCTTGATCAATTCGGTTTGACGCAGCGCGTTGCGAATCCGCGACAGCAATTCCTCGGGTTCGAAGGGCTTGGTCAGCATATCGTAGGCGCCCTTGCGCAGGGCTTGAATCGACAGATCGACGGTGGCGTGCGCCGTGATCATGATGACCGGTACCGCGGGGTCCTGCTGCTTGACCTTTTGCAGCACATCGAGACCGTTGATCACCGGCATCTTGATGTCCGTGATCACCAGATCGTAGTTGCCCGGCGCGAACTCCGTCATCGCATCGAGCGAACGGGTGTAGGCCGAGACGGCGTAATCCCGGTCCAGCAGGATAGCCTCCACCATCCGGCACACGGCCTCGTCGTTGTCGACCAGCAATATTCGCTTCCGCCGGTCCGACATCACGTCGACTCCCGCTCGACCGGCAAACTCACGGTCACGGTGGTGCCTCGGCCCACTTCGCTGGCCACGTCGATCCTGCCCCCGTGCTGTTCGACGATGGTCCGGGTGATCGCCAGTCCCAGACCGGTGCCGCGCGACTTGGTGGTGAAGAAAGGCTCGAAAATCTTCTCCAGGTTTTCCGGTGGAATGCCGGAACCCGAATCCTGGAAGGTCATTTTCACCCAGCCGGCCTCGCCCATCGCAGTGCCCACGACCAGGCGGCCGCCCTCGGGCATGGCGGCGCCGGCATTGAGCATCAGATTCATGGCGACCTGGCGAATCTGATCGCCGTCCACCCACAGCCGGGGCAATCGGGGATCGAAAGCGGTGTCGATGCCGACCGCGTCCATGTCGGTATGATGAGCGGCGAAATCGACGATTTGCTCCAGCAGCGCGTTGAGGTCGGTTTCTTCCAGCGCCGGCTTGGGAACCCGGGCGTAGCTCAGGAGATCCTGCACGATGTTCTTGCAGCGCTTGCTTTCTCGCTTGATCTCCTGGACGAATTTGAAAGCGGGGTCTCCGGGGTCCATCTTGTTTTCCAGATGGGCGGCATAACCCAGGATAACGCCCAGGGGATTATTGATTTCGTGCGCGACTCCCGAGGACAGAACCCCCAGCGAAGCCATCTTGTTTTGCTGGGCGAGAACGATTTCCAGTTCCTTGTTCTTGCGCAATACCTCGGTCATTTCGTTGAAATCCGCCGCCAGTTCGCCCAACTCGTCGTTGGCCGTGATGGTCAGTCGGGTATCCAATCGGCCCCCTTTGACTTCCCGCACGCCCGCGATCAGGCGTTGAATGGGATCGGTCAGGAATTTGGAGGCGAAAAACACCAGGATCACCGCGAGCGCACCCATCACGAAGGTCAAAACGCCCATGCTGGACAAAATGTGTCTTTCAATCTGTTTGGCCGGTTCGTAGAACTCGTCCTCGTAGGAACCCACGGCCACGATCCAGTCCCAGGGCGCGAAATACTGATAGCGAACGATCTTCATGCGGGGAACCGGGTCGGTCTCGTTCCGCCAGGGATAGCGAATCCAGCCATTCTTGCGCTCGCTCATCTCGCGGATGAAGTAGCGGCCATCCTGATCCTGTTGGTCGTAGATGTTCTCCCCCTCTCGAAACGGATGGATCGTCAGTTCTCCGCGGGTGGTCATGGCGTAAATATAGCCGGTCGCACCGACCGCTTTGTCCAGGATATTCTCCTTGAGTTCTCGCAGCGCCTGCTTTTCAAAGGCTACATCTTCGTAGGTTTCCTCCAGGTAGCCGCCCGCCGCGATGATCCAGTCCCAGGGCCGGAAATACAGGTACGCCACGACCTTGTTGCGGGGACGGGTTTCGCCCAGAATCGCATTGCGCCAGGGATAGACGATGTAAAGCACCTCGCCGGGTTCGGCGGCGACGGCTCGTTCGCACATTTCCTGGATGAAGCGGCGGCCTTGCTCGTCTTGCGCGTCGTAGATATTTTCGCCTTCCTGGGCGACGTGGATGGCCAGGTCACCCTTCGAGGTCATGGCGTAAAGATAGCCGGTATCGCCGACGCTGATGTTTTTAAACGCTTTTCTGGCCTCTTCCTGGGCCTCTTCCAAGGTATGCTGGCCGTTCGCGCGCCGCTCGTTCTGCACCACGACCAGGTTGTAGGCAAACCGCGCCAGGGTCGCCAAGTCCTTGTAGACGATCCGGCGCTTGTCTTCCTTGTACACCTCGAACTGCTGGTGGTGCGCGTTCAGTAAATCCAGCGTGAACTGGGCCATGTGCTCGAGGTCGGCCCGGGTTGCCTGGGTGATCCCCAGATAGGCTTGCTGCTTGGACACATAACCGACGACGATGCCTACGCCGAGAACAGGAAACAGCACCAGCGGCAATACCACCGCCAGCAGTTTGCCACGGATTTTCAGGTCGCGCAGGAAACGCAGCATGATGACATCACATGATGATCGATAGCGTCTGGCGGCGGATGACCCAAGTAGCGTTCTTCCCCATTTTCTGGAAACGGCCAAGCCGCCCATCGCGAACCTGGCGTTGCCGGAGGGCCGTCTTGCTCCGACGCCAGGGGCCGCCGTGCTGGCGGGCGGCGCTGGACATGCTTCCGAGTCAGTATAGACTCGCGTTCGAGTGGCGATCTCCCGATGGCTTCTTCCGGCTCGGCGATGATGATGCCCATCGCCGGCGATTCACGTCGGTTCAGTCTTCCAGGGTCACGATCCAGATGGCGGCTTCGCCCGCGGTGCGTCGGCGAAACCGGGCGGGATGACGGTCACCGGCTGGTCCGTGGATCATCACGCTGTCCGGCTGTTGTCCGTTGTTCCGAAACTGCTGCCAGTCCGGCGGGGTTTGGCCGGGTTCGGCCAGCCAGTCCGTAAAGTTGACATCGCTGATTTGCGGTTTCGTAAAGCCGGTCCGCCGACGGAAGGCGTTGTTCGTCAGGATGACCCGCCCCTGCTCGTTTACCGCGCACACGCCGCTGGCGAGCGAATTCAGGACCGTGCTGGCGATCAGTTCGGCGTTGCGGGCCGCCAGCTGGCTTTCCTTGAGCGCGGTCACTTCGATCAGGGCCGCGACCACGCCGCTCATTTCGCCCTGCTGTGACCAATAAGGCACCAGGCGCAGCAGATACCAGCGACCGCTCGGGCTTTTCAGCAGTTGATGGATCGTGTTGCGGGTCTTGAGGATCGTTTCCGCGTCGCGGCGGATCGTTTGCAGGAAGGGATGCGCGAAATCGCCCACGGGCCGGCCGATGTCGTGCGGCAGGAGATCGATTTCCTCGGTAATCGGTTGCGTGAACTTGCGGATGCGCAACTCAATATCGAGAAACAGCTTGCCGATGCCGGTGCTGGTCAGCAGGTTCTGCATGTCGTTGTTCAGTTCGGCCAGTTCCGCGATCTTGTTCTGGTACTCGGCGTTGACGGTGTAGAGCTCTTCGTTGACCGATTGCAGTTCCTCGTTGGTGCTCTGGAGTTCCTCGTTCGCGGCCAGCAATTCCTCGTTGGTCGCCTGGAGTTCCTCGTTCGAGGTTTCCAGCTCTTCGATAGTCGCCTGAAGGTTTTCCCGGTTGATCTGGAGCTCGCGTTCCAGCTCGCTGATGCGCTGGGAAGCCTTGTTGTCCAAATCCAGGGATTCCCCTTCCGCTATCGGTGTCGGGGGGGACGCTTCGGCCAGAAACACCAGGTAGAGCATCCCGCCGCCGGCCTCGTCGCGGAACGGTTCCACGGTCATGTTGATCGAACGGATCCGGCCGCGATTGCGGATGCGGATGTCGCGGTAGGACAGCGGCTTGTTGTCCTTGAGCGCCTTGTGGATGGCGCTGGACAACACCAGAGCCAGCGCGCGCGGCAACAAGTCGAAAGCGTTCAGGGTGGCCTGGCCGGCGGGCAGGGCGAGGAAATCGCCCGGTGTGCCATAGGTGTAGGCCAGATGGCCGGATTCCTCGATGACCAGGCAGGCGGGGAGGTGTTCGCGCAGCAGTTTCGCGGTGATCCGGTCCACGGCCTGATCGCGGCTCGCCGCGCGGGTTGACCGGAGCGGCGCCAATTGATCCGTCACGCGCCGCGTCATGCGCTCGTGCAGGGGAGCGAGATCGACGCCTTCCGACAGCGCCGGTTTGCTGTCGCCCCGATGGCAAAAAATCTTGTGCCGCAGGCTCACGGTTTCGAAGGAACCGGTCAGGTCGCCGATGGTTTCGCTGGAGCCCAGGAACAGGTATCCCTTGGGGTACAGGGCGAAGCTGAACGAGGTCAACACCCGTTGCTGCAATACCGGTTGCAGATAAATCAACAGATTGCGGCAGGTAACCAGGCTGATCTTGGCGAACGGCGGGTCGGAGAGAATGTTGTGGGCGGCGAACACGACCATTTGCCGGATGTTGCGCTGAACATGGTAGTTGTTGCCTTCCTTGAGAAAATGGCGGCGCAGCTTCTCGTCGGGCAGATCGACCACGATGCTTTCCGGGTAAACGCCGCGTCCCGCGTAGTCCAGTGCTTCCTTGTCGAGGTCGGTGGCGAAAATCTTGACATCCGCGTTCTTTTTGCTGTCTTCGAGATAATCGGCGCAGAGCATGGCCACCGAGTAGGCTTCCTCGCCGGTGGCGCAACCGGCCACCCAGATCCGGATCGGCTGGTCGGCGCTGGCTTGGGTGAAAATTTCGGGGATGACTTTCTTGCGCAGCAGCTCGAAGGCTTCCGGGTCGCGGAAGAATTTGGTCACGCTGATCAACAGGTCCTTGTAGAGCGCCTTCACTTCCTGCGGGGACTGGTCGAGATAGCGCACGTATTCCTCGACCGTGATCAACTGGGCGATGCCCATGCGCCGCTCGATCCGGCGCAGGATGGTGCTCGGCTTGTAGAAGCTGAAATCCACGCCGGTTTCCCTGCGCAGCAGGGTCAGCAGCTTGTCGAGTTGATTCTCCTCGGCGATCAGCGCGCCGGGCTGGTCCGGCGGATTCTTGACGTAAGGATGCCGGCAGAACTTGAGCAGGGCTTCCGGCATTTGTTCGGGCGGCAGGATGAAATCCGCCAGTCCGGTGGCGATGGCGCTGCCCGGCATCCCGCTGAATTTGGCCGAACTCTCTTCCTGAACCATCGCCATGCCACCGGCTTCCTTGATGGCCCGGATGCCGCGGGTGCCGTCGCTGCCGGTTCCGGACAGCACCACGCCGATGGCGCGCTCGCCCTGGTCCTCGGCCAGCGATTTGAAAAAAATGTCGATGGGCAGCACCAGCCCCTTGCTGTGGTCCACGTCGCCGAGCAGGAGCTTGCGGTGGCGCAGGGTCAACTGCGTCTTGGGCGGAATCAGGTAGATCTGGTTCGATTCCACCGGCATGCCGTCGACGACCCGGTGAACCGGCATGTCGGTCGTTTTCGACAGCAGTTCCACCATCATGCTCTTATAGTCCGGCGAGAGATGCTGGATGACGACGAAAGCCATGCCGCTGTCGGGCGGCATGTGCTTGAAAAACTGCTGGAGCGCTTCCAACCCCCCGGCCGATGCGCCCAATCCCACGATGTGCGGCGCCTTGGGCGCGCCCGCCGGCGTTTTTCCAGCCGCGGGGTCGCGTTTCGGCGTCGCGGTCCGCGCCCTGGTTTCGTTGCTCGATTTCTGCTTGATGACCACGCTGGTTTCCACGCTGCAACTGGAACTATCCGAAGAGCGGTTGTTAGCCGGACTCTTCTCTAACATTATCACTCCCCCTGATAAAATACCGGTTCCGTTTCGGCTGAGGCGCCGAAACATCCGACCTGGACCCGATTCCGCGAGATGCCGCGATGCACTACAAGGACTTGCGCGATTTTATCGCCCAACTGGAGCAACTTGGCGAACTCAGGCGCGTGCGCGCCGCCGTCGATCCAAGGCTGGAGATGACCGAGATTTGCGACCGGGTGCTGCGCGCCGGCGGTCCCGCGATTCTATTCGAGCATCCCAAGGGTCACGCCATCCCGGTGCTGGGCAATCTGTTCGGCACGCCGCGCCGGGTGGCCTTGGGCATGGGTGCGGACAATGTGGAGGCGTTGCGCGAGGTTGGCAAGTTGCTGGCGTTCCTGAAGGAGCCCGAGCCGCCCAGGGGGATGCGTGACGCCTGGGAGAAATTGCCGATTTTGAGAAAGGTGCTGGACATGGCGCCGAAGAAGATCGGCCGGCCACCCTGTCAGGAACGGGTGCTCGAAGGCGTGGAGGTGGACTTGGCGCGGTTGCCGATCCAGTTCTGCTGGCCGGAGGACGCCGGGCCGCTGATCACCTGGGGCCTGGTGGTGACCCGCGGGCCGCACAAGCCGCGCCAGAATCTGGGTATCTACCGCCAGCAGGTGATCGGCCGCGACAAGGTGATCATGCGCTGGCTGGCCCACCGGGGCGGGGCGCTGGATTACCGCGACTGGCAGCAGGTCCGACCCGGGGAGCCGTTTCCCGTCGCCGTGGCGCTGGGCGCCGATCCGGCGACGATTCTCGCTGCCGTGACGCCGGTGCCGGACACGCTGTCGGAATACGCCTTCGCGGGTTTGCTGCGCGGTTCCCGTACCGAACTGGCGCAATGCCTGGGCAACGAGTTGCAGGTGCCGGCCTCGGCGGAATTCGTGCTGGAGGGACATATCCAGCCCGGCGAGACCGCGCTGGAGGGTCCGTTCGGCGATCACACCGGCTATTACAACGAAGCGGATCGCTTCCCGGTGTTCACTATCGAGCGGATCACCCACCGCGAGAATCCCATCTACCACAGCACCTATACCGGACGGCCACCGGACGAGCCCGCCATCCTGGGCGTGGCGCTGAACGAGGTGTTCGTGCCGATTCTGCAAAAGCAGTTTCCCGAAATCGTGGATTTTTACCTGCCGCCGGAAGGCTGTTCCTACCGGCTGGCGGTGGTGTCGATGCGCAAGCAGTATCCGGGGCACGCCAAGCGGATCATGTTGGGCGTGTGGTCGTTCCTGCGGCAGTTCATGTACACCAAGTTCGTGATCGTGGTGGACGAGGACGTGAACACCCGTGACTGGAAGGACGTGATCTGGGCCATGACCACCCGCATGGACCCGGTGCGGGATACGGTCCTGATCGAGAACACGCCGATTGATTATCTCGACTTCGCCTCGCCCGTTTCCGGTCTTGGCTCCAAGATCGGCTTCGACGCCACCAACAAGTGGCCGGGCGAGACCCGGCGCGAATGGGGCCGGCCCATCGCGATGAGCGCGGAGGTAAAAAAACGGGTGGATGAACTTTGGGGTCAATTGGGACTATAAATGAATACCAGCGGTATTTTGCCCCGATTTTCAGCGTCTTAATTTTTTACGATAAAGCTCAGGAGTGACGATGATCACCGAGGAACTGCGCAATGAGATACGCCAGATATTGCCGGAGCTACTACGGCAGGATCCAGAAATCCAGGATTGGATACTCCGCCTGACGCGCGGTGAGTTTGCCGAACGGCGGGAGACCGAAAGCCGGTTCGACCGGGTACTCGACGAATTGCGCCGGGATCGGGAAGCGCAAACCCGCAAGTGGGAGGAGTACACCCAAGCGCAAGACCAAAAATGGGAGGAGTACATCCAAACGCAAGACCGCAAGTGGGAGGGGTTGTTCCAGGACTATAGCCGTCGCTGGGACGAGCAGACTCGCAAGGAGGAGGAGCGGAACCGCAAATGGGAAGATCGCTTTGACCGAATGCACGAGGAGATCATGGCGCTGGCCGCCAGGCATGAGCGCGGCATCGGCGCACTGGGCGCGCGCTGGGGCTTGCAAACCGAGGCCGCCTTTCGCAAGGCGCTGGCCGGCATCCTGGAAAAAAGCTTTGGCGTCGAAGTGGTCAATATCAACGATTACGATGACGAAAGGATCGTGTTTGGTCGGCCCGAGCAGGTGGAATTGGACATCATCATCAGGAATGGTCAATTGATCGCCTGCGAAATCAAATCCTCGATGGACAAGGCGGGAATACATGCCTTCGCCCGCAAGGTCGATTTCTATGAGAAGAAACACCAGCGGCAGGCGCAACGCCGGATCGTGATCACGCCCATGCTGGATCCACGCGCCGCGCCAGTCGCGCAACGCCTGGGCATCGAAGTCTACTGCGATGCCGACGAGGTCAGAGTGGAATAAAACCCGGCTGACCAGAATTCACCTAACCCTGATTGCTCCATCATGCTCTATCGAGTCACCATCAAAAACAGTGGTCACGAGTTTCAAGTCGCGGAAACCGAATCGGTGCTGGATGCCGCGCTGCGCGAGAAGGGCAGCGTATTGCCCTATGGCTGCCGCAATGGAACCTGCGGCTCCTGCATGGGCACGATCCTGTCGGGTGAAGTCAACTATCCCAACGGCCGACCGGCGGGTTTGAGCGAGCAAGACCAGGCCGAGGGCAAGGCGCTGTTGTGTCAGGCCCGACCATGCTCGGACCTGGTGATCGAGGCGCGCGAGGTCAAAACCGTCGGCGACATCCCGGTCAAGACCTTGCCCTGCCGGGTGGAGCGGCGGGAACTGCTGGCTCCGGACGTGATGCGGCTGTTCCTGAAATTGCCGAATACCGAGCGCCTGCAATTTCTGGCCGGGCAGTACGTGGACATTCTGCTGGCCGACGGGCGGCGGCGCGGCTTTTCGCTGGCCAATCCGCCCCACGCCGATGAGTTGCTGGAATTGCACGTGCGCCACGTGCCGGGTGGCTTCTTCACCGGATTTGTGTTCGAGCGGATGAAGGACAAGGCGCTGCTGCGCTTTCAGGGTCCGTTGGGAACCTTCTTTCTACGCGAGGATTCGCCGCGTCCCATTATCCTGATCGGCGGCGGCACCGGATTCGCGCCGCTGAAGGGAATGCTGGAACACGCTTTCCATATCGGGCTGGACCGGTCGCTACACCTGTACTGGGGCGCGCGGGCGAAGGTGGATCTCTATCTGGACGCACTGCCGCGCCGGTGGGCGGAGCAACATCCGAACTTCCGCTACACGCCGGTGCTGTCGGAACCGCGCCCGGAGGATGAATGGCAAGGCCGCGCCGGCTGGGTACACGAAGCGGTCGCCGCCGATTATCCCGATCTGAGCGATTGCGATGTCTACATGAGCGGCCCGCCGCCGATGATTGAGGCCGCCAAGCCGGTCTTCGCTGCCCAGGGTTTACCCGCCGACCAACTGTTTTACGATTCCTTCGAGTTCGCGCCGCGTTGAGCGAGGGATTGGAATTGGGCGAAGCCGGTTGATGAGTGGGTAGTCCTGCACATCGAATGATAGGACCCCCCCTTTGAAAAAGGGGTGCTAGGGGGGATTTCTGGGTTTGGCCCGGCCCAGTGGGTTCAAATCCCCCCTCACCCCCCTTTGCTAAAGGGGGGGAACCCAAAAAATGCGCGGAAAAGAAGGGCGCTACGCGCCCTTTGCCGCTGACGCGGCATCCAGTGATCAGTGGTTCAAGATGGGGGACGAGCACGCCAGCCGAAACCCGAGGAAGCTGTAGCGGAGGCCGGGCGCGCTGGCGACGCGGTAGGCGGCGCGCGCGCCGGGCCGGTCGCCGTACCAGGCGCCACCGCGCACCCCCCGGCGGGCGCCCGTCGCCGGTCCTGGCGGATCCTCGTGTGGACTCGCCTCATAATAAGTGGAGTCGTACCAATCCGCGACCCATTCCGAGACATTTCCTGCCATATCCTGGCAACCATATGGGCTGGCGCCCGCTGGATAATATCCTACGGGCGTCGTACCGCGACCTGAGACATTGCAGTTGTTGCCATCCCAGCGGTTACCCCAAGGATAGTCGCGCCCGTCCGTGCCGCGAGCGGCCTTCTCCCATTGTGCCTCGGTCGGCAGGCGTTTCCCGCACCATTTGGCGTAGGCGCAGGCGTCGTCCCACGTGACGTTCACCACCGGATGGCGCTCCTTGCCCGCCCGGAACTCGCCGCGCCAAGGGCCCTGCGCCTGATAAGCCGTCGCCTGGACGAACTGCGCGAACTGCGCGTTGGTTACTGGAAACTGGTCAATCCAGTACTCTGTCAGGTAGATCCGATGCACCGGGCGTTCATCCGGGTTACCATTGTCGCTGCCCATCACGAACTCGCCAGCCGGTACCAACACCAGGGGATGACCCAGGGCCTCCAGCAGATTGAGTATCCGGGCACGCGCCGCGGGGGCGACCTGGGGCAGTTGCCCGTGGAGCAGGCGCAGGATACGACCGACATCGGCAAACAGCATGTCCAGCACGGCCTGGTCCGCTGCCCGGGCCAGGGCGAGCAGGGCCGCCAGCGCGACCGCCGGTGCGGTTTCCGCCTCTGCCACCGCCGCCGTCAACAGAGGCGTGGTATCCCACGCCGCCAGCTCGGCCAGGGCATCGGCCGCGGCTTGGCGTTGCGTCGGATCGTCCCGCAGCCACTGCCGCAGGTCGCCGACGATCCCCGCCGCTACCTCGCGAAAGGCTGCCGTCGCCAGCGGCCGGCAGTCGGCCAGACAACCGGCCGCCAGCAACAGGTCGCGCTCGCGTAGGGCCGGCAGGAGTGCCGTGGCGTCCCGCTCCAAACCGACATAGAGGCGGATCACTTCCCGCCACCAGGCGTCGCCGGCTCTGGCCAGCAGGTGGGACCCTTCCCCCCGCGCCTGGCATGTGCACGCGGTGAGGAATTCCTGAAAGGTCAGGTGCACGAAGTCGTAAGTGGACTGGGATTTCTGCCGCAGCAAGCCGGTATGCGCCATCAGCTCGTCCAGGACCGCGTCCGGGTCCGGCAGGGTGCCGCCGCAGTCGGGCGATACCGCCGCGAGGTGCTCCCGCAGTCGCTTGTCTTCGATGACCCGCAAGCCGGCGGCATGGAAGCAGGCCGCCAACCGCGTCAAAATTTGTCGTTTTTGTGCCGACGGCAGGCGAGGCTGGCGGGCAACGCCACGGAGTTTGTCCCAGTCGGCAATCAGTAAGTGCACGGCCTTCTCGTACAGTTCCACCCGCCGCTCGGGCAGGACCCAGTCGTGCTCGTACAGCAGAATGATCAGCGAAAGCAGCAGCGGGTTGCTGGCCAGCAGCCTCATGCCCGGATTGCGCCCCAGCGCCTGCCGCAGCCCGTCGATCCGGCGTTGCCGTTCACCCGGAGCGGCGGTGTCGGCAAACCAGTTGTGAATAAAGCGGGCGATTTGCGGTTCCGTCAACGCCTGCACTTCCAGTTGGCGGTAGCCGTTCAGGGCGCCCGGAAAGCCCGCGATCCGGCAGGTCACGACGATCTGGTTGCCCTCGCCGTAAGCGGCCCGCAGGCGATTGATCTCCGCCACGACCCGCTGTTGCGCCTGGGGGTCGGCCACTTCGTCCAAGGCATCCAGCAACAGCAGGCACTCCCCTCGCGCCAGCCGCTGGTCCAGCCAGCGCCGGGCGTGAGGAAAACCCAGCTCCGCCAGCGCGTCGCTCAAATGATCCTCGATGGGTCGGCTATCGCGTCCCAGGTTATTCAGGGTCAGGAACACCGGCAGCGGGTAGCGGGTTCTCCAATAGAGCAGTTGCCGCAAAGGCCAGAGCAGCCCCTGGACCCAGAAGGGATAGAGCCAGACGGCGAGGCTGCCGCCCATCAGTCCCAGTGCCCAAGGACTGACCAGCGCCTGTCGGCTGGCGAGGGCGAGCAAACCGATCCCCAGGCAGGCGCCGATCATCGTGGCTAAACGGGAGAATTTGACGAGCAACAGGAATAATGAAACAAAGAGGCCGAACCCTACCCCCGCGGCGGCGAGGGGATGGGGCGAGTAGAATGCCGCGACCACCCAGCCCAGCAGAGCCGCCAGGCTCAGGAATAGCGCTGGAGTCAGAGGCTCTAAACCCGACAGGAAACGGCAGGTCGGTTCCAGCCAGCGGGTCAGGCGGGTGGGGATGAGAGTGCGAGCGAACGGAGCCAGTCGGGGGTCGCGCTGAACCCCTTGCAGGATCAGGTACTTCAGCAGAGTCGTCTTGCCCGCGCCCGGATCACCGAGCACCACCAGCCGGCGGGAGAGCAGCAGCGCTTCCGGGATTTCCACCGTGCGCCCTTCGCCCGCCGGGGCGGGGGTTTCCTCCACCGAGCCGGCGTCAGGCGCATCCGGCCGCAACGTCGCGGCGGTGTACTCCCCCACCTTCAGACTGACATAGATGTCCTCCAACCGGAGCGGTTTGGCCCGGCCGAGGAAGCTGAACTCGCGATGCTGTGCCAGCAGGTTGCGCAGATAGCGCCGGGTATGGCGGTGCGCGAACAGCGTGGCGGCCAGCCATTCCCGCCACCGTGTGAGCCGGACGGATGGGGCGCCAGCATCGACCCTGATATGAATGTCGCGCGCGGAGAGCTGACTTAAGCTGACGAAGCTGGTATCAGCAGCACGGCCTTCCTGGCGTGCTGCCGTTACCGGTTTGGGCCGTTATTTCCAGGCGGTCCAGCGCGCACTCCCTTGATATCGATCTCCCCTTCGATAGCCGCTCCCTTAACCTTAACCCCGGTTCCGCTGGAAAGAATATCGCTGATGCGCAACGCGCCGCCTTTGATCTCTTGCAGGTCCACTCCAATCACGGTTGCCGTGGCCGGTGCGCGCTGCTCGATCAGCTCCAAGAGCGCTTTCGCCTGTTGGAGTACCTCGGCGTCCTCGGCTGCCCCTCCCTTGGCCAAGTCTTCTTCCACCACGGCCCGCCGTGCCGTGGAGGCGGGAGCCTGCTCCAGGTAGTCGAGGCTTGGGCTCGCCTGCGGGAATTTACGTTTAATCAACGACTTCAAGGCCGCGTAGCCGTCCTTGAAAATCTGCTCGGCGGTCTCTTTCAAGCCGGCGGCGGCGCCTAAGGCGAGCGCGGTTGTTATCGCGGTAACAGGTTCCATCGGATACCTCCTTGCATGGTTTTAAGGTTTTCAGGCGATTTCCAGCAAAAGTTATACCGAACCGGGCTGGGTTTCCCCCCTTTAGCAAAGGGGGGCTGGGGGGATTTTGACCGGCTGCGTCAACCCACGGGATTCAAATCCCCCCTTCACCCCCCTTTGCTAAAGGGGG
>DGFE01000243.1 GCA_002391525.1 Competibacteraceae bacterium UBA3908
AGATGTGTATAAGAGACAGGGCCGTGTCGTTCGACCTGTCGGGCGTTGCGGCAAGCCCAGTCCTGGATGCGCCGAAACGCATAACCGGTGGCCGCTCGAACCGCCCCGCCCCGGGTGCCCGCCAGCCGTATTCTCGGATCGGTCG
This sequence comes from Competibacteraceae bacterium UBA3908, assembly GCA_002391525.1. Taxonomy (GTDB): domain Bacteria; phylum Pseudomonadota; class Gammaproteobacteria; order Competibacterales; family Competibacteraceae; genus Competibacter_A. Next base: position 146 of record DGFE01000243.1, read on the forward strand.
GCGGCGGCATGGCCGCGATGCCCATGGGGATGATGCCGCGCTCCGCGCTCGGCAAGGCGGCGGATCCCGGGAACAGCGACGCGGCGATCCGCCGGCAGTCGGCTTCCAGCCGCGGCCAGGGCAGAATCCGGGGCGTGAAGCGGGTTTCCTCCACCAGCACCCGGTCGCGGCCCAAGGGCAGACTGTAGACGAAACGGAAACCGTGCTCGTCGGCGCTCATGTCGGTCATCAGCTCGGCCCGTTGCGGATTGTCCACCGGTTCGGCCAGCTGCAGGACATGGCCGACGAATTGCTGGTAAAGCCGTGCCTTGAGAGGGCTGTGGTCGGCATGGTTGCGGGCGTCGACGATATGCCTGGCCGAGGTCTCGAAACCTTCGCCCCGAATTGCGACGGCATGATCGCCGGATGTCAATTCGGTGACGGCGACACCCTGGATGAGTTGAAATTCCGGTCGCTCGTCGATCCGAGCCAGGCAGTGCTGGCGATGGATCAGGGCGCTGACCGCGGCGTAGTGGCGCTCGTCGCCGCCTTCGTGCAGGACCTGGTTGCCGTCGCGGTCCGCGAACCTCCAGCTTCGCCACTGACCGAGCAACGGCCACGGCGAATGTTGCAGTTCGCCTGGCGTGGCCCAGAAGGCAAAGCCGCGATCCGGCGGCGGGTCGGCGCGGGCCTCGATCACCGCGACCTTGAGACGCGCGCCGCCCTCGCTCTCCGCCAGCGCCGCCGCCAGGCTCAGGCCCGCGCTGCCAGCGCCCAGGATGGCCAGATCGAAGCGCGCCGCCGAGGTCATGCTCGATCCGCCATGACTTCCGCGACCAGGTCCTGGAAACCCGCGTGCAGGGCGGGATCATGGGCTTTGGCCGGATCGCGCCGCGAGCGACGCCAGCCCGGCGGGACGGCCAGGCTTCGCAGGGCGATGGCCACCTTGCGCCAGGTTGGAACCGAGGCGCGCGGAGCCAGCGGCGAGCAGTCCTGCCGTTCGATCATGACGCCGATATGCCGATAGACCCGGGCGGCGATCCGAATGCCCGGGCGCGCGCCGGGCGGTAACAGACACAATCCATCCTCGCCGCTGGCATAGTAGGGTTCGGCCATCGCCAGCAGACGCCGGGTCGCCTGTCGGATGGCGGGTTCGTGCCGGTCCGGGTTCGACGCCAGTTCGGGAACGACGGCGGACTCGAACCAGGTGGTGGGCAGGTAGCGGCGCTGACGCCGGGCATCCTCGGCCACGTCCCGGGCGATGTTGGTGAACTGCATGGCGACGCCCAGATCGATGGCGTGGGCAAGTCCCCGCCGATCCGCAAGGTCCAGAACCCTGGCCATCATCACGCCGACGCTGCCGGCGACCCGATAGGCATACCGGCGCAGCGCATCCTCGTCGGCGATGGCGACCCGGCCCTGATCCAGGCGCAGGCCGTCCAGCAAATGGCGCGGAGCGGCCATCGGAATGCCGGTCGTTCGCGCCAGATCCATGAAATCGGCCAGTCGGGGAAGGGTGGTCGAGCGCGTCGCGAGATCGCGCGCGATTTGGTCCAGCAGCTCGCTGGCGTCGTGGTCGCCCGGTCCGCAACCCTCGTCGACCAGGTCATCGACCCAGCGGCAGAACGCATACAGGCGGGTCGCTCGCCGGCGCAGCCGACCGGGCAGGAAATGGCTGGCGAAATGGAAGGAACGGCCATGCCGCCTGAGCACTGTCGCCGGGCGGTTGTCGCCGACTGGCGGCAATCGCGCATCGTCCCGACCGTCAACCATGGGCGGTGGCCGGAACTGGCGGGTCCCCTGCGTCGGGCGGCGGCGCGTCGGGAATCAGTTTTTCAAGCACCTTGGCGGAACTCAGAACGCCGGGCACCCCGGCGCCCGGATGGGTCCCGGCCCCGACCAGATAGAGGTTGCGCGGCCCTTCGGCGCGGTTGTGGAAGCGGAACCAGGCCGATTGCCGAAACAGGGGCGCGATGGAAAAACCGGCCCCGGCCACGCTCAGATAGCGGGACGCGAAATCCCGCGGCGTCATGTAAAAATCCGACACCATGTTTTCCCGCAACCCTGGCAGCAGGCCGCGTTCCAGGGCGCTGATGATGCGCTCCCGCAGTTTCGGCGCCTCGATCTCCCAGTCGATGGCGGCCCGCAGATTCGGGACCGGCGCGAGGATGTAGAAGGAGTCCTGTCCGGGTGGCGCGAAGCTGGGATCGGTGGCGGTCGGTCGATGGATATAGAGGGAAAAATCATCCGCCAGCCGTCCGGTAAAAATGTCTTTCAGCAAACCCCGATAACGTTCGCCCAGCCAGATGGTGTGATGGGCCACATCCGGGTAGGTCTTGCGCGAGCCAAAAAACAGCACGAACAGACCCATGGACAGTGTTGCCCGCGAAACTTTCAGACGGCAGGCGCGCGACTGGGTTTCGGCGGGCAGGAGCCGGGTATACAAATACAGGGGGTCGGCATCGGAAACCACGAGGTCGCCGGCCAATTCCTCACCGTTTTCGAGGCGTACGCCCCGCGCCGCGCCGCCCCGGACCAGAATCTCCGCCACCGTGGTTTCCAGCCGGACTTCGACCCCGGTCTCGTCCAGCAGGCGGCCCAGCGCGGCCACGATGGCGCCGGCGCCGCCACGGGCGAAATAGACGCCGTCCCGACGTTCCAGGTAATGGATCAGGCTGTAGATGCTGGTGGTGGCGAACGGGTTGCCGCCCACCAGCAGCGGCTGGATGGAAAAAGCGCGCCGCAGGCGGTCGTCTCGCAGATGGGCCGAAACCACCTGCCAGACTGTCCGGTAGCTTTTCAGTCGCAGCAGCCGGGGGATTTGCCGCAGCAAGGTGGCAAAGCGGTGGAATGGCTGATCGGACAGTTCGCCGAAGCCGATCTCGAAAAGGGTTCTGGACGTTTCCAGCAAACGGAGATAGCCCTGTTCGTCGCCCGGCGCCAGGCGGCGGATTTCGCGCAGGGTGTCCTCCACCGCGCCGCCGTAATCGAAGCGGCTGCCGTCGGCGAACTCAAAGCGATACCAGGGATTGAGCGGCAGGAATTCCACGTAGTCGGCGCGGTTCAGGCCAAACAGCGCGAACAGCTCGTCGAACAGAAAGGGCGCGGTGATCACGGTGGGTCCGGCGTCGTGCCGGAAACCGTCCCGCTCGAAAACCTGGGCACGTCCGCCCAGCCGTTGACAGCGGTCGAGCAGCGTGACCCGGTAGCCCCTGGCCCGGAGCCGCAAGGCCGCCGCCATGCCGCCAAACCCGCCGCCAACGATCAGCGCGCGGTTGCCGGGGCCGGATTCTCGATTAACCCGCATCCAGTCTGTTCCCGATTCTGCCGGCCAGCCAGAGCACCAGGGGTTGAATGCCGGACGGCAGTGCCGTGGCGTGCCGTTCCGCGCCCCGCAGCAGTTCGCGGGCACGCCGCGCCACCCAGGCTTTCGCCTCGTCCGGAGGTCGGTGCCGCATTTCGATCAGCACCGCGTTCATGAGGTGTCGATCATCGTGACGCTGATCCAGGGTCCAGTCATCCAGATCGTCGAGCAGTTGGTAGGCTACCCCCAGCCGGGCCATGGCGGTGGAGGCCATGGCCGCCATGGCCCGGTTGTCGGCTGCCGAACCGCCGGCAATCAGGGCAAGCGCCAGAGGCAGACCGAGCAGGGGACCGGATTTCCGCGCCGCGACCGCTTCATACTCCACCAGTCGGGTGATGGCGGTCCGTCGGGCCGCCAAATCGTCCAACTGGCCGGCAATGGTCTGGTTGACTGCCTCCTGAACCGCTTCCAGCAGCGCCGGTTGCCGGGCGGGAGCGACCCGAACCTCGCGCAGGACGCCATGGGCCGCCGCTATCAGGGCGTCGCCGGCGCAGATGGCCGGTCCGATGCCGACCACGGTCCATAAGGCCGGCGCGCCCCGGCGGACGGTGTCGCCGTCCTGGATATCGTCGTGGATGAGCGCGGCGTTGTGCAGCCACTCGCAGCAGCAGGCCAGGGCCATGCCGGTCCGCGCGTCCAGACCCAGGGAGTGGGCCGCGTGCCAGGCGAGCCGTGCGCGAATCCGCTGACCACCGGATCCCAGATGCGGCGCCAGCAGGTCTTCGAGCGGCTTGAGCGACGTGGCGAACGGGACTCCAGGCGTGGCCTCGCTGGAAAAACATGAAAATGGATGGTGAAGTTTATGCTCCAGCGCCACGGGAAGGGCGGGAAGCTCGGCGGTGCGGGTTGTTCTTCGGGAAAATGTCGGGATTTCGATAAAACATTCCTCTTTCATTGCTGTAATCACCGTGTCTACAGCCACCTTCCTTTGCGCGGATTATTCGGTGAAGGGATATCGGCGCGCTCGTCATTTCCTTTCCGCCAAGGGCTGGTTTGGTTGACGCTGGATCGAAGCGCTACCGGAATACTGCAATTACCGATCTTCGGGTTGCCGATATCCATTCGGGTTATGAAAGAGATAAACGAATGACCCCGGGAACCCCCGTGGCGATTGGCGATTATCGAGACGTTCGGCAGTGGGCTATATGTCTCTCATGGCCCGCTTGAGCTGAATGTCGCGAGTGATTTCTTTCGCCGCGATCAGGGCAATCAGACCCAACCCAACTTTGTTCACGAGATCGGAAATATTGTAGACCAGCTCGCGCGCTACCTTGAAACCATCGGCGTCGCCCAGCATGCCGAATACAAACCCGAGAGGGTAGATAGACCAGCCGATCAGGATAAACAGACGAATGTTGAAGAATGCCCGCCTGACTGGGACAACTTTGTCTTTCGCGACTTCCGCCAGCGTGCTGTACAACATATAAAGCAGGAGTATGAACGCCAGCATGCCGAGAGAGAACATCACCCATGCTTCAAACGTCATTCCAGGGGTGTTGGCGAAGCGCTCGCCAAAGAAACCGAAAACGATCATCGCGATATCCGCCGCGATAATGACGATGGCCACGCCTTGTTTTTCCGCCGTGACTTCGAGCAGGATCATGAGGTTGACCAGCATCAACGGCGTCGTGATGAGCCAGTCGATGTATCGAATGTGCGTGGGCAGGGCCAGCAGTCCTTGAATATCGCCGTTGGTGCCCACGACTCCGCTCATGCGGAAGTACATGGTGGCGGCTATGGCGGTGTAGATGCCGGCGATGGTGGCGGCGCTGCGGAAGTTGGCTTCCAGCGTATCGCGCTCCAGCCAGAAAAACACGCTGGCGCCGGCCATGCCCAGCATGGTGACGACAAACGTGTATTGCGTGATCAGGACCAGTTCAGCCATTTGTTTTTCCTTTTTGAAGACGCGCGCCTTGATTGACGCATAATTTTAAATTTCTCAAGCACTGGTTATTGAGTACTCGGCCTTGTTCAAATCTGAATCGTTTGAGCTTGAATCCGAGTCAATCGAATCTTTTTAATCTGATTTTCTGGAAGCCCCGTCACGAACGCCAGTCAGTAAAATTCCTTGAATTGGGATTTGAATTTTTCGGCTGACTTGCGGGAACCGTAATTCTGAATGATGTCTTCAAGCCCACGCAACAGTGCTGAAAACCGCTCGGCGCTTTCACAACGGGCAATTTTTTCGGCAACCAGGGAATAGTCATCTCCCATCAGGGACTGCAAAAAGGCTTTCAGTTCTCCCTTGGCCTGCTCAAGCCTGGTGTCCACGACCGCTTGAGTCTGTGATGAGCCGGCAACCTGCTGCGCGAAGTAGCCTCGAGGGTCGTCGTCGGGTTCCAAACGGCGTGGGCCAGTTCCGGTCGTGGGTCTTTGCGCGCCGCCTTTTGCCACGGGGCTCAGGGCGGCGGATTCGGATTCCTTCAGGTTTTGTAAAAACTCGATATATTGGTCCTGCGCGGCGGTGGTAAGTAAGGCGGCGGCGGTTCGATTCTCGGCAAACTCGATGAATCCAGATTTGTGCAAATCAGAAAGCATCGCCGCTACATCGCCAAGCAAGGAAATGTCTTTCTTGAGAGAGGCGATATCCGTCTTTCCATCGATCAGGATCAACAGCGTTCTCAACTTTGGCGGGAGATCATGGATTCTCCGGGAAATTGCCAATAGCGCTTTCGCTGTTTTTACAGGTATGAAAGAATTCATTCGGACAATTCTCTCCCTCTGATGTTGAGGTACAGTCCCATTTATTGACTTGCTGCGCGCGATATAAAAAAATACAATAGTATCGTAAAGTTAACGCCTGGTGGGGCTGATCCGCGAGATTCCGTGCTTTCCGAAGACTACCAGAGGGGTGAGATCAGGGTCCGGCAATTCCCGCGCTGCTACAGCTTGCATCGCACTAATTTTACAACTGTAAGCTACCATTGGGTAATTTTCAACGCCCGGTATTGCCGATTCGCCACTGCGCAAGCAGCGCGCTGAAACGCCGACGACCCGTGCAATCCCGGCGGGGGGAAGCTATCCTAGCCTTTATCTTTTTGAATCAGTGGGAAGTTCACTATGGTGTTAACGCATCGCGATGTCGACGGCATCGATATCGTCGCCCTGGCGGGGCGACTGGTGATGGCCGACGTGCCGCAGGTTCGGCAGCGGTTGCTGGCGACGGTCGAGCAGGGCAGCGGTAAGCTGATCCTGGATCTGGCCGATGTGGGATTCATGGATTCCAGCGGTCTTTCGGTGCTGGTGTCGGTGTTCAAGGCCGCCCGGCTCAAGAACGGCGAGGTGGTGTTGCTCCATCTGAATCCAACCGTTCGTTCCCTGATCGAGCTGACCCGCTTGCAGCAGATCTTCGCGATTTTCGACGACGAAGCGGCGGCGCTGGCCCGGCTGCGCTAGGCCGGGCGCGCGTGGCGCGTCCCGCTTCATACCGCCCATACCCTCGAACGTGTCGATCCCGAATGGGCCGGAAGGCGCTTTGGCCGCGGCCTCGCGGGCGCGGCGCCGGCCGGAACCATTCTTTCCGCGCGCGAATACTGTTAATCTTTATAAAAAGACCAGGAGGGTTTATGCCAGTCCGACACGTTCTTGTGGTAGACGATTCCAAATCCGCGCGGCTGATGCTACGCAAGATGTTGCAGGGATTTGGCTTGACCGTGGATACGGTCGATTCCGCCGAGGAAGCGCTGAATTATCTGCGCGGTCAACGGCCGGACGCGATTTTCATGGATCATACCATGCCTGGTCTGGATGGCCTGGCGGCCGTGCGGCAGATCAAGAGCGATCCGGTCATCGCGGCGATTCCCGTGACGATGTACACCTCCAAGGATGAACCCGCCTATCAGGACGAAGCTCGCGCGGCTGGCGCCATGGGCGTGCTGATCAAGCCGGCGACGCCGGATGCGCTCAGCGCCGTCCTGGAACAGATGAACGTCCTCTTCGACGCGGCCGCCGCGCTGATCGCCAGCGCCCCTCCCCCGACTCCTGCTCCGCCGCCGGTGGCGGAGGCGGTGACAACCGAGCAGTTCGAAAAACTCGCCTTCGAAAAAGCCGAGATGGTGGTCTACGACGCCATCGAATCCCAGGTATTGCCGCTGATCAACGACGTGATCGCCAAGGTACGGCGGGATCTGGAAGCGGGCCAGGAAGAAGCCTGCAGCCGGATCGCCGCCCGGATTTGCGAAGCGCGGCTTGCGCAATGGCAGCCGCCCACATCCGATCCGAGCGAAGCTCGCGCGGCGGCCGAGGCGGCGGTTCGGACCCAGCTGCCCCTGCTGGAAGAGCGGCTCGCGGTGTTTCAGCGTGAGGAACGGGCCGAGATCGAAAGACAAGCGCGGGAAGTGGCCGGTCAGATTTACCAGGGTCAGTTCCACGAGCTGTCCGAGCGGCTGGTGCGTCAGTTGAGCGCGCGTTTTGCCGAGGCCACTCAAAAGGCTGGGGAGGTTGCCCGCGAAGCGGCGCGCGAGGCGGCGTTGCAAACGATCACCGAGACCGCCGCCGCCGATGCCGGGGAAGAAGGCAGCCAGGCGGTGGCGGCCAGACAGGCGTTTCACCAGCTGTGGGAAGTGGCCCGGCGCGACGTGCAGCGCCGCATTTATCTGGCTGCCGGTTGGGCGGCGGCGCTGGGCATCGGAGCGGCGGCGCTGGTCTACGGATTGCGATGAGGAGGGCGGTAGCCTGGTGACGGACGACCCCCGGGATAAAAGCAAAGCAAGCGGACTCTGAATCATGATGGACATCCTGTATCTGGGCATCGGAGCGATTGCCGGATTGGTGGCGGGCGGCGCCATCGTCTTTTTGTTGCCCTATCGATCCCTGCAGCGCGCTCACGCGCGGGTCCGCGCGGAACTCGCGGACGAGCAGATGAAGAACAACGAGTTGCAGAGCGCTATCCTCGGTCAGCAGTCGACGGCCTATCAATCCCGCCAGGCGTTGCTGCAACAGCAGAAGCGACTCGAGGACGATCTGACCCAGACCAGAGCGCGCGGCGCCAGCCTGGAACAGCAATATGCCGACTTGAAGGCGCGATGCGAGCAGGAGCAGCAGGCGCTGCTTCAGGAAGCCGGGCGGTTGCGCGACTCGGCCGCGCGTATGGAGCAGGAAAAAGGCGCCTTGCAAAAGCAGTTCGCTCAGGAACGAGTGGAATGGGATCGGCAAATTCAGAGTGTCTTGCTGCAAAACAAGCAGAACGAGGACCAGATGCGCGTGTTGCAAAAGGACAAGACCCTGTTGAGCACTCGCCTGGAACAGCAGCAGGAGGCGTGGGAGCGTGAGCGATTGGCGCTGCAAATCCAGATCAATACCCTGGAAGACAACCTGACGCTGCAAAAGGCGCGCGTCAGCCACAACCTGCCAGCCGACAGCGCCAAGTTGGTGGAGCAGTTGACGGCGGAGGCGGCCGCGGAGTTGAACCGGCATCGAACCGCCTGGGAAGAAGAGCGCGGTGCCTTGCAACGGGAGTTGGAACAGTTGCGAGCCGAGCGCCAGGCACCGCCCGAACCGGGTAGCCCGGACGAGGATCAGGACCGGCGGGATTTGCGCCAGCAATTGGAGCAGGCCCGCCGGGAACGGCTGAACCTGGAGCAAAAGATGGCGATGCGGGATCGTCAGGCGGAGCAGGAGCGCAGTGCGTTGGAAGGTGAAATCGAACAGTTGATGGAAAGACTGCTGCGGTTGCAGCGCGATGGGAGTCACCAGAAAGTCGGCGGAAAACCGAGTGATGCTTGATTTGGTTTCCCGCCCGTGACCGCGGGATTCCGGAATCGCCGGCGCCGCCCGGCCCATCGGCGCGCCCCATCGTCGGCTCGCGATCATCCGATTCCCCGGTCGCGCGGCACAGCGTCGAATAGCGAGGAAAACCTCCATGCGCGTACTCGTGGTTGGCGGAGCAGGCTATATCGGCTCCCACATGGTCAAATCGCTCCTGCAGCGCGACTGCCAGGTGACCGTGCTGGACAATCTGTCCGCGGGGTATCGGGACGCGGTCAAGGGGGGGCGATTCGTGCTCGGCGATCTGGGCGAACTGGATGTGCTGGAGGAGGTGTTCCGGGCCGGCCAGTTCGACGGGGTAATGCATTTCGCCTCGCATATCCAGGTCGGCGAATCGGTGCGGGAGCCGGCCAGGTACTATCGCAACAACGTGTTCAAGACCCAGCACTTGCTGGATGTCATGGTGGCGCATCGCGTGCGCTGCTTCATCTTCTCGTCGACCGCGGCGATTTTCGGCGAGCCGGCTCGGATCCCGATTGACGAGGATCACCCCAGGAACCCCATCAATCCCTACGGTCGTGGCAAATGGATGGTCGAGCAGATGCTGGCGGATTACGACGTGGCGTATGGGCTGAAGTCGGTCAGTCTGCGCTATTTCAACGCCGCCGGCGCCGATCCGCAAGGCGAGCTGGGCGAACGTCACGAACCGGAGACGCACTTGATTCCGCTGGTGCTGCGCGCCGCCGCCGGTCGCCTGCCGCAGGTCACCGTGTTCGGCACGGATTACGCTACGCCGGACGGCACCTGCATCCGCGACTACGTCCATGTGACCGATTTGTGCGAGGCGCACTGGCTGGCGTTGCGGCGGTTGCAGGAAGGTGGCGACAGCGTCGCCTACAATCTGGGCAACGGCAATGGCTTCTCGGTGCGGGAAGTGATCGAGACGGCCCGCACCGTGACCGGTCGTGACATTCCGGTGGTGTACGGCGAACGCCGACCTGGCGATCCGGCGCGGCTGGTGGCCGACGCCCGGCGGGCGCGGGCGGAGCTGGGCTGGGAGCCGCGCTACGCCGATTTGGCGACCATCATCGCCCACGCCTGGCGCTGGGAGGCGCGCTAAGGCGGCGTCGATCCGGGATCTCAGGCCGCCATGCGTTCCAGCGCCGCCCGCAATTCGCCTTCCAGCGGCGCCGCCTTTTCGGTGCGGGTATCGACGATGACGAACGTGACATCGGCGTCGGCGATGACCGTATCGCTGTCCTTGAGCGTCACGATCTGGTGCATGACGCAACTGCGGGTACCGATGGATTTGACCGAGGTCGCGATTCGCAGTATTTCGCCCATGTAAGCGGCTCGGCGGTAGTTGATGCTGATATTGACCACGGCGAAGGAATAGCTGTCGCCTTGCAGGAGCTCCAGGTTGCCTTTGCTTTCCAGGAAACTCCAGCGGGCTTCTTCCAGGAATTCCAGATAGCGGGCGTTGTTGACGTGGCGGAACAGGTCGAGATGATAGCCCCGTACCTTGATTTCGATGGCATGGTTCATGGTGGCGTTCCATTGGTGGGCTGAGGCGCCGGTTTCCCGGACCGGTGGAATTGCAATCGACGCTAGTGTAAGGAATCGACGGCCGTCCCGCATGGGCGTTTCGGTTGCGGCCATGATCATGATAACGGCCCAGCGGCATGGGGGTCGCCCCAACCGGTTGCCGGGATTGTGGACCCGGAGCGTGGCGTGAGCGGAATCGCCGGATTCCGGCCCTGGCCCGCCGGGACGCCCGCCGCGAGTCCGGCGACCGGCGAGGTCCACGTGTGGCTGGCGGATTTGTGGCAGCCGGCGGAACGGCTGGCGGCGTTGGCCGCGATCTTGACGGCGGACGAACGGGAACGGGCGGCACGGTTCCGCTTCCCCGAACATCGGGACCGCTTCATCGCCGGGCGCGGGTTGTTGCGGGAACTGTTGGCAAGGTATCTGAACCGGTCGGCGGCGGCGCTGCGGTTCGAACCAGGACCGCACGGCAAGCCGATGGTGGCCGGCGCGGACGCCGGAACCGGTTTGCATTTCAATCTGTCGCACAGCGGCGATGGCGCGCTGTACGCGATCTCCCGCCGGGAGGTAGGGGTGGATTTGGAACGCCTCGACCGAACCCTGAATTTCGCCGCCATCATCGACCGCGTTTGCACGCCGCGCGAACTGGCGCGATTCCGGTCCCAGCCGCCGGAGCGGGAACGGGAAACGTTCTTCGCCTGCTGGACCCGCAAGGAGGCCATCGCCAAGGCGCTGGGCGGTGGACTGGCCAGCGGTCTGCGCAAACTGGAGGTTTGTTTGGCGGACGGCATGCACGCGGACGGTCGAGTGGTTCTGCGCGACGCCGCGGGACGGCAGTGGAGCGTGTTGAATCTGCCCCTGGGTCCCGGCTGGGAGGGTGCGCTGGCGGCGGCGGGCGCGGATTGGCGATGGCGGGGCTGGCGCCTGTGAGGAGATGAGGCTGGAGCGGCGTTTCGAAGCGACTATCGTGGCGACCCAAGAAGACCGAATGCGTGGACCATCCCCGCCCGCGTTATTGCGAATCCGGGTTTTCGACCTGACGCTGGCGCTGCTGCTGGTGCTGGCGCTGGCGCCGGTGTGGCTGGCGCGTGCCGTGCTGGCCTTGATTCAAACCGGGCGGATAGTCGACCGCGCCGAACGGTTGGGTCGCGACCGCCGGCCCTTTGCCCGGCTGACGTTCGCCGGAGCGTCGCCAGGTCGCGATTGGCCGGTGTTGTTCAATATCCTGCGCGGCGATATGGCGTTTGCCGGGCCGCGGCCACTGACCGCCGCCGAGGCGGCGGAGATGCCAGTCGGCGCGGAAATACGCTTCAGCGTTCGTCCGGGGCTGTTCTCTCCATACCGGCTCCAGCGCCGGACCGGAATCGCCCATGACGCCGAAAGCGAGCTGGACCGGCGGTTCGTGGAACGCCTGAGCCTGCGCGGCAGCCTGGGGTTGGTCGTCCGTTCGGGTATCGCCGCGCTGCTGGGCGGTGGCGGCGAACGACCCGCGCCGCCCGTTCTGGATTTTTTCGGTGTCCCGATCACCAACACCACCATGGACGAGGCGGTGGACTGGATCGCCGTCCGCGCTTCCGCCACCGCCCCTTTTCCCGGCGAGAAGGCGCTGGTGGCCTTCGTCAACCCCGACTGCCTTAACATCGCCTACCGCCACGCGCCTTACCGGACCGTGCTCCAGCGCGCGGCCCGGGTGTTGCCGGACGGCATCGGTCTGCATCTCGGCTGTCGGCTGCGCGGACTGGCGCTGGTCGCCAACGTCAACGGCACCGACCTGTTTCCGCGTCTGTGCGAGCGCGCCGCCCGCGATGGCCTGCCGCTGTTCCTGCTGGGCGGACGGCCCGGCGTCGCCGAACTGACCGCCGCCAACATGCGGCAGCGCTATCCGCGACTGATCGTGGCCGGCGCGCAACACGGTTATTTCACCCCGGCGGAGGAGGCCGGCGTCATCGCCCGGATCAACGCCTCCGGGGCGCGAATCCTGCTGGTGGCGTTCGGCGCGCCCCGGCAGGAATTATGGCTGGCCGAGCGGCACGACCGCCTGCTGCCGCCGGTGCGGCTGGGCGTGGGCGGCCTGTTCGATTTCTATTCGGGCCGGATGCCCCGCGCGCCGCTGTGGTTGCGCGAAATCGGCCTGGAATGGGTCTGGCGACTCGCGCGGGAACCGGGCCGGCTGTGGCGCCGCTACCTGCTCGGCAATCCCCTGTTTCTGTACCGGGTGTGGCGAGAGGCCCGCCAGGAGGCGAAACGATGAGCGAGCCGGCGGATCGGCGGATCGAGCCCGATCCGGATTTGCGGGAAGCGCTGTTGCGCCGTTATGGCCGGGTTCGGCCCGACGGGTTCCGGCAACGTTTAAGTTTTCAGGGCAAGCGGCTGGCGTGGAAAGCGGTGGTCGGCAGCACCTATGTATTCAAGCGTCTGCTCGACATTGTCGTTTCGGCGGAACTGCTGATTTTGCTGGCGCCGCTCTTTCTGATCGTCGCGGCGCTGATCCGGCTCGAATCGCCGGGACCGGCGTTTTTCCGGCAAATCCGGGTGGGTCGCTGGGGTCGCCTGTTCCCCATGTGGAAATTCCGCTCGATGTACCTGGACGCCGAGGCGCGCCAGGCGGCGTTGCTGGCCCGAAACGAGTCGTCCGGCGGGGTGATCTTCAAAATGAAGCACGATCCGCGCGTTACCCGGGTCGGGTGGTTTATCCGCAAGACCTCTATCGACGAATTGCCGCAGTTGTGGAACGTGCTGGTCGGCGACATGTCGCTGGTGGGGCCGCGACCGGCGTTGCCGGGTGAAGTCGATCAGTATTCGCTGGCCGACCGGCGGCGGCTGGAGGTCATTCCCGGCATCACCTGCATCTGGCAGGTTTCGGGTCGTTCCGACATTCCGTTTCCCGAACAGGTGAAGCTCGACGTGCGCTATATCGAGTCGTCCTCGTTCTGGCAGGATATTCTGCTGCTGCTCAAGACCGTGCCGGCGGTGCTGCTGGGACGGGGGGCCTACTAGATCATGCAGGCGTTGATTTTCGCCGACCGGCTGGGCCGGGAACTGGAGCCGCTGACCGACCGGACTTGTGTGGCGTTGCTGCCGGTGGTGGGCAAGCCGGTGCTGGAGCACGTCCTGGAAGCCCTGGTCGCCGCGGGCCTGCGCCGGGCGGTCGTCGCGATTTCGCCGTTCGCCGGGGAACTGCGAGCCATGATCGGGGATGGCAGCCGCTGGGGAATGCGGCTGGACTATGTTCTCACACGCGGCGAGGAACATCCCGATGCAGTGGTGGAGCGTTGCCAGCCACGTCTGGATGGCGAACTGCTGGCTTTGCGGGGCGATGTGCTGCACGGCGCCCGGCTCGCTGAGTTTTTGCGACTGGCCGACGCGGTGGCCGGTCCGATGGTGTACGGCCGGGCGTCGGGGGCGCCGGTCAGTCTGAGCCTGCATCGCGCCGGGGGTCGGGGTGGGCTGGAACTGTTGCGCTGGCCCGGCGCACCGACCGCCGTTCCGCCGGTCTGGCCGGTGGTGGAGCTGCCGGGAGCGGCCCTGAACCGGTTGGAATCGTTACGCGCCTATCATCGAGCCAATCTCGACGCCGCCGCTGGCCGCCTGCCGGAGTTGCTCGCGCCGGGCCGGCAGGTGGCGCTGGGTTTGACCGTGGGCCTGCATTCCCGCATATCGCCGCGCAGCCTCCGCCAGGGCGTCGCTTTTGTCGGCAGGCATTGCCGGATCGAAGCGAGCGCCGAATTCCACGGCGAGGTGGTCGTCGCCGACCGGGTGATCGTGGATCGCCTGGCCACGCTGCGGGACAGCGTGGTGTTGTCGGATACCTACATCGGTGAACTGGTGGAGGTGCGCAACGCCATCGTCCGGGGCAATCAACTGCTTCGGGTCGATAGCGGCACGGTGTTGTCCGTGGCCGAAACCTTTCTGCTGGCCGATTTGCGCGAAGTGACCTTGAGTGGAACCCTGGCCGAGCCGTTCAATCGCTTGCTGGGGGTGATCCTGCTGGGACTGTCGCTGCCGTTGTGGCCGCTGGCGCTGGCCGCCGCCCTGACCGCGAATCCCCGGCAACCGTTGCGCGAGACGCGGTTGCGCGGCAACCGGCTGGAGTTCGACGAATTCGGCGCGCGACGGCGGGTGTTCAGCGCCTGGGAATGGGCGACTTCGATCCCCGTGCTGCGGTATCTGCCGCGGTTGCTGGCGGTGGTGAGCGGCGATCTGCGACTGGTGGGCACGGAGCCTCTGACTCCGGAGCAGGCCGACAGCCGGTCGGAGGAGTGGGAGCGGCTGGGCGATCAGGCGCCAGCCGGTTTGATCGGTCCGACCCAGTTGACGCTGCCCGGAGACGCGCCCCGCGAGGAGCGATTGATGAGCGACGCCTTTTACGCCCGCCAGCGCAACGTCGGCAGGGATCTGCGCTACCTGCTGCAAGGCTTGGGTACGCTGTTTACCCCCCGAGCCTGGTGGGCGGGCTGATTCCTGTTCGATGATTTTTTCCGACCGAAGGAGGTGGCATGGAACCGGGTTTTTGGCACGAACGCTGGGAGCGGGCCGAGATCGGCTTTCACCAGCGGGAGATCAATCTTCATCTCCAGCAGTTCTGGAACCGGCTGGGATTGCGGTCCGGACAGCGGGTGTTCGCGCCGCTGTGCGGCAAAAGTCGGGACCTGCTGTGGCTGGCGGGCGAGGGGCATCCCGTGACCGGGGTGGAAATCAGTCCGGTCGCGGTCGAGGCATTCTTCCGCGAGAACGGCTTGCAGCCGCGGCGCTGGCGGGACGGCGCCTTCGAGGTTTGGGAGGAGGATGAAATTCGCATCCTGCTGGGCGATTTTTTCGCCCTGGAGCCGCGCCAGCTCGCCGATGTCGCCGGCGTCTACGACCGCGCCTCGCTGATCGCGCTGCCGCCGACGATGCGCGAACGCTATGCCCGCAAGCTGGAGACGGTCCTGCCAGCCGGCGTCCAGGTGCTGCTGGTGACGCTGGAATACGACCAGTCGGCGTTGGCGGGGCCGCCGTTCGCGGTCGGCGAGGCGGAGGTGCGGGCGCTGTACGCGCCGGCGCACGAGGTGGAGTTGCTCTACACCCGCGATGCCCTGTCGGAAGAATCGCGCTGGCGGGAGCGCGGCCTGACCTGGTTGCTGGAAAAGGTCTATCGGCTGACGCATCGCGCGGATGTCGGACAGTGACCGGCGCGCTGTCGCCGGCGGCGGTCGTGCTGCGGATTTTTCTGCCGTTCGCCGCCGGCTATTTCCTGTCTTA
>DGFE01000244.1:0-377 GCA_002391525.1 Competibacteraceae bacterium UBA3908
AGATGTGTATAAGAGACAGCCGCTGCCGCGGCAACGGCGGGAGCGGTGGCCCGTTTCAATCCGCGCCCGCCAATTACGACGGGCGAATCCCCGAGGCGAACCGGGCCGCGACGCCGAAGCACGGGTTTCAATCCGCGCCCGCCAATTACGACGGGCGAATCCAAGGGAGCCGCCACCCCGCCGCCGCAGGAGCGGCGGTTTCAATCCGCGCCCGCCAATTACGACGGGCGAATCCCCGACGCGAACGCAGCGGCGCGACCAAAGCACGGGTTTCAATCCGCGCCCGCCAATTACGACGGGCGAATCCCCGCGCGCTGGCAGCCGTATGCGGCGCTATCTTAGTTTCAATCCGCGCCCGCCAATTACGACGGGCGAAT
>DGFE01000244.1:639-1091 GCA_002391525.1 Competibacteraceae bacterium UBA3908
GTTTCAATCCGCGCCCGCCAATTACGACGGGCGAATCCCCGGTTTTTGTCGAGTGTTGTTCGCGGCATAAATGTTTCAATCCGCGCCCGCCAATTACGACGGGCGAATCCCGATGACAGTCATCCTGTTCGCGACCAGCAACAAGGTTTCAATCCGCGCCCGCCAATTACGACGGGCGAATCCAGGACGGGGAGTGGCGGCAACGCCGCCGCACCGGGTTTCAATCCGCGCCCGCCAATTACGACGGGCGAATCCTGGAACCGATTGATGACATTCCCGCTCCCTCAGGGTTTCAATCCGCGCCCGCCAATTACGACGGGCGAATCCGATAGCGCCGCATGCGGCTGCCAGCACGTGGACTGTTTCAATCCGCGCCCGCCAATTACGACGGGCGAATCCTTCTTGCAACTTTCCGATTTCCGCGCGTTTGAGCAGTTTCAATCCGCGCCCGC
>DGFE01000244.1:1254-6310 GCA_002391525.1 Competibacteraceae bacterium UBA3908
CCAACCCGCCCCCGCCAATTACGACGGGCGAATCCGGTCTCTCGCGCAGAACGATGAAGACTCGAATCAGTTTCAATCCGCGCCCGCCAATTACGACGGGCGAATCCGGTAGACAAAAAAGAAAAAGATTGGGGATGCGCGCCGGTTTCAATCCGCGCCCGCCAATTACGACGGGCGAATCCCCGACGCGAACGCAGCGGCGCGACCGAAGCACGGGTTTCAATCCGCGCCCGCCAATTACGACGGGCGAATCCCACCAGGGCGGCGAGGGCGCGCTGGACAGCGACGCGTTTCAATCCGCGCCCGCCAATTACGACGGGCGAATCCAATCTTTGCGTGGCATTTCTCGGAGTCGTCTATCGTTTCAATCCGCGCCCGCCAATTACGACGGGCGAATCCTCGCCGCATGGAAGGCCCCCAGCAACTGGAAACCGGTTTCAATCCGCGCCCGCCAATTACGACGGGCGAATCCACAGCACACCCCCACAAAGCCAGACCCGGCGACCGTTTCAATCCGCGCCCGCCAATTACGACGGGCGAATCCAAGAATAGGCGATGAAAGTAAAAGACAAACCCCTGTTCCAACCCGCCCCCGCCAATTACGACGGGCGAATCCCAGGGATCATCGCCATGCTTTACCGCTGTTTTTGCGTTTCAATCCGCGCCCGCCAATTACGACGGGCGAATCCGCTAGGAGTGCAAATAGCGCGCCTAAGAAGTAACGTTTCAATCCGCGCCCGCCAATTACGACGGGCGAATCCATCTATCACTTCAGCTGGCCTGACGATACGCTTTAGTTTCAATCCGCGCCCGCCAATTACGACGGGCGAATCCATCATGGCTACACGCGCTTCCCTGTTGCCGGCAGCGTTTCAATCCGCGCCCGCCAATTACGACGGGCGAATCCTCCCTTCCTCGGCTGATGTCGTCGGATATGCAACGTTTCAATCCGCGCCCGCCAATTACGACGGGCGAATCCACGACCATTCAGCCCAGGGCGACCAGGATGCCACGTTTCAATCCGCGCCCGCCAATTACGACGGGCGAATCCTCGCTGTGCTGATGATTTGGCCGTAGATGTTTTCCGTTTCAATCCGCGCCCGCCAATTACGACGGGCGAATCCAATGACTACTATTGACGCGCTCATCGAGACAAACAGTTTCAATCCGCGCCCGCCAATTACGACGGGCGAATCCACGCCCCACGGCGGGAGGGCCGAAAACCCGCAGGGTTTCAATCCGCGCCCGCCAATTACGACGGGCGAATCCGCGCGCAACGCGGCTCAAAAACGGTGGGGAACAGAGTTTCAATCCGCGCCCGCCAATTACGACGGGCGAATCCCCGACCGCGCGGCGAACGCCGCGCGCCCGGAACCGTTTCAATCCGCGCCCGCCAATTACGACGGGCGAATCCCCCCGGCAGACAGCGACAGACCGCACCGGGCGGCGTTTCAATCCGCGCCCGCCAATTACGACGGGCGAATCCACTATTATCGCAACTTATTGATTAAATTCAAGTATTGACTGTTTATTTCGGAACCCCCTGATGTTGTTAAACCACATTCTGGAATCCGTAATGTAAAAAGCAAAAAGTCTTTAATATTCAATTGATTAGGAGGTGCGCGAACCTCCCCCACTTCGGGCCGCCGCTTGAGGTTCGCGCAATAGCCCCGGTCAAACAACCAAAGAATCATTCTCAAAATCTACCGCGCGGAACACGCCGAATTCCTTGACATGCTGCGTCAGCGGTTCCGTGAGACGATAAAATCTCAGGTTATCTTCATTCAGATCAATCTCGGCCAGCAGCGCCCGTTCCAGAGCCTCGTACTGGGCTTGATTCACCCGGCACTCGAATACGGACTTCTGTACCCGTTGGCCGTAATTGAGACATACCCGCGCGACCCGGCGCAACCTGCGCCGACCTGCCGCCGCTTCAGTGCGAACATCGTAACTGACCAAAATCATCATGCTAGCAATTTTCCAACTTGTGCCCAGCGCCATCGGCGGGCATGATTTTTTAATGAATCAAAAACGGCAGGTAACCTTCCACATCCCCCCGCAACGTGCGGGCCAGCAACCGTGCCTGTACATGGGGCAACAAACCAACCGGCGTCGGTTGTTGCAACAACGCATGTCCGATTTCTTCCTGCTTGCGCTGCTGATACGCCGCCAGCACCGTTTTTCGGCCCGTTTCGGATAAATACACCGCGCCGCCGGGCCGCGCCTCGAAATCCTTCTCGGTCAATTGGCCACGGTTGATCAGCGTCAAGGCCAGCCGATCAGCCAACGGTCGAAATTCCTCCATCAAATCCAGCGCCAAAGCTGGGCGTCCCGGTCGAACCGCGTGCAAAAAACCCAACTGCGCATCCAGCCCCACGCCTTCCACAGCGGTTCGGCAATCGTGAACCAGCAAGGTATAAAGGAAAGAAATCAGCGCGTTGAACCGATCCAGAGGCGGACGACGGCTGCGTCGTTCAAATGAAAACACTTCCCGCGCATCGGCGCGGATCAGATAACGCACCGCCGCAAAATAGACCCGCGCGCCGTCGCCCTCCACGCCCCGCGCCTCGTCCAGCGTCGCCGTGCCAGGCAAGCGTCGGATATGCCCTGCCAGCAATCGCCCGCTGTGCCGCAACGCCTCGCGGTCGGCATCGTTGCCGCTGTCGCGAGCGCCCCGCAGCACGATTTGTCGAGCGTTGCGCAGCTTGCCTGCTACGAAGGCCCGCGCCAATTCCAGCGCCTGAGTCGCCGCCGCTCGGTGTTGCGCCTGCCGCAGCAGGATGTTTCCGCTCAACGGACCCTCCAGCCGCGCCTTGAACTGGCCACGCCGGTCCAGCAACACCACACCCCGACCATCGTCGGCGCAACGGTGCAGCGCCGCCGGACTGACCATGATGTCGCCGAAGATCACCACGCTGCCCAAATGGTGCAACGGCACCTGCAAGCGCTTCTGGCGTTCGATCTCCACCACCAGCGTTTCCCCTTCCAGATGGAGATAGGCGCCCTGGGTCATCACGTAGAGCGTATTCAGGAGGTGGCGCATGGCTCTTCCTCGTCCTCATCCGGGTCGTAAAGGGTTTTCCGCAAAGTACGCAGACGCGCGGCGCCCGCGATCAACGCCGGTTGGCAGAGATCCAGCAACGAGCATTCCTTGCACCGCTCGTCCGCCACCGGTGGCGGCAGACGCCCGCTGGCCAGCAGCGCCCGAATCTGGGGGACCATCTCCTCAACCATGGTGCGCAATGCAGCGGTAATCGTCACCTCGCGCCGCCGGCGGGAACTGTGGTGAAAAACCGCGCCACGCGGCACGGGGCGACCGAGCATCTCCTCCAGGCAGATTGCCTGCGCCGCCACTTGCACATCATCGTGTTGCCGGGCGCGACGCGGGCCGTGCTTGTACTCGACGGGAAAGGGCGTGCCGTCCGGCAGAAATTCCACCACGTCCGCCCGGCCCACCAAGCCCAACCGCCGCGAGTACAGCGGCAAGGCGCGTTCGACGCGCACCTCGCCCTCGGCTCGACTCTCGGGCGTATCCACCTGCTCATGCACCGCACGCCCGCGCAAGGTGTAGACGTTTTCATCCCATGCCTGTTCGGCGTGGATCAACGCGCACTGACGCGGGCAATAGCTGTAATGCTGGAGCGCCGAAATCGCTATCGCGTCGTCCAACTCGTCGTCCGGCGCGGTCACGGCGCTTCATCCGACCAGTCGCAACAAGGTCATGCCTTCGGGCAAGCCCGATTCGTCCACCGTAACCGCGTAATCGTCGAAGGCGCGCGGCGTACCGCCTGGATCGCGCAAGGCGACTGAAATCCGCTCGAACAGGCGATGCGCGGGCGCATTGCCCAGCGCCGTAGCGTGCTGGAATACGTACAGGCCGCGCGTTGTCATCTGGCCGCGAGCGGCGGAATGGTCGTGTTCAAACATGTTGCTCAGGGCTTCCCACAACAGCGCCAGGTCTGCGTCCGAAAATCCGGTCTGCGCCGCCAGATGCGCCGAGATAAAGCCGTGCGCCCGGTACAGGCCATAGGGCACGGTGAACTTGCGGCCCATCGTGCGGTTATCGCCCTGTTGGGCTTCGGCTTCCTTCTCGGTAGCGACGGCCATGCGGGTAATGGAATGTTCCGCCGGAGTGATCGGGTCCATGCTGCGGGCGAAGGTCATTTGTACCGGGCCGCGTACCTGGCCGCAATTGATGCCGGTAGACATCACCGCGCCAAAGGTGCGCACATCGTAGAAATTTCCACACATCCACGCCCGCGCTTTTTCCGCCTCGTCGCCACTGCCCTTGCGCTTGCCGCTTTCGCCGGACAACGCAAACCCGAGCACGTTGTAGGCCCGCTCGTGTTGCCGGTTCAACACCGCCTTCTCCTTAACGTAAATCTCGAACGGCGGCTGCTCGCCCTGCTTAAGTCCCACGTAGTTGCGCACCTTGCGTTTCAGGCAAACATCGGTGACCAGGCCATGGCCGGTTTGCGGGTCCATACGGGGCATGTTGCCGGCGTCCGGGTCACCGTTGGGGTTTCCGTCAATCACATCGAACAGCAACACAAAGTCATAACGGTTTTTGATCGAGTCAGTCATGGTCGGGCGCTCCCTGATCAGCAGTTTGATTGTCCGATGGTTTTTTCGTGAAAAAATCTTGGCGCTGGTGGTAATAGCCGATAGCGAACCGCCCCTGATCGTCCAGGTTCAGATGGGGCGGAAATTGGGTGACGGCTTCCAGAATCTGGCCGATCAGGCTTTCCAGCCAGACCTTTTGCCCGGTAGCGAGCTTGTTGAGATGATGCGGCGCAAGCTTGTTGAGTAGATAAGGGAAGGCGGTAACCGGCGTGGCCGAGGCCGCGCCGTAAAACCGGTCGCGGATGGTGGCGTTAAGATCGCCACTCGCTAATGCTTGGGCACGCTCCAATACAGCGAATAACCGGCCCAAACGATAGCCGATGTTGAGATTTTGTGGATCGAGTGACACGTCAACCTCCTGTTTAGCGGGACTAAATCGAGCGTTGCGGACCAGTACGGCCTTGATCAAAGCCGCACGGACGTAATTAACCGC
>DGFE01000244.1:6639-17129 GCA_002391525.1 Competibacteraceae bacterium UBA3908
CGCACGGCTAGACGGGCAACATTCGGCGCGAGACCCAGCACGAAAAAGCGGGTTTCGTCGGCGTCCAGTGGGCGCACGCCTGTTTTCGGCGCTTCGTACAGCGCCTTGACCGCTTCCACCCCCCGCACCGGATCGTCGGGATCGGGTTGCAACCAGGCGGCGAATAGTTCCTCAGCCGGATCAGGTTTTTCGGCCCAAAATACGAAAGTGTCCTCGCCGACCGGCAATTTCTGGCGGGAATCGACACGCAGCAGATGATTCAATGCGGTGGTGTAAGCGAACGCCGCATATTCACCGACGGGAGCATTTTGGCCTTGTTCCTTGCCGTGGGAACAGGCGGCGGCGAAATTGAAGGAGAAGAGATTCGCCCCACTGCTCTGCGCGTTGCGCACACCCTTAATCGCTGGATGCAGGCGGGCGATGGCGTCCAGATTGCCGCTGACCAGACAGCGGTTACGAACGGTTGCGGTATCTTGTTCAGTCGCCATGACCGCTTGCCGCACCGCTTCCCGCTGACAGATTAGTTGCAGGTCGCCGTCCAGGCGGAAACTGAGCGACTCGGTGGTTTTGTTCAATTCCGGCCAGAGCGGATGGGAAAAAACCACGCTGAAATCACCCCGTTCCAGAAACGTCAGCGCTGCCCGTACCCCTTCATCGCCAATGGGGGCCGGAAAAACATCGCGGATGCGCTGGATGAACGCGCGGTGTGCTTCACTGGTACGTTCTTGTTCCTTTTCCAGCCTGGCAGCATCCAATTTAGCGGCGCGCGCCTCACTGACCACGCCCAACACGTAGCCCAAACCGTCCCATAACAGGTTGGCCGCCACCCCGGACGTGCGTTTGACGCCCTGCGGCACGACGAACAACCGCCCCTTGTCGCGTTTGTCGTTCCCGTTGCGGGTATCTTCAATGTCCACAAAGCGTCCGTCCCGATCCAGCACGATGACGAATGGAATCGCCTTGCGCTCGAAACCCGGCGGCGGCAGTTCGTCCTGCTGCCGGCGGTAGTAATCGCAAAGGGTTTGCAGGATCATCGCGCGATCTCCTCGCTGCCCCAAGCTGGAACCCGCACCACACCGTTGTCGAGTTGGGCGCGGAAAAAACACGGCGTCGGTTCGGAACCGCGATATTCCAGGTCGTAGAGCATCCAGCCCAGATCGCGGCTGTCAGCAATCGGCTCTGGCCACGGTCCCTCCGGGTCCACCCAGGCAAATGCCGCCGAAAATTCCCGGCAACCCAGATAAGGTTGGTTGAAACACTGGCCCTTTTCGGCGCGGCGGCGGAACATGGCCGCGTATTTGGCGAGCGTGTCGCCGGGATCGGCCTGTTCGGTCAGCTCGAAGCGGGCGTGGATCAGATAATCCACCTCGCGCAACAGCAGCGCGGCGCGCTGTTGCCGGTCCTCGTCCGCGTACAGCCCCAGCGCGCCCTTGCCCCGATTCATGGCGGTTTTCACATTGTCCACGGAAATCACGCTGGCCACCTCGTTGCGGCGCACCGAACCCCAGCGAATCGGCTTGAGCACATCAATTCGGGTCACCCGCCAGGCGATTTGCGGTTTCCACAAAATCGCCTCCAACACGCCACGGGCGGCGGAGGGCGTCATCACGTCGTAGGAAACCCGCTCCACTTTCATCTCCGGACGGGTGAAACAGGCGTAATCGCCCCACACCCGCAGGCACACCGCGTTATCCAGCGTCATTACAGCCTCCTGTTTTTAAAAGTATTTCGACCAGCCGATTCCAAAACAACCCTCACCCCTGCCCCTCTCCCGCAAGCGGGCGAGGGGTTCTTGTACGGCATCTCAAACAATCAAATCATCCGGCGCGTAGTTGGCCGTCTGCTCTATTCGCAAACCAATCTCCGGGTCGTAAAGCGGCGCAACCTGAGCGTATACGCCGGGCCGCCGTTCCTCGATGGCGCCTTGCGCCAGCAAGCATTGATGAATCCGACGCGGGATATTCACCACATAGCGTTGCAGTTGACGCAGTATTTTACGGTCCAAGTCGTCGCCGGGTCGCGCCAATCGAGCCAGTAAGCGTTCGCTGTCGCCATAACGCACGATCACCGGCGCTTGCGTTTCGGGGATCAATTGAAACCGCTCGGCGGCGGTGCGAAAGCTGAATTCCAGCCGCTGGTTATTTTTCAATAGGGTAGCGATGCCCTTGCTGTCGAGTCCTTCCATGCCCTTGCGCCAGTACAGACTTTGAAAGTATTCGGTAAACAGTTCGGGCGCGAGCGGATCGGGCGGACGCCGTAGCAACAGTTGCCGACCTGCGTCGCGCGCCTGGCGCAAATGGCCCTTGGGTGGCTCGGTCGGCGGCACGAACACCACGACCCGTCCCAAATCGAACAGACGCCCTTCACGATTGCAACGCCCCGCCGCCTGGGCGATGGAATCCAAGCCAGCCAGCGCCCGGTACACGACCGGGAAATCCAAGTCCACCCCCGCTTCCACCAATTGCGTGCTGACCACTCGAATGAGTTCGCCGGTGATCAGTCGCCGCTTGATCGTTGCAATCACCTCGGCGCGGTGCTGGCCGCACATCAGGCCGGAAAGATGCACCGTACCCGCCGGCAACAGGCCGTGCAGGAGGCGGGCATCATCGCGCCGGTCCACGATACATAGCGCGCGAGAGTGGATTTCCAGTTCGGCGGCGAGCGTTTCCCACGAAATCGGCGCGTGCAAATCGGCAGGCAGCGTCACCTCCACGCGGCGCAATTGCACATGCAGTTCCCGTACCGCCGCCGCCGCATCGCCCACGATCTCGCGCACGTCGTCCAATCCATCGAAAGGAAAATCGAAGCTGCGTCGAGATGCCAGCGCCGGCTGTGTCGCGGTACAGAGCACGAAGCTGACGCCGTAGTGGCGGTTCAATTCCCGAATTGCGCCCAGGATCGGCGTCAAAAAGTCCGGCGGCAGCAGTTGCGCTTCGTCCAGAATCACCACGCTGTCGAGCATGTTGTGCAATTTGCGGGTCCGGCTGGAGCGCGCGGCGAACAGGGACTCGAAGAACTGGACATTGGTCGTCACGATCAACGATGCATCCCAGTTCTCGCAAGCCAGTCGGCTGCGCGGCGTTTCCTGGTCCGAATCGAAATTGCTGTGATGTTCGAGCACGGCATCATCGCCAAATACGCTCCGAAACACATCCGCCGTTTGCTCGATGATGCTAGTGTAGGGGATGACGTAGAGAATCCGGCGCTTGCCGTGACGCCGCGCATGGCGCAGGGCGAACGCCAGCGAGGCCAGGGTCTTGCCGCCGCCGGTGGGCACGGTGAGCGAAAACAACGCCGGTGGTTGTTCCGCCGCGTTCCGACAGCGTTCCAGCACTACCGCCCGCATCCGGTTGACCGGCGTATCGTCTGCTCGCGCCGCCAGCACCGTCATGTACGCCTCGAAACGCGGTTCCAGTTCCGCCAGCGTGGGATATTGGCCACGCCATCCGGTTTTCTCCGGCGACATGAACTGTTCGGTGTCGAGAAAATCAGCGTCCACCAGACAGGAAAACAGCAGCCGAATCCACAGGGCGTAATCGCGCTGACCGGGATTCGAGGCCGGCAACGGCGCGTTGAGAATGCCGGCGGGCGGGGATTGCGCCAACGCCTCGGCGAGCAGAGTGGGTTGTCGCAGACGATGGGCCAGACTGGATGCTGGCGCTTGGGCGCTTTGCCAGTCCGGTAGGCCCGCATGATGCCCGGCGATGAGATAGGCGAGAATGCGGCCCACCCCCTTCATTCGCTCTATCGCGTACAGCGCGCCCGCCGTGGAATGATCGACCCGGCCCGGCGTGGTTTCGATGTGGGCATCGTAGCCGGAGGCGCCGCGAATGTAACGCTGAAAAGCGGAGCGGTATTTGCCGAGGTCATGCCACAGGCCGGCCAGTTTCGCCCAGTCGCCCGCGCCGAATGTGGCGGCAAACGACTCGGCGAGCGCCGCGACGCCGCGCAAATGGTCGTCGAGAAGATGGGGCAACCATTGACCGTTCGGGTCTTGTCTGACATGGGCCAGGAAAATAGGGGATTGATCTGACACGGATGGATTCCCTGTTGCTAATAAGATATTCAATTGAGATCATTTAAACTTTGTTTGGCTTTTCTGAAAAGCAAGAGATCATTATTTCAATCATGAAACAGAGACGATAAATAAAGCCAGCATGGCCAATCCTCTCCATTTGCTCGTCATCGACCTCGAAACCCGCCCCGACGCGACGATCCTGCCCGAGGACCGTGATGCCGAGGCGTTTCCCAAACCGATTCAGCACGAGATCGTCACGCTTGGCTTCCTGTTGGCCCGAATCGAACACGACGGGCAGGCGGAGTGCTACACCGTCCGCAAACTGGGCGCGGCCAGCATCGCCGACCGTAGCGAACGGGAAATTCTGGCCGGCTTCTGGCATCTGGTGGACAAGCAGAAACCCCGACTGGTCACCTGGAACGGACGCGGCTTCGATGTGGCCATCCTCAAGCAGCGATCCCTGATCCACGGCCTCGTGGCCCACAACTGGCATCGCACCGATCCCCGGTTCGGCTACGACTACCGCTACGAAACCAATTGGCATTGCGATCTGATGGATGCGCTGAGCGATTTCGGCGCCTCGCCCCGGCTGGGGCTGGACGAGGCGGCCCAGGCATTGGGCCTGCCGGGGAAGTGGAACGGTCACGGGGAGAACGTCGCGGAACAGGCCGCCGCCGGCGACTACGCCGCCATCAACCGGTACTGTGAGGGCGACGTGCTCAACACCTACGTGCTGTATCTGCGCTGGGCCTGCTTCAGCACCCGCGTCAGCGCGCGGGGCCACAACGCCAGTGTGCAAAACCTGTTGGATTATCTCGCGGCGGGCCGGGCGCGAAACCCGCACTGGGGCGAGTTCGCCGACCGCTGGCAGGCCAGCGCGCGGCCCTGTCCATTGTTCGTCAACGAACCGCTCGGCGAACCGGGGCCGCAACCGCCGGAATCGCACCTGAGAAGCGAGGATGTCTTGCCATAGCCGCGACCTTTCACCACCCCCGCGCTCTGACCCTACCGCAAATAAACGCCATCCACCCCGATCTTGCCCGGTCCGTCGAGCACATAAATCCCGGCGGAGTTGCCGCGCACGTGGAAAGAGATGCTGCCGTGATGCACGGCGATCTCGTTGCCGGTGACCGCGTCCCGATAGACGCCGTTGCGGATGTTGCCGACGCTGACGTGCTGATCGCCGCCGATGGCGAGCCCCACCACGACGCAACTCTCGCCATTGTTGTGATCGCGGACGAAGCTCAAACCACTGCCCCAATCGTTGACATGGCTCATCGGCGCTTTCTGGAGCGCGGGAATCTGGCGGCGGATCTGGTTCAGCCGCTTGATGTGCTGATAGAGCGGATGGCTTTGCGTCTCGCCGATCCGTTCGTCGGTCAGGTGATCGCCGAAATAGGCGCGGCCTGTGGTGTCCAGGGTGTCGTCATTGCCGATCACGTCCTGGGGCGCGCCCTTCATGAACTCGATTTCCTCGCCGTAGTACAGGCAGGGAATGCCGCGCACCGTCCACAGCAGATTGTAGGCCGCCGCCGCCATCCACTGCTCGCCCTTGAAGCGGAAGCGGAAATCGTTGTCCGGGCCGACATCGTGGTTTTGCAGGAAGGTGACCAGTTCGGTGGCGTTGCCGTAGATCCAGTCCATTTCCAGCACCCGGCCCACGCCGGCAAAACTGCCCCGGCTCAGGTTGTCGCGGAAGGTGGAGAACAGGCCGAAATCCAGTTGCGGAAAGCCGGAATCGCCGCCGGAATTGGGGTCGCGCGGATCGTGGCCCAGCCGGGTGTACCACCACGGGCGGATGAAGGACGGGCCGTTGTCGCCACCGCCCAAATCGCCCCAGCCGTAGCCCTTGACCAGATTCTCGCCGAACACGAACAAACCCGGTTTGTGGGCCTTCCAGGCGTTGACGTATTCCAGCAGGTTGTCGCGCGGGACGTGCTTGACCGTGTCGATGCGCAGCGCGTCCACGCCCATGTCCAGATAGCGATTGATGGCGCCGATCAGATAATCCTTGACGTTCTGGCGGTCGGTGGCGAGGTTGATGCAGTCGCCGGCGATGTGCTTCAACTGGACGGCGGCGCTTTCCCAGTCGCCGCCGCAGATGAAGCCGTGCTGCATATACCATTCGGGATCGAGATTGTTGGCGTCGATGCCAAAGAAGCGGCCAGGGTTGTAGCCGGGCTTGGGCACGGTCTCGCCGGTCTTGGGATCGACCAAGGGAATTTTGCCTTCCGGGTCCATGGCGTGCCGCTCCCGATACCAGGCGGGCGCGACCGGATTGTCGATGTCGTCGCGGTTGGGCCAGGCATAGTTGCCGAGAT
The DNA here is from genome assembly GCA_002391525.1 of Competibacteraceae bacterium UBA3908. Classification (GTDB taxonomy): domain Bacteria; phylum Pseudomonadota; class Gammaproteobacteria; order Competibacterales; family Competibacteraceae; genus Competibacter_A. Next base: position 12,979 of record DGFE01000244.1, read on the forward strand.
TGCCCTGGTAGGGGCCGTGGTTGACCCGGCCCTGTTCGGAACCCTGCGGCACGTAGTACTTGATCGGCAGATGGTCGATATGGACCTTGCCGCGAATGCCGTACTGGCAGGAATGGTTGACCACCACGTCCTGAATGATCTTGATGCCGCGCTTATGCGCCTCGTCGATCAAATCCTGATAGGTGGCGTCCGGCGATTCCAGCCGGGGATCGATCCGGGTCCAGTCGTAGCCGTGGTAGCCGTGATAGTCGAGGCCGCTGCGGTTCTCGATGGGCGGGGTGATCCAGATGGCGGTGAAGCCGAGGTCGCGGATGTAGTCGAGCCGCTGGATCAGGCCCTTGAAATCGCCGCGCCAGTGCGGGTCTTCGGGCTGGCCGGTTTCGCGATTGAACTTGATGCGGTCGCGGCAAAAGAAGTTGTTGCCCGGGTCGCCGTCGTAGAACCGGGTCGTGAGCAGGAAGTAGATGGTCTCCTCACGAAAATCCTTTCCGGTCAGGGTCGCCGGACGCGGATTCCGAACCTGGGGACCGGGATTGCCGCCCGCCGCTCGCGCGGCGCTCTGCTGGGTCGGCAGTGGCGTGGACTCCGGATGGTGGTCGGACCAGCCGCCATCGAGGGTATACCAGCCGATCCGGTCCCGCTGCAAGTCGCTGGTCTGTCGGCCATGCCCGTCGTGGAACAGCAGGCGCGCGCTGCTGACGCCGCTGAACCGGTAGACGAACCAGTCGTTTTCCTCCCTGGTCATCGGTACGCCCGGCCAGTCCATGACACCCGCATGGGGACGGGTGTCCCAGAAATGGATATGCAGATCGCTGGCCCAGTCGGCGGGCTTTTTGAAATAGACGGTCAGATCGGCCATGACAAAGGATTCCAGATGGTTAAGACAACGGTTGAATGACCCGAAGCGGGGAGCGATGAGTTATCGTTCGACGGAGGCTCCCGAACCAACCCATCAATACTCGTTCAGCCGCGCGAGGCGTTCCTGATAGCGCGCGCGCAGACAACGCACATCCGCTCCGCAACTGTCGCGGGCGATCAGCCAGGAGCGCTGGTCCTGACGCAGCCGCTCGGCCCGACGCGGCGGCAGCCGATTCAGCAAGGAGCGATATTGCACCGCCAAGTCTTCGTCCAGACGGTTGAGGCTGGGATTGGCGCACACCGCGATTTCGGCGGCGGTATCGGCGCGCGTGCAATCGTAGCTGGCGGCTTGCGCCGCCAGCGGCAACAAACCGACGCAAAACAGCGCCAGGGATAAACGCTTGATCATGGTGATTGCTCCGTTGTGGGTTGACCGGAATATGGACCGCGCCGCGTCACTGCCCGCTCTCAACATTTCCTCGCCGCAGTTTCAGTTGCAGCGCGGTCGCCGCCAGGATCAGCGCGAACAGCACGAAGGCCACCGCCGAGGCATACCCCATGTTCCACCAGCGGAAGCCTTCCTCGTACATCAGCAGCACCACGCTGAGCGTGCGGTTGGCCGGACCGCCCTGGGTCATGACATACGGTTCGGCGAACACCTGAAAATAGCCGATCATGGTCATCAGCGCCACGAACAGGAAGGTCGGACCCAGCAGCGGCAGGGTGATGTAGCGGAACTGCCGCCAGGCGCTGGCCCCGTCGATCCGCGCCGCTTCGTAAAGCTGGGTCGGAATATTCTGCAAGCCGGCGATGAAGATGATCATGTTGAAGCCGAAGTTCTTCCATACTGCCATGAGGATGATGGCGGGCATCGCCCAGGCCGGATCGCCCAGCCAGTCGATGGGCGCGATTCCGAGCAGGCTCAGCCCATAATTCAGCAGCCCGTAGCGGGGATGGTAGAGATAGCGCCACACCACCGCCACCGCCACCAGGGTGGTGACCACCGGCAGGAAGAATGCCGTGCGGAACAAACCGGGGAAACGGGTCAGGCGGGAGTTCACCAGCAGCGCCGCGCCCAGCGACACCGCCACCGACAGCGGCCCGCCGACCGCCACGAAATAAAAGGTGTTACCGAGCGCCGTCCAGAACAGGGGGCTTTGCAGCAGTTGCAGATAGTTGTTCAAACCGACGAAGCGCAGCCGATTCAGATCGCCCAGCGCGTAGATGTCGAAATCGGTAAAGCTCAGCAGCAGCGCCGCCACTATCGGCAGGAAGAAAAACACGGCGATGAGCAGCAGCGCCGGCGCGAGAAAGGCCCAGGCGCTCAGAGCGGTGCGGCGTTCGGGACCGATCATGGCGTCAACCCTCGATCCAGCAGCCAGCGCCGTTTCTCCAGAATCCGGTCAACGTCGCGGTCCAGGGCGGCCAAGGCCTCGTCGACACTCATTTCCCGGCGGATCGCCAGTTCGGCGTAATACGCGATGCGGTTGGCGATGCGCTCCCATTCCGGGATCGCTGGCGTCGCCCGCACGTTTTGCAACTGTCGTCGGAACGCCTGAGCGTACCGGTTGCCGGCCAGCGCCGGATCGGTCCAGGCCGATTGCCGGGCCGGCAGATCGCCGGTCAGTCGATAAAACCGCGCCTGTTGTTCCGGCTCGGCCAGAAATTCCAGCAGCGTCCAGGCGGCCTGCCGCCGGGACAAGGCCCGGCTGAGCGCCAGACTGGCCCCGCCAGCCAGCGATGCGCCCACCGCCCTCACCCCCAACCCCTCTCCCGCTGGGAGAGGGGAGGAATCGGTAAATGTCGGCAGCGGCGCGGTGTTCCAGTGCGGCTGGATCGCCGCCGGCAACCGCCGCCCGAACTCGCCGATGTTCCACGGTCCGCTGATGTAAACCGCGAAAGCGCCATTGGCGAATTCCTGATAGAGATTGGCCATCTGACTATTGCCGACCGGCGGCGCCAAACCCTGCTCGAACAGCCTCAAATAAAACACGAACGCCTCGCGAAAGCGCGGATCCCGGAAATGGCCGTACTGGTCCCGGTCGCGGAGCAGCGTCGCGCCGCGTTGCAGGGCGAGAATGACCGGCAACTGCCATTCGTTGATCGGCAGCAGGATAGCGTGGCGCGTGGAACCGTCCGAACTTTTGAGCGCGGTCATGACCCGTAGCCAGTCGTCCCAGGTCGCGGGAGGTTCCGCGGAACCGGCGGCGGCCAGCAGGTCGGTTCGATAGAAGAACAGACGGGTATCCACATACCAGGGCAGGGCGTAAAGCCGACCGTTCAGCCGATTGGTGGCGAGAATGCCGGGGAAAAAATCGGCCAGCGTCGCGTCCGGCCAGCTGCGCAGATGCTCGTCCAGGGGCTCGATGGCGCGCAGGGCTACGAATTCGGGAATCCAGGTATTGCCGAGCTGGAATACGTCCGGCATGGCGTCGCCGGCGTAGGCGGTCAGCAGCTTCTCGTGCGCCGCGCTCCAGGGAATCTGCTGCACCCGCACCCGGATGCCGGGATGGCGACGCTCGAATTCCGGCAGCAACTCCCGCACCCGCTCGCCTTCCTGGCCCATTGCCCAGAATTCCACGGTCACCGCCCGGTCGGCGGTGGAATCGCAACCGGGCAGCCCGAGCGCGAGCAGGACGACGAACAGCAGGCGGACTGGTGGAGCCATGGCGGCTAGTTTAGCCGTAATCGCGTCGGCGCTGGCTGAAGGACTTGAAAATATTCCGCATTATCCCCATAAAGACACGTCGGATTTCCCAACCGTTTTTGTCAGCTTGCGAGGTGCGCCATGCCGATTTACGAGTACCGCTGTCAGTCCTGCGAACACGAACTGGAAGCGTTGCAGAAACTCAGCGATCCCGAACTGAGCGACTGCCCGGCCTGCGGCAAGCCGGAACTCAAGAAATTGATTTCAGCGGTCGGTTTCCGGCTCAAGGGCAGCGGCTGGTACGAAACCGATTTCAAGAAGGGCGGCGCTCAAAAGAACCTGGCCAAGGAGGACGCGCCGCCCAAGGACAGCAAGTCCAGCGGAGCTTGCGACGGCGCGGGCGGTTGCGGAGCCTGCGCCACGCCGGCCACCGCGACGACCTGATCCGATCACCGGATTCGCGGAATTTCATGTCGGCGGCGCGAAGAGCGCCGTTTGACGTTTTCAGGGCCATGGTTGCGGCACCTGACCTGAATTCGTACCATCTCGACTGCCGTCGAACGGATACGGTTTTTCGACCGTTCGGTTCCCCCTCTTCCCCGGCCCTGTTTCGCCAGACGGATATCAGACACCATGCGCAGCCACT
>DGFE01000181.1 GCA_002391525.1 Competibacteraceae bacterium UBA3908
AGCGGCAAGATCATGCGCCGGCTGCTGCGCGCCCGGGAACTGGGACTGCCGCTGGGCGATCTATCGACCGTGGAAAGCAGCGGAGCTCAGGAAAATCGAGATTAGTAGGTTTATTCTAATCCTTGCTGGTAGGTTTATTGCATAACTTTAGAGGGGCCTGCGTGGAACGCGTCGCGACCGAGCGCCACTTGCTTTTCCAAGGGAACGATGCAAGACTTGTGTTGCGGCGCAACATGCCGACCTCCAAGATGAACAGGATTTGAGCTTTCAATACCCAGCGACCAGCGCAAAGGAAATGATCCATGAACGCCGTCAACAGAGAAGACCAGCTTCGCGAAACGATCCTTCGCGTTCTTGGCGATGTCGTCCCGAACGCCGATACCCAGGCGATCCATCCCGACATCAGTTTTCACGATCAACTCGAACTGGACTCCATCGACTTTTTGCGGTTGATGATGGGTCTGGAAAAGGAGTTGAATGTCACCATCTTCGACTTCGATTACCCGAAACTGTCTACCCTGAAGGGATGTGAGCATTATCTGGCCGACCGGCTGGCGGCGACGGTTTGACGCTTGGTCGTGACCAAGGTCGCGATCCGTCGAATTTTCGATAAGCGCGGGGTCGTCTGAAAAAAAAAACCGACCCGGGAGGGTCGGTCTTTGGAAGAAAGTGGGATTAGGCTGTTTGCTCTAATCCAGGACTCTAGAACCATGATTGTGCGCCAAGCTTTCCTGACCTTGTTTGTCGCACAATCCTCCTCTGGTGATTTCGGGCCGGGCATGCCAGTTCGGCCTGTTTTTTTTGGATTGAATCTTTTGGATTCCAAAACCGCTTTCGGGCCGAACTTGATTATTTGTCTTGGGAGCACGCCTTTCGCGCCCGGCGAATTATACCGATCACGTTCGATCCCGCAACTTGTTCATGACCAGACATCATGATATCGCAACCCAGCAAGCGAAATGCTATAAATAAGATACAGTCAGGGGCGTTATCGCGGGGGCTGGGGCTGGCCAGCGCCGGAATGCAGATGAGTGCCCGTCTGGGTTCCTATTCCCTGGAAAGCCTGTTCACTTTCGGGAACCAGCGCCAGGAACGACGGCGACAACTGTTCGCCGAACAGGCGCGACTGCTGGTCGAGGAACTCGGTCGCCTGAAGGGCAGCGTCATGAAGGTCGGCCAGTTGTTGGCCTTGTACGGCGAACAACTCAACTTGCCGGAAGAAGTGGTCGAGGCGTTGCGCACCTTGCAAGACGACAGCTCGCCATTGGCATGGCCCGCCCTGGAGTCGATGCTGCGCGCGGAATTGGACGAGGAGCGGTTGATCGAATTGGAAGTGGATCCGGAACCGTTGGCGGCCGCCTCGCTGGGTCAGGTCCACCGGGCGCGGCGCCGGGTGGACGGGCGGGAACTGTGCATCAAAATTCAATATCCCGGCGTGGCCGAAGCGGTGGACAGCGACCTGGACATGGTCGGCATGTTGCTGCTGTTCTCGCGAATGCTGCCCACGGGCTTCAACCCGCACGAGCTGCTGGCCGAAGTACGCGGAATGCTGCACCAGGAAGTGGATTACCGGCAGGAACTGGCGGCCGTACAACAGTTTCGCGAACTGCTGGCCGGCGACGACCGCTTCCGGGTGCCGGAACCCTTTCCCGAGTATTCGACCCGGCGGGTGTTGACGCTGAGCTACGAACCCGGTTTGCCGGTCACCAGCACCGAGATCCCGACCTTGAGCCAGTCACGGCGCAACCGATTGGGCGAGGCGGCGCTGGACCTGTTTCTGCGGGAGTTTTTCGAATGGGGTCTGGTGCAGACCGATCCTCACTTCGGCAACTACCGGGTTCAATCTGACCCGTCGCGGGACCGGGATCGACTGGTTCTGCTCGATTTTGGTGCGGTGCGACATTTTTCGGAATCATTCCTGCGCGCCTATTACGAAATGGTGCGTGGGGCGTTCTGGAAGGACCGGGAGCGACTGCGGCGGGCGGCGGTGGATTTGGGCTTTCTGCCGGCCTTGGCCTCGGCCTCGACGGTGGACAACCTGGCGGAGATGTGTTTCCTGATCGTCGAGCCGTTCGAGGCGCCCGACGCCGACGGGCCGGGCCGGCAGTGGCGCAATGACAGGGGCGAGTATCGCTGGGGCGCGTCCGATCTGCCGAAACGGGTCGCGCTGGCGGCGTCCAGGGCCAGCCTGTCGCTGTCGTTCCGGGTGCCGCCCAAGGAGTTCCTGTTTTTGCACCGCAAGCTGGGCGGCGTGTTCGTATTTCTGGCCGAGCTGAACGCGGAACTGGACGCCCGCCCGCTGCTGCGGCGCTACATGGGCGAACCGCGCCGCTGACGATACTTTTCCGCCGTCGCCGCCAGTCCGGTCAGCGCCAGCGCGGCGACGATGACCAGCAACGACGCGAATGCGCCGCCGAGTCCCTCGGGATAGCACAGCAGCAGCAGCCCCAACCCCGCCATCATCATCCCGGACAACAGCTTCAGCAGACGGCCTTCCCGTTCCTGCAATTTTCGCGACCCCAGCGTCCAGACGAAAA
>DGFE01000190.1:0-4167 GCA_002391525.1 Competibacteraceae bacterium UBA3908
ACAACATTCATCCCAAGGCCGGGGTGCTCCTGAAATCCAGCCGCACCCCCAATTCCCGCCAACCGGCAGGATCGGCGCCCGCGGCACGCCGCGTCAAATCGGCGAGATAGGCCGAATCGGCGGGGGCGTTCGCCGCCCAGAGCCATAAGCCGAACAGCAGGACGCCGGTCAGGCGTGGGAACGGAACGCTGATCAGTTCAAGGTCAGCCGCTGGCCGAGGCGCGGATCGGCCCGCAGTTCCCGATCCAGCGTGGCCAGCATTTCGGCGGCGGTGGTTCGGTCGTCGGGGAACAGCACGGTAAATTTGTCGCGGGTGAAGGCGAAGAATGCCGGTCGCTGGCTGGGTTCGACATCCAGCAGCGTGGCCAGCGCACCGAGATATTCGCCCTGGCCGGCCGCCATGTCGCTCCGCAGCCGCTCCAGGTTGACCCTGGCGAACTCGGCGGTCTGCTGCGGGCGGCTCATGAACGCGGCGCCGCCCGAACCCCCGGTCGTGGCGCTGGAGCCGGAACTGGGATCGGTGACGACCGTGCAGGCGCCGAGGCCAAGACCCAGGGCAGCGATTAAGGTAAAGTTCAGCAAGAGTTTCATACTTATATCCTCGTAAAGCTGTCGGATAATCTCGCAAGATCGCGTCACTCCAACGGCCTGTCGATTTGCTGGCCATGGCGCGCCCGTATTCGAGCGACAGCGGCGGGTTCAGATAAGTTTAACGGGAATTTCCCCTGCCGGCATCGTTCCATCGTTCCATCCAGTTTCGAGGAGAAATCCGCATGAAAAGCCATTTCTCGCTGATCCTGCTGTCGACCCTGCAATGCAACGCGGATTGCGAATATTGCTTCGAGAACAAGACCACCGACCGGCTGACGCTCGACCGGCTGGGCGAAATGGTCCGCAAGGTGCTGGATTACATGGTGGAAAAATCGCTGACGGCGCTGACCATCTACTGGCAGGGCGGCGAGGCGATGCTGTTGCCGCCGAGCTGGTACGAGCAGGCCAACGACCTGATCCGGCGCGAGGCCGAGGCGCGCGGCAAGCAGGTGTTTCACAGCCTGCAAAGCAACATGCTGGCCTACAGTTCCCGCTGGAACAAAGTCATCGCCGAGATGTTCGGCAACAGCGTCGGCACCTCGCTGGATTACCCCAACCTGCATCGCAAGCTGCTGGGGCGTGGGCCGGAAGGCTACAACGAACTCTGGAGTCGGCGGGTGCGGGACGCGCGGGCGGCGGGCATCGAGGTGCAAGTCATCGCCGTGCCCAATAAAGCGACGCTGGAAATTGGGGCGGAGCGGTTTTACACCTATTTCGTGGACGAGATGGGCGTCACCGATTTTCAGGTCAACACGCCGTTTCCGGGCGGCGAGGCGACCAGCGCCAAGCAGGCGTTGCCGGTGGCGGAGGTGGAACAGCTCAGCCGCTTCTACACGGAATTGGCCGATGTCTGGCTGGAACGCGGTTATCGGCGGGGCGTGCGGGTCGGTCCGCTCGATGCTCTGCTCCAGCATTTCAGCCACGAGCCGGCGACCTTGCCCTGTATCTGGGGCGAAAACTGCGCCAACACCATGGTCTCCATCGACGCTCGCGGTTACGTGGCGCAATGCGACTGCTGGGTAACCAGCTATCCCGATTATCACTACGGCAACATCTTCGAGTGCGACAGCTTCGGGGACCTGCTGAAGCACAGCAAGGCGCGCCGGCAGTTCAACGAACGGCCCATCCAGCTCATCCAGCGCGATTGCCTGAGTTGCGACTATCTGTCGCTCTGCCACGGCGGCTGTCCGGTACGGACCTACACCGTGCACGGCACCCTGTTCGAGAAAGATCCCTACTGTGGCCTGTACAAGGCCATGTTCGGGCGCATGGCGCGGGCGGCGCGCGAGCTGGCGCGGAAAGCGGTATCCGCGCGCGGCGTGGCGGCTTGACCGTTTCCTGCCGTGGGGAATATTCCACGTGGAATATCCAGGCTCACCGCCGCCACGCGGGCGCGTGAAGGGGAGTTCAGCAGCGGGAATATTCCACGTGGAATAATTTTTCGCGGACCATGGTCACACCGACGGGTGAGGCGTCGAATATTCCACGTGGAATATCGTCGATCCGGCGCGGAGATTCCCGTCGTCCGTCCAACGGTGGTAGCCTTGCATCGACAGACCGCTTAACCTTCACCGATGAATACCAAGAAGATCAGGTAACCGCCATGTTCAAACTATTCAAGGAATTCCGGCGATATATCTCAGGGTTGATCGTTCCGATCATGCTGATCCTGAGCCCGGTCGGCGCGAGCCTGGCCGCGGACACGGCGCTGGATCGCTACGTGGCCCGGCCAGACCCAAACTACAATTTTACCCTTTACCTCACCAGGCGCGAGACCGGCTACACCGCCTATTTTCTCAGGATGATCTCGCAGCAGTGGCGCTCCGCCGCCGAGGTGGATCGTCCGCTGTGGGAACACGAGATCGTGATCGTCGTCCCGCAATTCGGCCTGGACAGTACCGACACGGCGATCCTGTTGATCGATGGCGGCGACAACGAAGGTCCGCCCATCGACACGGTGACCGAGGTAGCGGGGGTGGCGGCGGTGACGACCGGCGCGGTGCTGGCCGTGGTGCGGCAAGTGCCGAATCAGCCGCTTTATTTCGCCGACGATCCGGGGCGCGGACGGCAGGAGGACGAAATTCTCGGCTACAGCCTCGACAAGGCGCTGGACACCGGCGATCCCGAATGGGCGGTGCATCTGGCGATGACCAAGGCCGCGGTCCGCGCGATGGACACCATCCAGATTTTCCTGGCGGACCGGGGCAAATCGATCCGGGATTTCCTGGTGATGGGCGGTTCCAAGCGCGGCTGGACGACCTGGCTGACCGCCGCCGTGGACAAGCGCGTCAAAGCCATCGTGCCGGCTTCCATCGACATGCTCAACCTGGGCCGGCAGTTCGTGCATCACTGGGAAGCTTACGGCTTCTACGCGCCGGCGCTGCGGGACTACGTGGAATTCGATCTGCCCTGCCGGATGCAGACGCCGCAAGGTCAGGCGTTGCTGCGGGTCGTGGACCCCTATGCCTATCGCGACCGCTATACCATGCCGAAGCTGATCCTCAACGCCACCGGCGATCAGTTCTTCGTCACCGACTCCTCGCGCTTCTACTACGGCGACCTGCTCGGTCCCAAGTGGCTGCGCTACACCCCGAACACCGACCACAAGCAGAGCGAGGATACGATCATCAAGGCCCTGTCCTGGATCGACGACATCCTGGACAACAAGACCAGTCCCCAGATCACCTGGACGCTGGAGGAAAATGGGGCGCTCCGGGTAACGCCCACCGCCCAACCCAGGCAGGTGCGGCTGTGGCAGGCGACCAATCCCGTCGCCCGCGATTTCCGGCTGGAAGCGATTGGCTCGGCCTGGACCAGCCAGGTATTGGCGCCGGCCGCCGATGGCAGCTATGTCGGGAACTTGCGACTACCGGCCACCGGCTGGACGGCGTATCTCGTTGAAGTGACCTTCCCGACCGCCGGGGCAATCGAGCCGGATCAGGTTTACTCGACCGGGGTGCAAATCATCCCGGATACCCTGCCGTATGCCGGCATGGCGTGCGGCGGGAGTTACCGGACCAACCTGGAAAGCCCGCAGCAGAGTTCTTTCGAAAGTGGCGTGGGGCTGATCCGGGGTTGGATTTGCGACGCCAACACCGTGGAAGTGCAGATCGACGACGGCGCGCGGCAGCGGGTGGCCTACGGCACCACGCGGGAAGACACGGCCACGGTCTGCGGCGACACCGACAACGGCTTCGGCTACACCTTCAACTGGAACCGGCTCGGCACGGGCATCCACACTCTGCGGGCCTTCGTCGACGGCGCGGAATTCGCCAGCGCCACCTTCACCGTGACCGGACTGGGCGTGGAATACCTGGAAGGCGCCAGCGGCGAGTACACCCTGCCGAATTTCCCCCAGGCCGGCAGGAACGTCACCGTCCGCTGGTCCGAACCCCATCAGAACTTCGTGATCGTGGGCGCCAGCCGAAATTCGGCCAGCATCGAGTCGGCCACGATGACTCCGCTGGCCGCCTCCCTCGCCAACCTGGAGAGTCCGCAACAGGGTTCGTTCGAGAGCGGCGTGGGACTGATCCGGGGTTGGATTTGCCAGGCTAACACGGTGGAGATCCAGATCGA
>DGFE01000190.1:4473-19965 GCA_002391525.1 Competibacteraceae bacterium UBA3908
ACTGGAATCGCCTCGGCAACGGCGCTCACACCCTGCGGGCCTTCGCCGACGGCGCGGAATTCGCCAGCGCCACCTTCACCGTGACCGATCTGGGCGTGGAATACCTGGAAGGCGCCAGCGGCGAGTACACCTTGCCGAATTTCCCGCAAGCCGGCAGGAACGTCACCGTCCGCTGGTCGGAGCCTAATCAGAACTTCGTGATCGTCGATTCCCGGTGATCGGGTCGCAGGCTGGGTCGTGCGCGGCGAAACCCGGCCTTTTCCCCAAGCGGCTGCGACTAGCGCTCGCGCAATTCCCGCCGCAGGACCTTCCCCGCCGCCGAGATCGGCAGGGACGCCACGAATTCGACGTGGCGGGGAATCTTGTAACGGGCCAGGCAGTCGCCAAGATGCGCCAGCAGCTCATCGGCGGTGGCGGTCTGGTCCGGCTTGAGCACGACATACGCCTTGCCGACCTCACCCCACTTCGGGTCGGGTACGCCGACCACCGCGCACTGAAACACCGCCGGATGCCGGTACAGCGCCGCCTCGATTTCCGCCGGGTAGACGTTTTCGCCGCCGGAAATGAACATGTCCTTCAGCCGGTCGACGATGTAAAAATACCAATCCTCGTCGTGACGGGCCAGATCGCCGGTATGAAACCAGCCGTCGGCGTCGATCACTTCGGTCCAGGCGGCGGCGTTGTTGAAATAGCCCGAGGCGATGCTGAGGCCTTTCAGCACCAATTCGCCGACCTGATTTGGACCGAGTGGGCGGTTGTCGCGATCCACGATCCGGGCGTCGATGTAGAAATTGGGCCGACCGATGCTGCCGGCCTTGCGGATGGCGTCTTCCGGGGCCAGCGCGAACAGGCCCGGCCCGAACTCGGTCATGCCGAAACCCTGCTTGAAGCGGATGCCCTTCTCGCGGGTGTACTGTTCCACCAGCGGCACGGGGAGCGGGGCGCCGCCACTGGTGCAGAAGCGCAGGGAGCTTAAATCCACCTCCGCCCAGGCCGGGGTCTGGGTCAGCATCTGATACATCGCCGGCACCGCCGCGAACACCGTCGCCCGCTCCCGCTCGATTAACCGCAACACCCGTTCCGGGTCGAAGCGCTTCAACAGCACCGTGGTCCCACCCATGATGACCTGTGGCAGGGTGTAGACGAACAGTCCGCCGACGTGGAACATCGGGAACACGTTCAGGTACACGTCGTCGCGGCCCAGGTCGTGAATGACCGTGTTCAAGCAGTTCCAGGCGATCTGGCGGTGGCTGATCTGGGCGCCCTTGGGCAGGCCGGTGGTGCCGCCAGTGAAGACGATGGCGGCGATATCCTCCTCGACCAGCGTCTCGCAAACGCAGGGCACAGTCGGCGCGGCGTCCAGCAGGTCGCCGAAATTCAGGCTGCCGGAAATACCGGTCCCATCTAAATGGATCCAGTGGCGCACCGGGGTTTCCTCCCGCGCCAGTTGGGTGACGCCATCCTTGAAGGCATCGTCGTAAACCAGCACAGTCGGCGTGACCTCGGCAAGGATTTGCTGCAACTCGCGCCAGTGCAGCCGCCAGTTGAGCGCGGTGTGAATCGCGCCCAGCTTGCCGCAGGCGAACAGCACATCCAGATGCTCGACCCCGTCCAGCGCCAGCATCGCCACCCGGTCGCCCTTGCCGATGCCGGCGGTTTCACGCAGCCAGTTCGCCAGCCGGTTGGCCCGCTCGTTCAGTTGGGCGAAAGTCAACCGCGGTTCCGGAGTTTTGCCCGCGTCCACGATGGCCAACGCATCCGGACTGTAGATCGTCCGCCGGCCGAGATAATCGCCGATGTACATCTCGCTTCCCTCGGGTGGATGGTCATTTTGGCGCCGATCCACTCTTCCTCATGCCACGCCCGTCCGGGGAAGCGGGGAGAATAGGTCGGCTCCGGTTTCTAAGTATAGGCCATGCGGCGTTGTCCGCCGCCGTGCACTGGGTCAGGCTGACCGATCCCCAAAACACTATGCTGTTACCGACAAGGCGCTGACTTGAGAGGGGACGAAGCCTCATGACCGAACTGAAGGTGGAAGCGGAAGCCGGCGAGGTGGGATTCGACGCCAAGCGACTCGGTCGTATCGATTCGCACTTTGCCCGCTATGTGGACGACGGGCGGCTGCCCGGCTGGCTGATCCTGGTCAGTCGGGCCGGCAAGATCGCGTACCTCGGCAAGTATGGCTACCGGGATCTGGAATCCGGAGCGCCGGTCGAGTGGGATACCCTGTTCCGCGTCTACTCGATGACCAAACCGGTCACCGCGGTGGCCGCGATGATGCTGTACGAGGAAGGGGCTTTCGAGCTGAAGGACCCGGTGAGTCGGTTCCTCCCGACCTTCGGCGACGTGCGGGTGTACCGCAGCGGGTCGGCGCTGAAGCCGGTGACCGAGCCGGTCCGCGAGCCGATCAAAATCTGGCATCTGCTCACCCATACCGCCGGCCTGACCTACGGCTTCCATCACGCCCATCCGGTGGATGCTCTCTATCGGGCCGCCGGCTTCGAGTGGGGACCGCCGACGGGCATGGATCTCGCCGCCTGCTGCGACGTTTGGGCCAGTCTGCCCCTGCTGTTCCAGCCGGGCGCGGAGTGGAACTATTCGGTGGCGACCGACGTGCTGGGCCGGGTGATCGAAGTCGTCTCCGGCATCAGTCTCGACCGGTTCTTCGCCGAGCGGATTTTCCAGCCGCTGGGTATGCGCGATACCCGCTTCTGGGTGAACGAGGCGGACGCCGGACGGTTGGCCGCTTTCTACTCACCGCAACCCGAAACCCTGCGCGCGGTACGCAACGACGCCATGGATCGGGTCGCGCGACACCCCCACGCCTGCTGCCTGGGGGGCGACGGGTTGGTTTCGACCGCCGCCGACTACCATCGCTTCACCCAAATGTTGTTGCGGGGCGGCGGGTTGAACGGCGTCCGGCTGCTGAGCAACCGAACCCTGCGCTACATGACCCGCAATCATCTGCCCGGCGGGGTCGATCTCGAAACCTTTGGCCGGCCGCTGTTCGCCGAAACCACCTTCGACGGAGTGGGCTTCGGGCTGGGCTTCTCGGTGGTCGTCGACCCGGTGGCCAACAAGGTGCTGTCCTCGCTCGGCGAGTTCGCCTGGGGCGGGGCCGCCAGCACGGCGTTCTGGGTGGATCCGACCGAGGACATCACCGCGCTGCTGTTCACCCAGTTGTTCCCCTCCAGCACCCATCCGCTTCGTCCTCAGCTCCGGCAACTGGTTTACCAGGCATTGGTGGATTAGCGCGCGGGGTCATCCTGGCGGCGTCCCGAACCGCCCGGCCTGGAGCGGGTTCGGGATGGCCGGTCTCAGGTCGCCAGGTTTTGCGCGGCGAAGTCCCAGTTGATCAGCTTGTCGAGCACGGCGGCCACGTAGTCGGCGCGCCGGTTCTGGTAGTCCAGATAGTAGGCGTGCTCCCAGACGTCGATGGTCAGCAGCGGTTTGAGGCCGTGGACGATGGGCGTGTCGGCGTTGCCGGTCTTGGTCACCGCCAGCTTGTCGCCATCCTTCACCAGCCAAGCCCAGCCGCTGCCGAACTGGCTGGTGGCGGCCTTGGCGAATTCGGTTTTGAACTGATCGAAGCCGCCGAAGGATTTTTCGATCAGCTCCGCCAGCGCGCCGGTGGGTTTGCCGCCGCCCTTGGGTCGCAGGCTGTTCCAGTAGAAGGTGTGGTTCCAGACCTGGGCGGCGTTGTTGAAAATCGCGGTCTTGTCGACGGCACCGACGGAAGCTTTGATGACCGCCTCCAACGACTGATCCGCCAGGGGCGTGCCCGCGACCAGTTGATTGAGGTTGTTGACGTAACCCTGGTGGTGCTTGCCGTAGTGAAAGCCGATGGTATTGGCCGAGATGGAGGGACTCAGGGCATTGTCGGCATAAGGCAGCGGCGGCAGGGTGAAGGGACCGCCGCCGGCGGCGGCGCGAGCCGCGCGGGGAAAAGCGAGATCGCCAAAAGCCAGCGCGGCGGAACCCGCTAGCACGGCGGTCAGGAACCGGCGGCGATTCAGGGAAGATTCGGGCAACATCACGGACATCAGCAGGGCTCCTCGTTGAGGCGCGCCGGGTCTGGAAATCGTCCGGCGCGCTGAACCGAATATCGGCAAGTGTAGCCGACGCGCCGTGGCGATGGATGACTCGCCACGGGCAAGCGCGGCGCGTTCAAGGCGCCGGTTCGATGACGGTGACGATATAGCTTCCTTTGTCACCGGGCATCAGGGTGAATTCGACCTTGTCGCCCGCCTTGACCTTGCCCGCCATGGCTTTGTCCGCCAACCGAAAATCCATCACCATTTTCGGCCACTGCAACGCCGGAATCGGATCGTGGTCGATCACCAGTTTGCCCGCCGCCGCGTCCACGCTCTTGACCGTGCCGGTGGCGGCGACACTCTCGGTTGCCGCCGGATGGGCGCCATGACCAGGATCAGCCGCCAGAGCGATTCCACCGCCGCTCAGCACGGCCAGAAAAACAGGGATCAGCAGTCGTCTTTTCATGGTTTCTCCAGGATTGCTTGGGTTGGATTCACGATTCGACCGCGGCCAGCGCCGCGACCCGCCGCCGGTTTTCCCGGCTGATCACCATTCCCTGCCAGAGCAGGAACACCGCCGGAATCACCACCAGGGTCAGCAGGGTGGCGCTGATCATGCCGCCGACCATCGGCGCGGCGATGCGGCGCATGACCTCCGACCCCGTGCCCGCGCCGTACATGATCGGCAGCAGGCCGGCGATGATGGTGGCGACGGTCATCATCTTCGGGCGCACCCGCAGCAGCGCGCCCTCGATCACCGCCTCGCGCAATTCGTCCAGGGTGACGGCGCGGCCCGCGCTGGCGGCGAGTTCCCGCCGTTTCGCCAATGCCTGATCGAGATAGACCAGCATCACCACACCGGTCTCCGCCGCGACTCCGGCCAGGGCGATGAAGCCGACCCCGACCGCCACCGACAGGTTGTAGTTCAGCCAGTACAGCAGCCAGACCCCGCCCAGCAGGGCGAACGGCAGGGTCGCCATGATCAGCACCGCCTCGCCCAGCCGGCCGAAGCTCAGGTACAGCAGCAGGAAGATCACTGCCAGCGTCACCGGCACGACGATTTGCAACCGGGCCAGCGCCCGGGTCAGGTATTCGTACTGGCCGGACCAGCGCAGCGAATAACCCGCCGGCAGTTCGACCTGCTCCGCCACCGCCTGTTGCGCTTCGGCGACGAAGGAACCGAGGTCGCGGCCCTGCACATCCACGTAGGTGATGCCGGTCAACCGGGCGTTCTCGCTCTGCAACATCGCCGGGCCGTCGGTGATTTTGACTTCAGCGACCTGGCTCAACGGCACGGCGGCGCCGGTGGGGGTGACGATGGGCAGGGCTTGCAGCCGCTCCAGCGAGTCGCGCACTGTCTGCGGGTAGCGCAGGTTGACCGGATAGCGTTCCAGCCCTTCCACGGTCTCGGTGACGTTCATCCCGCCGACGGCGGTATTGATCACCTCCTGCACGTCGCCGATGTTCAGTCCCAGCCGGGCGGCGGCCAGGCGGTCGATGGCCACATCCACGTAACGTCCGCCCGCCACCCGCTCGGAATAGACCGAGGTGGCGCCGGGAATCGCGCGGATGACCTGTTCCAGTCGTTCGCCCACCTGCTGAATGACCGCCGGGTCGGTGCCGGCCACCTTGACCCCCAGCGGCGTCTTGATGCCGGTGGCGAGCATGTTGATCCGGTTCTTGATCGGCATCACCCAGGCGTTGCTCAGGCCGGGTAGTTTGACGACGCGGTCCAGTTCGGCGATCAAATCCGCCGTCGTCAGGCCGGGCCGCCATTCCGCACGCGGCTTGAGCTGAATCACCGTCTCGATCATGCTCAGCGGCGCCGGGTCGGTGGCGGTTTCCGCCCGCCCCACCTTGCCGAACACCCGCTTCACCTCCGGCACGGCGCGGATTAGCTTATCGGTCTGCTGCAAAATCTCCACCGCCTTGCCGATGGCGACGGCGGGAAAGGTGGTCGGCATGTACAGCAAATCGCCCTCGTCCAGATCGGGCATGAACTCGACGCCCAGCCGTTGTAACGGCCACCAGGCGGTCAGGGTCAGCACACCCGCCAGCAGCACCACCGGCCAGGGATGGCGCATGACCAGGGCGACGAAAGGACGATAGCTGGCGATCAACAAACGGTTGAGCGGGTTCTGGTGTTCGGGGCGGATGTGGCCGCGCACGAACCAGCCCATCAACACCGGCACCAGGGTGATCGAGAGTCCCGCCGCCGCCGCCATCGCGTAGGTCTTGGTGTAGGCCAGCGGCGCGAACAGCCGCCCTTCCTGCGCTTCCAGGGCGAACACCGGCAGGAAGCTGAAGGTGATGATCAGCAGCGAGAAGAACAGCGGCGGCCCGACCTCGCCGGCGGCCTGCTGGACGACGCGCCAGCGTTCGGCGGCGTCACGCGGCGTCTGCTTCTCCAGATGCTTGTGGAGGTTCTCCACCATGACGATGGCGGCGTCCACCATCGCGCCGATGGCGATGGCGATACCGCCCAGCGACAGGATGTTGGCGTTGATGCCCTGCCAGCGCATGATAGCGAAGGCGGCCAGAATGCCGACCGGCAGGCTGATCAGGATCACCAGCGAGGAGCGCAGATGGAACAGGAACAGCGCGCAGACGATGACGACGACGACGAATTCCTCGATCAGCTTGTCGCGCAGGTTGGTCACCGCCCGCAGGATCAGGTCGGAGCGGTCGTAGGCGGGAACGATTTCCACACCCTCGGGCAAGCCGCGTCGCAACTGGTCGAGCTTGGCCTTGACCGCCTCGATAGTGGTCAGCGCGTTCTCGCCGGAGCGCATGACGATGATGCCGCCCACCGTCTCGCCTTCGCCGTCCAGTTCCGCCGCACCGAGTCGCAACTGGGGTCCGATGCGCACCTCGGCCACGTCGCCGAGCAGAATGGGCGTGCCGGCGGGGCTGACGCCGAGCGGCACCCGCCGCAAGTCCTCGATGGCTTGCAGGTAGCCGCGTGAACGCACCATATACTCGGCCTCGGCCATCTCGATCACCGAGCCGCCGACCTCCTGGTTGGCGTTCTGGATCGCCATCCGCACCTGGGCCAGCGGCAGACCGTAGGCGCGCAGCCGGTTGGGATCGAGCACCACCTGATACTGCTTGACCATGCCGCCGACCGTGGCGACCTCGGCCACGCCGTCCACCGACTGCAATTCGTATTTCAGAAACCAGTCCTGCAAAGAGCGCAGTTTCGCCAGATCGTGATGGTTGGTGCGATCCACCAGCGCGTACTCGTAGACCCAGCCGACCCCGGTCGCGTCCGGTCCCAGCGCCGGCTGAGCCTGGGGCGGCAGGCGCGGCGCGATCTGGCTCAGGTATTCCAATACCCGCGACCGCGCCCAGTACAGATCGGTGCCGTCGGCGAAGATCACGTAGACGAAGGAATCGCCAAAACCGGAATAGCCACGCACCGACACCGCGCCCGGCACCGCCAGCAGGGCTGTCGCCAGCGGGTAGGTGACCTGGCTTTCCACCACCTGCGGCGCCTGGCCGGGATAGCCGGTTTTGACGATGACCTGCACGTCGGACAGATCGGGCAGGGCGTCGAGCGGGATGTGGCGGGCGGACCAGGCACCCCAACCGGCCAGCAGCAGGGTCGCCAGCGTCACCAGCAGCCGGTTGTGAATCGACCAGCGGATGATGGCGGCGATCATGGCGCGGTACTCCCCTCGCCCTTTGGGAGAGGGGCCGGGGGTGAGGGTGCGGGGCTCCCCTCGCCCTTTGGGAGAGGGGCCGGGGGTGAGGGATTGATAGCGTCGATGACATAGCGGCCATCGTCGCCCTCGCGGATGCGGAACCGCGCCTTGCGGTCCGACTTCAACCCCTCCAGCTTGACGCCTTGGGCGGTGGGGAAATCCATCGTCATCGCAGGCCAGTTCAACGCCGGGATCGGCTCGTGGGTCACGTTCAGGGTGCGCGATGTCTGTTCGACCGCGTTGATCACGCCCGTGGTCCAAATCTCCGGTGCAGCCGGCTTGCTCAGCCGTTGCAGGCTGGCGCGGACGCTGCTTTCGGAATCGAGCAGGAATTGCGCGGAGGTCGCCACCCGCTCGCCTTCCTTCAACCCGGCGCGGATTTCCACCCGGTCGCCGGCCTCGATGCCGGTTTCCACCGGCCGCACCTCGAAGCGGCCATCGCCAAGTTCCACGATCACGCGCGATTCGTCGCCGGTACGGATCAGCGCCTCGCGGGGGATGCTCAGGACCTTGGCGCGCGGCGCGGCGTGAATCACGACATCGGCGAACATGTTGAACTTGAGCCGTTCGCCGGGATTCGGGAAGCGCAACCGGGCGCGCACGGCGCGGGTTTTCGAGTCCACGTCGGGGTAGATGTACTCCACCGTCCCTTCCCACGCCTCGCCGGGCGCGTGCGGCAACCGCACCTCGGCCTTTTGGCCGACCGCCAGCCAGCCGGCCTGTTGCTCGAATGCCTCGACCTTGACCCAGACCGTGGACACATCGGCCAGGGTCATCAATTCCATTTCCGGGGTCACATACATGCCCTCGCGGATGTTGAGCGCCGAGACGATGCCGTCCTGCCGGGCATACACGGCGGTCAACTGGCGGACGCGCCGCTCTTTCTCCACTTGCTGGATCTGGCTCTCCGACACGCCCAGCGCCAACAGGCGGTCGCGAGCCGCAGTTTTCAGCGATTCGAGAATGCCGCCGAGCGCCTGAAGATACTCTTTCTGGGCGTTGACCAGATCGGGCGCGTAGACCTCCAGCAGCAAATCGCCCTTGCGCACTCGTTCGCCGAGGGTGCGAACCTTCAGGCTTTCCACCCAGCCGTTGGCGCGCAGGTGAACGTGGCTCAGGGCGCGCTCGTCGTAGTCGATGTAGCCGACCGTCTCGATCCGCCGGCTGAGATCACCGCGCTCCACCGTAGCGGTGCGCACGCCCAGATTGTTGACCACTTCCGGGGCGATGCGGATGCCAGGGCTGGCGTCGGTCTTCCCGTCGTCGGCATAGACCGGGATGTAATCCATCCCCATGTCGTCCTTGGCCGGCGTGTCCGAGAAAATGGTGGGGTTCATCGGATGGCGATATTTGACCGGCTGGCGTTCGCTCGGCGCGGCGGCGTCGGCCGGTTTGGCCGCCTCGTGACCCAGCTGGGCGAGCAGGGGTTGCAGACGGGGCGCCAGCAGTACGCCCGCGCCGAACAGCAGAATGGCGCTGAAAATCGCCAGGAGGATTTTCATCGAAGAGGCTCCCTGAAGGAATCACGTGAATGCGGGACGAGGCCGCGCTTTCGGCAAGACGCGGAACGGAGGGGGAGCGCTACAAGCGCAAGACGCGGGAACGCTGCGCTGGCGGCGGGCCGGTAGTTGCGGCGCCACGGATGGGTGGAGAATGAACGCTGTTCAGCCAGTCTGGCGGCAGCAACCCGGCGACGGCGAGCGACTGCGAAGGCCGGTCCGGGCTGCCAGGCGGCGGGCCATGACGGTCGGCCACGTCATGGTGGCCGATGGCCTGCGGACAAAATCCGCCGTGGCAGGACCACGGCGAAGGGTCGTCAGGCAAATTTGACTTTTTTTCGTGACAGCAGTCATGAAAATCAGCTGGTGAAGCGAAATCGGCTTGAGCCGGCATCGAGCAGGGATGGCCGCCGAACGCCAGCAACAGGACCAGCAACAATGCCATCGAGACACCGCCGGGCTGCTGGACGAATGTGGGCCGCGCTATCGAACTCAATGCCGGTTCCACCCTGAAAGCTATCTTGTCGATTGGATTTCAGTCGGTGGCTGGGGTTCCGGCATCGCTGCCGGCCTATGCCTCGAGCGAGGCCAGGCATTCGCGCATCTCCGCCGCAATGATCCGATTCGTTGCCGTTTGATTATACTTGCTCATGACAAGATTTTTACACCTCTAGAGTTTCAAAAATGTCCAATAATTTTATCACTTTTAACTTCGTGACCCTCTCCGTCCGGGTCCTGATGATCGAAAGCGAACCGTGGTTTGTTGCTACCGACGTGTGTGCAGCACTTCATATCAGCAATAACCGCATGGCGTTGGAGCGCTTGGATGACGACGAAAAGGGTGTCAGTAGTATTGACACCCCTGGTGGGCCACAGAAAATGAGCATCGTCAACGAATCCGGTCTCTACACCTTGATCCTGACCAGCCGCAAGCCGGAGGCCCGGAAATTCAGGAAATGGGTCACGTCCGAAGTGCTGCCGGCGCTCCGCAAGCATGGCCAATATACGATGCCCGGTGCCGCCGAACCGCTCGTTACATTGACCCGGAAAGATCTGACGGATTTGATCGAACGCTGTATCGAGCGAGGCGTGGCGGCGGCTCTGCGGGTCAAGGAAACCGTTAGCGAACCGGCCAAATCCCGTCCGACGCGGGAAAATTTCAGCGAGTGGGAAAAGGCCGAGATCTTACGCTTGGACGACAAGGGCGTGAGCGCGGTGGAAATCGCCGATCTGCTGTATCGTCCTGTCAGCTCCGTGAGGAGTTTTCTGTGGCGGAACCGGCACGCGAGGCGCGTGTACAATTGAGCGGGCTTCCGTAAACCGCTCAAGCCATGGAAAAGGCACGGTTTTCACCCCCCGGTATGGTTCATGTGGCGCAGGATGACCGGCTGACCGCCAAGCCGGAAATCGTGGCCGCGCGGCTTGATCGCCATGGCCGCGACGATGGCCCGTTTCAGCCGCTCGCGGTCGCCGGGGTAGGCGCGCAGGATGTGACGCAAATCCACCGAATGTTCCTGCCCCAGGCAGAGCAGCAATCGGCCCTCAACCGAAACCCGCACCCGGTTGCAGTCGCCGCAGAAATTGTGGCTGTGCGGCGAGATGAACCCGATGCGGCTGTCCACGCCGGCGACGCGATAGTAGCGGGACGGGCCGCCGGTATTCTCGGTGGTGGGGGTGAGGGCGAATACCCGCTCCAGATCGGCGCGGATGGCGTCGCTGGAATAATACGCTTCGGCGCGGTCGTGGTCGCCGATCACGCCCAGCGGCATTTCCTCGATGAAGCTGATGTCCAGCCCGTTGTCGATGGCGAAGCGCGCCAAATCGACAACTTCGTCGTGATTGCGGTTTTTCAGGATCACCGCGTTCAACTTGAGCCGTTGGAAACCAGCCGCTTGCGCCGCCCGGATGCCGCGCAACACCGCGTCCAACCGGCCGACCCGGGTGATGCGCTGGAAGCGCGCCGGGTCGAGGCTGTCCAGGCTGATGTTGAGCCGCGCCACGCCGGCGTCCCGAAGGTCGGCGGCCATTCGCTCCAGTTGCGAGCCATTGGTGGTCAGCACCAGTTCCGTCAGACCGTGTTCCCGCAACCGGCCCAATTCCCGGAGCAGCCACAGGACGTTTCGCCGGACCAGCGGCTCGCCGCCGGTGATGCGGATCTTGCGCACGCCCAGTTCCACGAACGCCCGGCCCAGCGCCGCCAGTTCCTCCAGCGTCAGGACGCGGGCGCGCGGCAGAAAGGTCATGCGCTCGCTCATGCAGTAGACACAGCGGAAATCGCAGCGGTCGGTCACGGAAAATCGCACATAATTCACCTGGCGACCAAAGCGGTCCACGAGCGGAGCGGCGGCGGGTGTCGAATCACCGGATAACAAGTGCACGCTGGATACCTCGAGAGGGAGCGACGGATGACGGAACAGCCAGTTAACCATACCAAAGCTGCCCGTCAAGGTATCCCGATTCGAGGGAGTACCTCTTTGGAGGTGTAACCCGCAACGGTTCGAGGCCGGCGTTCGACGGCCTGCCTCCTCGCGAGAGGACCTGCGTTTTTTTGTTCGCCGGCCTGTAAGAATTCACCGTCCTCCAGAGACTAAGCTGGCGAGACCCTCGATTCCCATGCGAGAACCGATATGCACGACATGCTTCCCCTGCTGGTGAAGACCGACTTCCCGACCGTTTACCGCGACCGCCTGGAAACCGTGCAGGCCAACCTGGGCTACCGTTGCAACCAGTCCTGCATTCATTGCCATGTGGCGGCCGGTCCTCAGCGGACCGAGACCATGAATTGGGAGACGATGGGGTTGTTGTTGCGCTATGTCTCGGCGCGGGGGATCGCGGCCCTGGATCTGACCGGCGGCGCACCGGAGTTGAATCCCCACTTTCGCGCCCTGGTCGCCCACGCCCGCCGTCAGGGTGTTCACGTCGTCGACCGCTGCAACCTGACCATTCTCAACGAACCGGATCAGGAGGATCTCGCCACGTTCCTGGCCAATCACGCGGTCGAAATCACGGCCTCTCTGCCCTGTTATCTGGAAGAGAACGTCGACCAGCAACGGGGCAAGGGCGTGTTCGAAGCCAGTCTGGCCGGTTTGCGACAACTCAACGCACTGGGTTACGGCCAACCCGGCAGCGGCCTGATTGTAAATCTGGTGTACAACCCGCTCGGCCCGGTCCTGCCGCCCGACCAGATCGGTCTGGAGGACGCCTACAAACACGAGTTGGCCGCCCGTTACGGGATTGTCTTCAATCGCCTGCTGGCCCTGGCCAACATGCCGATTCAGCGGTTCGGCAGTCAGCTCGTTTCCAAGGGGCAATTCAAGCCCTACATGGCCCTGCTCAAATCCGCCCATCGGGACGAGAATCTGGCGGCGGTCATGTGCCGCAACCTGATTTCGGTGGACTGGCAAGGTTACGTCTACGACTGCGATTTCAATCAGATGCTGCAGCTGCCGTTGGGTGCCAACGGCCCGGGCCGTACTCATCTGACCGAACTGCTGGACCGGGAGCCGATTGGCGCCCGCGTGCGTGTCGCCGATCACTGCTACGGCTGCACCGCCGGCCAGGGCAGTAGCTGCGGTGGGGCGCTCGACGCCGCGTCCATGTCCCTCGCCAAAGTGGCCGCATGACGACGCTCCATCGAATGGTTTACGTCACCGGTAGCCATCCGGATGCAGGGGATCTGAAAAAGAAATCGTGGAAGAGGGCAGGCCGGTGTCAAAACCGCTTGGCAAATTTTCAGCGGGGTCCGCATCCAAGGTTGCCCGGGCCACGTAAGCATTCTTGAACCCGCCGAAAACGCGGAACCTCGAACCCCGACACCCTCACAGTGGAGTACACCATGAACAAGACTCTCGCCGCCGCCAGCTTCGCCCTGATCACCGCCCTGTCCGGGCTCTCCACCGCCTACGCCGCCGGCTTCAACGACCGCGGCCCGGCCATCGACACCACCCCGGCCAGGACAGGGCGGCAGGATCTGAGCCAGATTCCCGTGGTCCACGGCTTCAATCAGCGGAGCCACCACGCGGAGGCGGCCCTGGCATCGAGCCCACACGCCAGCCGCGCTCCGGCGGTCGCCGGCGTCCACTGCGACCTGGCCCCACGCCTCGGCTTCAACGACAGTACCTCGTTCGCGATCTGCTAATTCTCCGCCGCCGGTGTAAGGAACGTCTGGCTGAGCCGACTAAGCCGTGCGAGTGCAAATTCGGCGCGGCCAAAGCGCGGCTGCGAAGTGGTAGTGCGTCTTTGCGATCTCGCCCGCCACCGTCGTGGTCGCATGACGGTTTCACCCTCGAACCTCGATCTCAAACCTTGACTTTTTTGAAGGAGAAATTCCCGATGAAACGCTCGAACGCCGTGAATCCTACCGCCTTCCTGATTTCCGCCGGTCTGCTGGCCGCCGCCTTGGGCGGGCCAGTACAAGCGGCCCCCTGTAGTCCGTGTGCGCCCCGCAACCGGACCACCCGTTCCGCCAATCCCTGCGCCGCGAAAAACCCGTGCGCGGCCAAGGCGGTCAACCCGTGCGCGGCCAAGAACCCGTGCGCGGCCAAGAACCCGTGCGCGGCCAAGAACCCGTGCGCGGCCAAAAAATGGTGAGCCGCGCGCCCGTAATCGTGTCCGTGGTTCGCGCCGGCATCTCATTGCCGCGAACCGCGACTCGCGTCGTTCCGCTTCCCGCTTCATGTCATGAGGAGCCCGCATGCACCGTCATCGCCTGACCCCCTTCGCCGCTCTCGCCCTGTTCGCGCTCGGTTTCGCCGCGCCGATCCATGCCAGCGGATTGCCCGGCGTTCAAACCCTGCCGTCGCCCCACGGTTTCGAGGCGCTGATCGCCAAGCTGGAAGCGGCGGTGGCCGCGCACAAAATGGCGGTGGTGGCCAAGGCCAGCGCCAGCCAGGGCGCCGCCGCGCGCGGGGTAAAAATTCCCGGCAACGCGGTGATCATGGTCTTCAGAAACGACTACGCGGTACGCATGTTGGAAGCGAGCGTGCCCGCCGGCATCGAGGCCCCGCTGCGCTTTTACGTCACCGAGAACGCCGACGGCAAGACCAGTCTGACCTGGCGCGCGCCGAGCGCGACCTTCGCTCCCTACGGCAGCGCTCCGCTCGACGAGATGGCTCGTGAGCTTGATCCTGTCTTCGCCGCCATCGCCCGAGACGCCGTGCGTTGACCGACTTCGGGCGGCGTGCTCGCCGCCCGGCGCTACCGGCGTCGCGTCGTCCAGCCTCCACGACTGGTTGTGGATCGCCAGCGCCCTGCCCGGTATCCGGCTGCGACCACGCTTCGGTTTGACGGAGGATTGCTGATGCGAAAGTTCGTATCGAGCCTACTGACCGTCCTGCTGCTGAATGGGACCGGCGTCGCGTGGGGCGTCGAACGCAACGGTTTCGATCTGAGCGATACCCTGGTGCCGGTCGCCGAGATTCAGGGCGGCGGACCGGCCAAGGACGGGATTCCCGCCCTCGATCATCCGTCGTTTATCGCGGCCGATGGAGCCGATTTTCTCGCCCCTGACGACCGGGTGCTGGGCCTGGCCCGCCACGGCATCGCCAAGGCCTATCCCATCGCCATCCTCAACTGGCACGAGGTGGTCAACGACCGCTTCGGAAACGAGCCGGTGGTGGTGACCTTCTGCCCGCTGTGCGGCACCGGCATGGCGTTTCTGGCGACGGTCGAGGGTCGGGCGCTGGATTTCGGCGTTTCGGGCCTGCTCTACAACAGCGACGTGTTGCTCTACGACCGGCAGACCGAATCGCTGTGGTCACAGCTCATGACGACCGCCATCAGCGGCCCGCTGAAGGGCCAGCGCCTGACGATGGCCCCGGTGGCGCACACCACCTGGGCAGATTGGCGGGAGCGCCATCCGGCTACACGGGTGCTGTCGCCGGACACCGGTCATCGGCGCGACTACGGCCGTGACCCCTACGCCGGCTACGTCCAAAGCGAACAGGTCATGTTTCCCTTGCGGTTCGAAAACCGGCGGTTCCACCCGAAGGAGTCCGTCATCGGGGTGGAGCTGGACGGCCGCTTCAAAGCGTATCCCTTCGCCGAACTGGAACGGACGGCCACGCCCTTTACGGACCAGATCGGCGAGCGCGGCGTGCGCGTCGAATACGACGCCGCCCATCGCACGGGTCGGGTGCTCGACGCGACCGGCCGGGAAATCCCCAGCGTGATCGGGTTCTGGTTCGCCTGGTATGCGTTCTGTCTCATATACACATCTCCGAGCCCCCGAGACCGTACTAGACCTCCTATAGCGTC
>DGFE01000188.1:0-1439 GCA_002391525.1 Competibacteraceae bacterium UBA3908
AGATGTGTATAAGAGACACGCGCCAGCCAGTCCCGAAACAAGGCGGCGGCTTCCTCACCGCGGTTCAGCTTGTACAACAGAATGCCCAGGCCCTTGTACGCCATCGCGTGATCGGGTTGCAGGCGCAGGGTCTCCCGATAGGCGGCGATGGCCGCTTCGTACTCCTGTCGAGCAACCAATGCCTTGCCCAGATTGAAATGCGCTTCCGTCGAGCCGGGCGCCAGGGCGATAGCCTGCTGAAAGGCGGCGGCGGCCTCCGCGAAGCGGCCAGTTCGCAGCAGCATCACGCCGAGATTGCAATGGGCGCTAGGGTTGCCGGGGGCCAGTTCGATGGTCCGCTGGTAAGCCGCCGCCGCCTCGTCCCAGCGATCCATACCCGCCAACACGTTGCCCAGATTGTTCCAGGCATCCGCGTAGCGCGGATCGATGGCCAGCGCGCGGCGGATCAGCTCGGCGGCGTCCTGGTGGCGGCCCCGTTGTGAGGTCAGTACGCCCAGGAAATGCAGGGCATCGACCTGTCGCGGAGTCCGCTGGAGCACCTGCCGATACAGGACTTCCGCTGCGTCCAGTTGCCCCTGACGGTGCAACTGGATGGCTTGCGCCAGCGGCTCCGAACCGAAATCCGCCGCTCCCGTTCGTTTCTGGCTGGCGAGGGCCCTGCGTTGCTGGCGGTTCATCGGCGATGCTTCAATGGTTCGGTTGTGCTTACCGGCGAGTTCGTAGACCGCGACCTGTGGTCCGAAATCTTCATAACGAAAAATCGCTGATCCAGAAGATGAAACGGCTGGAATCCAATAGAGGAATAACAGACCAGTGACAAGCTTTTTCGAGGCGATCCAGAATGACTTTCTGCCGTTCATTTTGGACCGGCTCATCTTCACCCGATTTTGATTCGCTGGAGCGATTCACTCGAAGGCATAGGCGAAATCGCCATCCCGCATCTGGACCTGAACCCGCGCGACCGGCTTTCCTTCCACCATCCGGGTCAAGAATTCCTGGCTGATCGCCGGCAACAGGGTATTGGTCAGGATCGCGTCCACCATCCGCCCACCGCTTTCCAGCTCGGTGCACCGGCTGACGATCAGTTTGACCACCTCGTCGTCGTAGCCGAATGGTACCTTGTGGTTCTCCTTGATCCGCTTCTCGATCCGACTCAGTTGCAGGCGCACGATGTCGCCGATCATCTCATCGCTGAGCGGGTAGTAGGGAATCGTCACCAGCCGGCCCAGCAGCGCCGGCGGGAAGACCTTGAGCAAGGGTTCGCGCAGCGCCTTGCCCAAACCCTCCGGGTCCGGCAACAGGTCCGGGTCCTTGCACATGCCCATGATCAGGTCGGTGCCGACGTTGGTGGTCAACAGGATCAGGGTGTTCTTGAAGTCGATGAACCGGCCCTCGCCGTCCTCCATCGAGCCCTTGTCGAACACCTGGAAGAAGATTTC
>DGFE01000188.1:1737-18852 GCA_002391525.1 Competibacteraceae bacterium UBA3908
GGCCGGCGGCGCACCGCCTCGGTCAGCACCCCGCCTTCGCCATAACCGACGTAGCCCGGGGGCGCGCCCTTGAGGGTGGAAACCGTGTGCGCTTCCTGGAACTCGCTCATGTTGATGGTGATGACGTTCTGTTCGCCGCCGTAGAGCGCCTCGGCCAGCGCCAGGGCGGTTTCGGTCTTGCCCACCCCGGACGGGCCGGCCAGCATGAACACGCCGATGGGCTTGTTGGGATTGTCCAGCGCGGCGCGCGAGGTCTGAATCCGTCGAGCGATCATGTCCAGCGCGTGCCGCTGGCCGATGATGCGGCGGTTGAGGATGTCGGCCAGACTCAGTACGGTTTCGATCTCGTTCTTGACCATGCGCCCGACCGGGATGCCGGTCCAGTCGGCGACCACCGAAGCCACGGCCTGCGCATCCACGCTGGGCAGGATCAGCGGCGTCTCGCCCTGCAATTCGTGCAGTTGGGTCTGAAGCTGCTTCAGTTCCACTAGCCAGGTCTGCCGTTGCGGGTCGGGTTCGGCCGTAGCGGAGGCATCGACCGCGCCGCCTTCGCCGCGCAGCTTGGCGCGCAGCTCCAGAATCTGGTCCACCAGATCTTTCTCTTCCTGCCAGCGGGCGTCCAGTTGCGCCAGCCGCGCTTCCTCGGCCTGCAATTTTTCGGTGGCGGCAGCCTGACGCTGGGCGGTGTCGATACCGACCGCCGTTTCGCGGGCGATGATCTCCAGTTCGGTTTTCAGCCCCTCGATGCGGCGGCGGCAGTCCTCGACCTCCGCCGGCACCGCGTGCAGGCTGATCGCCACCCGGGCGCTGGCGGTATCCAGCAGGCTGACCGCCTTGTCCGGCAACTGGCGGGCCGGAATGTAGCGGTGCGACAGCTTGACCGCCGCTTCCAGCGCTTCGTCGAGAATCTGCGCCCGATGATGCTTTTCCATGGTCGAAGCCATGCCGCGCATCATCAGGATGGTCTTCTCCTCGCTGGGTTCGCCGACCTGCACCACCTGAAAACGGCGGGTCAGGGCCGGATCCTTTTCGATATGCTTCTTGTACTCGGCCCAGGTGGTGGCGGCGATGGTGCGCAGCTTGCCGCGGGCGAGCGCGGGTTTCAGCAGATTGGCGGCGTCGCCGGTGCCCGCCGCGCCGCCGGCGCCGATCAGGGTATGCGCCTCGTCGATGAACAGGATGATCGGCTTGGCCGAGGATTGGACCTCGTCGATCACCTGCCGCAGCCGGTTCTCGAACTCGCCCTTCATGCTGGCGCCGGCCTGCAACAACCCCACGTCCAGCACCCGCAGGGTCACGTCCCTGAGCGGCGGCGGCACGTCCCCGGACGCGATGCGCTGGGCGAAGCCTTCCACCACCGCCGTCTTGCCGACGCCGGCCTCGCCGGTCAGGATCGGGTTGTTCTGACGACGGCGCATCAGAATATCGACGATCTGGCGGATTTCCTCGTCGCGACCCACGATGGGATCCAGTTCACCCTGGCGCGCCCGCGCGGTCAGATCCACGGAAAACCGCTGCAAGGCTTCCTGCTTGCCCAGCTGAGGCGGCGCCATGGCTTCGCTGGTTTCGCCGGGCGCCGCGCCGCCGCCGACCTGGGAGCCATCCGAGGCGCGCAGCCCGGTTTCCGGGGAAGCGGCGACGATGTCGGCGAATCGTTCGGTCAACGTATCCAGCTTGACCTTGTCGAACTCGCGGGAGATGGCCAGCAGCGCGTTGCGCAAATCCGGCGTCTTCAGCATCCCCACCAGCAAATGGCCGATGCGCACCTGCGAATCATTGAACAGCAGGGTCGCGTAGACCCACGCCTCTTTCACCGCCGCATCCACGTGCGAGGACAAGTCGGAAATCGAGGTCGCGCCGCGCGGCAGCCGATCCAGCGCCTCGGTGAAATCCTTGGCGACGCGGCCCGGATTCAGGCCAAAATGCTGGACGATCCGGTGCAGATCCGAATCCTGAAGTTGCAGGATCTGATGCAGCCAGTGCACGAGCTCCACATAGGGATTGCCCCGCAGCTTGCAGAAGACGGTGGCGCTCTCGATAGCTTTGTAGCCGACGCTGTTCAGTTTCCCGAACAGGGCAACACGACTGATTTCGGCCATGGGTTCGGACTCCGGGCGTTAAACGCGGTGGTCAGGTGCAATAGGTCACGGCATCCAGCTTGAGATCGTCGGCGTCGCGGGCCAAGGGTTGGCTGGTCAGCCAGGTGGTCCAGCCCAGTTGCGACCCCTCGCCCAACACCAGCGGCGGCACCTCTTCCTTTTTGAGAATCAAATTGACATCCCACAGCAGTTCGTCGCCGACATAGTTGCGCACCCAGGCGACCAGCCGCCGCAAACTGTCGCTGCCCGGCAGAAACCGCTGGAATTCCTGCAATCCCATCGGTCCGATGACGATCCGAAACTTGTACTGACAATCCCACACCCGTTCGCCGATCACCGCCGTCATGCCGAGCAGGCCGGTGGCGGGCGTTTCCCCCAAGCGGCAGCGACTGGCTTCGGACAGCGGCAGCCAGTGCCCGACGAAGGTTTCGATGATCGCCGGCAGTTTGAAAAAATCTTCCAGAATGGCCTGCAAGCCCTCGGGATTGCGGGTCTGACCCACCAGCCGGCCCGCGTAATGAAACTTGGCCAGATCCGGGACCGCGTCCCGGTTCCACAGCGACGGCATCCCCAGACCGAACTGGGCGCCGACGTAGACGTTGAAACGGTCGGTTTCCGGCCGGTCGAAGCTGACCGTCGGTTGCGTGTCCGCCCAGGCCCGGTAGAACAGGCACAGCATCCGGTGATGGAAAAGGTCGGCGAAGCCGGCGAAGGTTCGATCACCCTCGTTGCGCAACCGGTCGCGGGCATATTCGGTCAAATGCAGCGGCAACGGGCCTTGGGGGCCGAACAGCCCGAGAAAATATTCGTACAATCGCGGCGGCCGCTCCCCGCCGCCCGGATCGAACGCCGCCAATGTCGCCGGCGCGAAGGCCAGGGACGGTTCCTGGGCCAGCCGGACCGAATCGTCGGCCAGGCGCAACGACTTGCCGAGCCGCGGCTTGTCCCGATGCAGGCACTCGATCCGTCGCAACGCCTGGAAAAAATGAAAGGCGTAGGGTTGCCGCCGCAACGCCTCGAACAACGCTAAAGCGTGTGTCGCCGTCCGATTCTCGCCGGCCATCGGATGATCTCGCCGCGTTCGGATGAATGCACGACCGTTTCGGTAAACGAATTGATGGACGCGTACTTGGCGAAGAATTCTTCCAGCACCGCACCCAGCAGCACGATGCCCGCTCCCTCGAACGCCGCCTCGTCCAGGGTGACGCTCACCTCCAGGCCGCGCGCGAACGCAATCGGTCCCGGAATCGGCGCCCGCCGGGTAATCGGCACCGCCCGGATCGAACGGACCCCCTCGATCTGCTTGCGGGTGGCCGCCTCGCCCATGTCGCCGTACAACGCCAGCAATTCCCGCAGGGCCACGGCGCCATGGCGGTCGCCGCTGTCGGCCAGCGACAGGTAATTCAGCGCCAAATGGCTGATCAAGCGCCACGCGGTATCGCCGTGCGCGTGGGAAGGGCGCGGTTTGGTGGGTCCGGCCAGGCAACGCACCGCTCCGACCGGCGCCCCGGACGCCAGGGTAAAGTCGGTTTCACCCAGGCCAAGCGGCATGTGCAGGGGCAGGTCGCGATTGGTGCACAGGGCGGCGACGGCCAGTTGCCGCAGGCTGGCGCGATAGGGCGTCTCGTCGGCATCCACCAGCGACAGATAAATTTCGCTGCCGACGTAACTGGAGCGGGGTCCACCGCGCCGCTGCTGGCTGGACAACAGCCGCGGCAGACGACGCACCGTGTAGAACGCGCGATGATCGCGCTGGCCAAGCCGGTCGTGGGAGGCGTAAAACGGCAGGAATTCCTGCTCCTCGCCTTCCGCGCCGATGCCGGTCACGCCGGTGACCTGATATACCTCGAAATCCAGGGGCCGGGTCCGGTCGGGCACGAGATGATGCTCGGCAACCTGCTCGCCGAGATGAATCCGGTCGGCGCGTTTGGGAAACAGGTTGACCGCCGGCGCGCAGAACAGAGCGAAGTTCTCGATTTCCAGCGCATTTTCGAGCACCGAATCGGCCCGGTTGAGCAGGATGAGAATTTCCAGTTCCGAATCCGAACAACGGCGCACCGCCGGTCCCAGTCCTCCCAGTTCCACGAACAGATAACGCTGCGGGAAGGCGAAATATTCGTGCAGCAGCCGGTAACCCTGAAACGAGGGTGGCGTGTAGGGCAGCAGCGCCTGTTCGTCCGCGAATCCCTGTCGCTGCACGTGGTTGCCGGCTACCCTTTCATGCCAGGGGGCTGGCCGCTGGCCAGGCCGGACCACCAGCATGACCGCATTGGCCAACAACTGCTCGTAAATCCGCATGGGCAAGGCCTCGCTGCCGTGCAGATACAGGGTCAGCCGGTCCAGCGCCAGCTTGCCGAACGGCAGCCCCGGCAGAGTAGTGCGCAGCCGCAGCCGGATACCCGCCCGCACCTTGGGCAAATCCGGCAGATCGAGCTGGGCGACCGGTTCCTTGCCGGCGAAATACTGAACCTCGGTCAGTTCCAGCGGCCACAGCGTCACCTCATGCGCGGTCCGATAGTCGCAGGGCGTCTGATCCCCCTTGCCCAGCAGGCTGCGCAGTTCGCTGCCCCGGGGAATCACGAAACCCTGTTCGAGCGCGCCCTCGGTGGGATCCGGTTGAAACCGGGCGATCAGCATCGACGGAGTCGGCGCCAGATAATGCGGATAGATGATCTCCAGCAAATGCTGGGTGAAGCGCGGGAACTCGGCGTCCATCTTGAGCTGCACCCGCGCGGCCAGGAAGCCGAACCCTTCCAGCAGGCGCTCGACATACGGATCCGCGCACTCGAAACCTTCCAGCCCCAGCCGGCCCGCGATCTTGGGAAATTCCCGGGCGAATTCCCCGCCCATTTCGCGCAGGTGTTGCAGTTCCCGGTTGTAGTATTCGAGCAGCCGGGGATCCATCAGCGCCCCCTCGCCCGGCTCGATTCCTCGACCTTGACCTGGCCGCTCTCCAGGTCGATCTCGGTCCTCAGATACAATTGCAGAGGCAACGGCTGCGCCCACAGATCGCCTTCGATTTCAAAGGTCAGGGCATTGTGGCTCATCCGTTCCTCGGTGAGCGCCGCGTGAACCCGGAGCGAATGGCGCAGGATGCGCGGCTCGAAATCGAGGATCGCCTGACGCAGGCTCCGTTCCAGCTCGCTCACATCCAGGCTGCGGGCCGTCGCCCCCGCCAGCGCGGGCAAGCCGAAATTGACGACCGAGTGGGCGGCGAAAGGATAGTGTCCGACCTCTTCGTCGTCCGTCATCCGGGTGGCGTTGAACAGCCAGGCCAGGTCGCGCAGCACGCATTCGCGCAAGCGGCTCATCGACAGCACCCGCTTGTCCCGCGATTCCTGCGGCTGGTCCGGCTCCTCGTCGGTCAACCGATCCAGCAGCGAGGGCTGCAAGCGCTCCTTCGGCGTCAGTTCAGCCATGGCTGACACCGGCTTCCGGGGCGATTTCCCCGGTCGGCGTTTCCTCGGAATCCAGCTCGATGCGCCGCAGGTCCAGCAGCGAATACTCGCCCCGGTCGGTCGCCAGCATTCGCTGGCCCAGCCCCAGCCAGGTTCCGGCCTCGGGCTCCAGCCATTCGGTCTTGCGCCCGAGTTGCACCAGCGGGTCGGCGGCGGCGGGCGAGCCGGGATAGCGGGCGGGAATCAGTCCCACGGTTTCGCCACCGTTGGCCCAGACGAATTGCGCCGGCATCCAGACGAAGTCCCGCAGATCGGCGGGTTGTTCGAGTTGGATCACCTGGATTCGCCGGAACGGAATCCAGTAATAACGCCCGTTGACGACGGCTTCCAGCACCGGCCCCAGGCGCGGGTCGGCATCCGCCAGCCACGCGAACGGTTGGCCATCGAGCATACCCGAAGTCGCCGTCGCGGCCTCGAATGCCCGGTCGCGCGTGGTCCGGGCTTGCGCGTGCTGGCCCGCGGCGGTCAGGTGCAGCGCTTCCAGCAGCCAGGCCATCCAGGGCTCCGGGTCGCCGAACACCAGCGGCGAGCGCCGCCCGGCGAACACCTCCGCCCGCAGCAATTCGCAGCGGATAGCCTCGCGGTAGGTTTGCACCATGGGCAACGACGAGGCATCCATCTCGCCCAGCACGTTCAACTGGTTCAGCGCCCGTTCCCACTGGCCCAGCACCGCCAGCAATTGAAACAGGAAAATGCGGTACTTGGCGTTGGCGGGCTCCTTGCGCACCTGCGCCTGCAACTCGGCCAGGGCATCCTGCAACCGACCTTCGCGTAGACTCTGCTCGGCTTGCATAAGCGGCGTTTTCCGATCTTTGGGGACAAAGAAAAATTCCGCGCACCCGGACCGAGCCGGTCAGCCGAATGCGCGGATCCGCATCGAAACCCCGGAACGGCTTCGCCGCGCGATTACATCTTCTTGTTGGTCTTGACATCCCAGCCGGCCTTGCCAGCGGATTTCGTCGCGCCTTTCGCATCCTGGGTGAAGTATTCCTGCTGCATGGAGGTGAAGTTCAGCGACAGGCTTTCGACCGGCAAATCCTCGCCGGCGCCGCCAGTCTGATAACTGCTGACGATCACGTCCTTGAAGGTGAACTCCAGGAATTTCTGCTGCCCGCCTTCCTTGCCGGTCGGCTTGCGCATCACCAGCGTGGCCTGCGGATAGTGATGTCCCGAGCAGCAGGAGAGCAGCAGTTCCGGCGACGCCGCGCAGAAATGCATGGTGAAGCTGAAATCGTTCATGCTCACCTTGCTGGCGCCCAGACCGGTGCCATGCCCGGCGGTGCCCAGTTGGTGGGCGCCCCAGGACCAGCTCAGCACTTCGATCCACTCCTCGTACTCGTGATCCGAGCACTCGCCCTTGACATCGCCAATTTTCAAAAATGCATCAGCCATCGTCATATCCTCGCCATGTAGTAGTAACGGTGTTGATGGGGTCATGCCCATCGTTTCGAGCAACGGCGCCTTCGACGCTCCGCGGCGCGAAAGCTGGAAAAGTCCGCTGTCGATCTTAAGATTTGCACTTGTCGTGCCAAAACATAGTCGACTGTTTTTATAGGATTTTTATTACGAAGCCGCACTGGCGGATTCGGAACGGGCCACGCCTGCCAGCCCATTGTGGCCCGTTCGGACCGCTCCCCGCCAAATCCGTCAACCCTTGATCGAGGGCAGTTTGGAAACCAGCCGCAGCGATACCGTGAGTCCTTCCAACTGATAATGCGGCCGTAAAAAGAACTTCGAGGTGTAATAACCCGGATTGCCCTCCACTTCCTCCACCACCACCTCGGCGGCTGCCAGCGGCCGCATGGCCTTGGTCTCATCGCTGGAGATGGCGGGATTGCCGTCCACGTAGTTGTAAATCCATTCCTGCAGCCAACGCTCCAGGGATTCGCGCTCCTTGAACGACCCGATCTTGTCCCGCACCATGCACTTGAGATAGTGGGCGAACCGGCAGACCGCGAACAGATAGGGCAGCCGGGCCGACAGGTTGGCGTTGGCGGTGGCGTCCGGGTCGTCGTACTCGGCCGGCTTTTGCAAGGACTGGGCGCCGATGAAGGCGGCGAAGTCGGTGTTCTTCTTGTGGATCAGCGGCATGAAGCCATTCTTGGCCAACTCCGCCTCGCGCCGGTCGCTGATCGCGATCTCGGTAGGGCACTTCATGTCCACTCCGCCGTCGTCGGTCGGGAAGGTGTGGGTGGGCAGGTTCTCCACCGCGCCGCCGGATTCGACGCCGCGGATCCGGGTGCACCAGCCATACAGCTTGTAGGCGCGAGTGATGTTGGTGGCCATCGCGTAGGCCGAATTGGCCCAGCAGTACTTGCTGTGATCGGCGCCTTCCACGTCCTCCTCGAAATCGAATTCCTCGACCGGGTCGGATTTCGCGCCATAGGGCCGCCGCGCCAGAAACCGTGGCATCGCCAGGCCGATGTAGCGCGAATCCTCCGATTCGCGCAACGAACGCCAGGCGGCGTATTCCGGCGTCTGGAAAATCTTGGTGAGGTCGCGCGGATTGCTCAGCTCCTGCCAGGAATCCATCTGCATCACGGTGGGCGCCGCGCCGGCGATGAACGGGGTATGGGCGGCGGCAGCCGTCTGGGCCAGTTCCCGCAACAGTTCCACGTCGGGCGGGCTGTGGTCGAAATGGTAATCCCCCACCAGACAACCGAACGGTTCGCCGCCGAACTGCCCGTATTCCTCCTCGTAAATCTTCTTGAAGATCGGGCTCTGATCCCAGGCGGTGCCCTTGAATTTCTTCAGGGTCTTGTGCACGTCCTTCTTGGAAATGTTCAGGACGCGGATCTTCAGCATCTCGTCGGTTTCCGTGTTGTTGACGAGATAGTGCAGGCCACGCCAGGCGCCTTCGAGCTGCTGGAACTCGGGGTGATGGATGATCAGGTTGATCTGTTCGCTCAGCTTCTGGTCGATGGCCGCGATCATCGATTCGATGGATTTGAGCACGTCCCTGGAAATCAGGGCCGTATGTTGCAGGGCCTGTTCGGCCAGGGTCTTGACCGCGTGTTCGACCGCCTCCTTGGCCTGATCGGACTTGGGCTTGAATTCCCGCTGCAGCAACGAGGAAAACTCGCTGACTTCCAGCGGCTGGGCTTCGGCTCCAGGCTGAACCTGGGCGCTCTGTTCGGTTTCGGCCATGGCTCATCACTCCTCGGCGGCGGGCGACGCGCTGTCCTGGGGCTTGGGCGCGGCCACCAGGGATTGCAGCAGGGTCGGATCGTTCAGCACCTTGGCGATCAATTCCTCCGCGCCGGTCTTGCCGTCCATGTAGGTCATCAGGTTGGTGAGTTGCTGACGGGCCTGCAGCAGCTTGTTCAGGGCATCCACCTTGCGCGCCACCGCCGCCGGCGAAAAGTCGTCCATGCTCTCGAAGGTGATGTCCACGCTCAATTCGCCCTCGCCGGTCAGGGTATTGGGCACCCGAAACGCCGCGCGCGGCTTCATGGCCTTCATGCGGCTGTCGAAGTTGTCCACGTCGAATTCGAGGAACTTGCGATCCGCCACCGGCGCCAGCGGATCGACGGGCTTGCCGGACAGATCGGCCATCACGCCCATCACGAACGGCAACTGCACTTTTTTCTGCGAACCGTACACCTCGACGTCGTACTCGATCTGCACGCGCGGCGCCCGGTTGCGAGCGATAAATTTCTGACTGCTCATCGCCATCGGAAGATCACCTCTCTCACTCAAAATCACCAGTCATTGTTCCAAAAGTCCGGCCAATCGACCCTCAATCGCCGGTATCCTCCCCCTGCAAGCCGAAAATCAGGGTTGCCTGCTCCGCTCCGCCGGGCGCAAGATCGTTCAGAATCGCCATGAAGTCCTTGGTCACCAATTTTTTAGCACGTTTCAACAAGAATGGTACGGGGCTGGAAGGTTCGTAGCGGTTAAAGTACTCACAAATCTTGTCCAGCATACGAATCGCGTCTTCGCGACTGCCTATTTCGCCGACCACCAGCCGCTGGCCGACCGCGGCGGCGCCCGCCGCCGGCTCGCCTGCGGCGGTTTCGCCCGGTGCGGTTTCAGCGGCGAGGCCCACTCCCCGCCTGTGCAAGTGTTCGGACAACACCTGACGGATTTCCTTCAACACCCCGGTCAGCGCGCTCATATCCGGCGCCTGGGTGACGCCGACCTGGTCGGTCAGCACGGCCTCGATCCGTTCGACCCGCTCGATGGCCTCGGTCACCGCGCCGGCGGTGGCCTGCAATTCCTCCAGATCGGCGTCCTGAAACGCGCCGTCGATCCTGGCCTGGGTCGGCGGTTCCGCCTGCTCGCCGGTCGTCACCGGCGTCAGCACGCCGCTGGCGATCTGGACATCGCGCAGACTGAACCGGCCCAGGGCGCGCGAACTGACCAGCGGCGTCTCCCGCAACCCGCGCAGCGTGGCTTCGGGATCGCACAACGCCACCACGATATTGATCCGCAGGGTCGGGTCGTTGTTGTCGTCGGGATCGAGCCGTGGATAGACGTCGTCCCAGAACCGTTCGAGCAGCCCTTGCACCACGCCCAGGCCGGCGGCGAAACCCGGCAACCCATCGGTATGTAGCAAGGCGCGGGCCAGGTAGACCGCCACCCGCAAGTCCCGGGTACGCTCGAACAGGGCCAGGGCCGCGTTTCCGACGCCGCGCCAGTCGGGCGGTTCGGCGGGAATGATGGTGTCGCCGTACTGGCGTTCCGGCGTGCCCTGCGCCAATTCCTCCAACTCCGCGAATGCCGGGTCGTATTCGAGATCCTCGCCGCACGGCGCGGCGGCGGCGATCTCGCCCAACAGACTCTCAATCTCCATTACGCTCATCGGTCGTGCGCCTCGTCCGCTCGTCAAGCCTTGAAGTATAGCCCTGCTTGGCGCGATTACCCGGTCGGTATAGACTGAATTCCAGCGATCCCATGCGATCAATTCGATGAATTCCGCTCGGGCGATCAAAGCGGATCCTCTGCCAACGGAACGCGCGTATGCCTCTGAAATTGACCATCACCAGCTATCAGCGGCTTTCTCCTGGCCAGGAAACCACCAAAATCCTCGACCGCGGGTCGATCAGTATCGGCCGCGCGGCGCAAAACGACTGGGTCCTGCAGGATCCCGAGCGCATCCTGTCGAAAAACCACTGCACCGTGCAGTCCCGCGATGGCGGCTACTTTCTCACCGACCTCAGCGTGAACGGCACGTTTCTCAACGATTCCGAACAGCGCATCGCCCGGGACCAGACGGTCGAACTCCACGATGGCGATCATTTCGTTCTGGGCGAATACGAAATCGCCGTCGCCCTGCTGCCCACGGGCGAGGACCTGCTGGAAGCCGCCCCGGAAGGCGTCCTGACCGAAATCGTGCCGATGCCCGGCGACGAGCTGTCCGTGGCGCCGCACCCGCCGCCGGACGCAGCGCGGGAGCGCCCCGGACTCGACGTTGCGCCGAGCATCGCCAAACCGTCCTTCAGCGACATCCTGGCCGAGGATCAGGACAGTCTGGGTTTGAAACACCGCGCCGGGTCGCGGCTGCCCGGCGCGCCGACCACCGAACCCGCACCGGATTTATCCAGACCGGAACGGGTCAGCCTGGAGCTGCCGTCGCTGATTTCCGTGACGCCGACGCCACTCAAACCGCCGGAGGCGGGCCAGCCCGTCGAGCGACCGCTGCCGCCGGTTCCGGCGCGGCCCGAACCCGAAACTCCAGCGCAACCGCCACTCGAAATACCCGAACCACCGGCGGTCACCCCTCCCGTAACGCCGGCTGGCGCCGCCGAAGCCGCTCCCGAACCGCTCATTCCCGAGGACTGGTGGCTGGCACCGCCCACTCCGCCCGCCGTCGCATCCATGGCTCCGCCGCCGGATCGGGTTCCCGCGCCGCCCTCCGCGCCGCGGCCGCCATCGGGCGAGGCCATCGAATCACCGCATCCCGCTCCGGCAATCGGCGCCGAACCCACCGCCGACACGCTGCTGCGGGCCTTCCTGGACGGCGCCGGTTTGTCGCGGGCGCGAGTGTCGGCGGATCAACTGCCCGAGATCATGGTCAATCTGGGCGCGATCCTGCGCGAAACCGTGCGGGGACTGATGGAAATCCTGCTGGCTCGCGGCGACGTCAAGGGCGAATTCCGACTGGATCGCACCGCCATCGGCCCCATGGAAAACAACCCGCTCAAAACCCCGCCGGGCCGGCCGCCCCTCAGCCCGGAAGAGGTCATGATCCTGTTGCTGATCCGGCGGCAGGACGCCTACATGTCGCCGGTGCAGGCCGTGCGCGAGGGCTTCAACGACATCAAGGCCCACCAACTGGCGGTCATGGCCGGGATTCAGGCAGCTCTGAACCGCCTGCTGGCCCGATTTGACCCGCGCCACCTGGAAACCCGCCTCGAACAGAGCGTGCTCGACAACCTCTGGCCGGCCAACCGCAAGGCCAAGTATTGGGATCTGTTCACCGCCGAATATCAGGCCATCGCCCGGGAAGCCGAGGACGATTTCAACGAACTGTTCGGCGACGAGTTCGCGCGCGCCTACGAAGCGCGGCTGCGCACGCCATGAACCCCATCGTGGCCCGATCCCTGCATCCGCTACCGTTTGGCAGCAAGACTGCTAGGATTTGGAAACGGCAATCCCATTCTCAACGAAGCGAGCAAGCGAGCGACGTCCCATGAGCTGGTACAGCAAGGTTGTGTGGTCCGAGGGGATGTTCCTGCGTCCCCAGCACTTCCAGCAACAGGATCGCTATCTCGAAGCCTTCGTCCGGCAATCCCGCGGCCACCTGCGCCCTTATGACTGGGGCGTGGCGCAACTGGTTCTGGATCGGGAGGCGCTGGCGCTGGGCAAGATCGCCATCACCGCCGCCAGCGGTCTGCTGCCCGACGGCACGCCCTTCAGCATTCCCGACCACGATCCGCCGCCCGCGCCGCTCGACATCGCCGCCGACACGCGCCACACCCGAGTCATGCTGGCCCTGCCCCTGCGGCGGACCGGCATGGCGGACGTGGAGCGCGGCGAACAGCGCGACACCGCCGCCCGTTACCGGGCCGTGGCCCGCGAGGTGCGCGACAGCAACGTCGACAACGCCAACAACAGCGCTTTCGTCGAGATCGGCGAACCCCGGCTGCGGCTGTGCCTCGACACCCGGGATTTCAGCGAATACACCTGCATCGGCATCGCCCGCGTGGCGGAGAAGCGGCCCGACCAAACGGTGGTGCTGGATGACGAGTACCTGCCGCCCTGTCTGGATTGCCGGGGCATCCCGGCGCTCAGCGGTTTCGTTTCCGAGGTCTTCGGACTGCTGCACCAGCGCGGCGACGCCCTGGCCGAGCGGGTGGTGGGCGCGGGTGCGGCGCGCGGCGCCAGCCTGGACATCGCCCAGTTTCTGCGCTTGCAGGCCGTCAACCGCTTCGAGCCGCTGTTCGCCCATCTGGCCGCCATGCGGGGCCTGCATCCCGAAGCCTTCCACCAGATCGCACTGCAGCTGGCCGGCGAAATGGCCACCTTCACCGACAAGGTCAAACGCCGGCCGCCGGTGTTCCCGGCCTACGATCACGACGATCTGCAAAAGACCTTCGGCCCCCTGATGCGGGAATTGCGCCGTTCGCTCAGCCTGGAGGAAGTGGACGCGGCGATCCAGATTCCCATCGAAGAGCGCCAGTACGGCATTCGGGTGGCGATCATCACCGACCGCGAACGCCCGTTGCTCACCAAGGCCAACTTCATTCTGGCGGTCCGCGCCGACATGGCCGCCGATCTGTTGCGCACCCGGTTCCCGACCCAGGTCAAGATCGGTCCGGTCGAACGCATCGCGCAATTCGTCAACCATCACCTGCCCGGCATCGGCGTCAGCGCCCTGCCGGTAGCGCCGCGGGAAATCCCGTTCCGGGCCGATTTCATCTACTACCGGCTCGACCGCAGCAGCGAATTCTGGAAACAGCTCCTGAATTCCGGCGGCTTCGCCTTCCATGTCGGCGGCGAGTTCCCCGGCCTGGAAATGGCGTTCTGGGCCATCAAAGAGTGATCGAGTAACCCACCGTGACCATCGACGATCCGTTTGCCACCGGCGGCGACGACAGCGAGCGCACCATCGTCCGTCCGGCGCCGGGTGGCCGGCGCCCCAGTCCGGACGCGACTCCCGCGCCGCCGGCGCGCCCGACCGGCGCGCCGCCCGAGGAAGCTCCCGCGCTGAGCGGCGTTGGGCTGAATCCGCTGGAGGCCGCCGCCACGCCGCTGTTGAGCCTGATCATGCGGCTGAAAAACACCGCTTCGCATCCCGATCCCGAGCGGCTGCGCCGGCGCATGATCGAGGAGATGAAGACCTTCACGGCCCACGCTCGCAACGCGGGCATCGACGAGAAAACGGTGTTCCGGGCCCGCTACGTGCTCTGCACCACCCTCGACGAAGTGGTGCTGAACACGCCCTGGGGTCGGGCCAGCCAGTGGAGCGAGAACAGCCTGCTGATCACCTTTCACAACGAAACCTGGGGCGGCGAAAAAGTCTTCGAACTGCTGGATGCCATCATTCTCGATCCGCGCAAGAACCTGTACCTGCTGGAACTGCTGTATCTGTGTCTGGCCTTCGGTTTTCAAGGCCGCTACCGGTTGCTGGAAAACGGCCGCGGGCGGCTGGAGGAACAACGGGAACGGGTCTACAACGCCATCCGCACCGCTCGCGGCGAGTTCGAGCGGGAGTTGTCCCCGCACTGGCGCGGCAGCGTCGAACAGCGCAACCCGCTGATCCGCTACGTCCCGCTCTGGGTGGTGGCGGCGGTCGCGGCGGCCCTGCTGCTGCTCGCCTACGCGATCTTCAGTTGGTTGTTGAACAGCGCCTCCGATCCGGTGCTCAGCGCGCTCAGCGACCTGCGCGGCGCGGACGTGGCGATGGTGCGGCGGGCCGGCGTCACCGCCGCCCCCGCGCCGGTCAAACCCCAGCAGCCCAACGCCAACCTCGCTCAGGTCACACAGAACTTTCGCACGTTCCTGGATCCGCAAATCCGGCAGGGGCTGGTGGCGGTCGTCGAAGAGGCCGACAAGACGACGGTCCGCATCCGTGGCGATGGGCTGTTCGATTCCGGCAGGGCCGACGTCAAGCCGGGCTTTTACAACCTGCTTCAACAAATCGGCGCCGAAATGAACAAAGTGCAGGGCCGGGTATTGGTCACCGGCCACAGCGACAACGTTCCGATTCGGACCCTGCAATTCCCGTCCAACTGGCATCTGTCCAAAGCCCGCGCGGACAGCGTGGTGAAAATCCTGGCCTCGGCCAGCAACAACCCCGGCCGGTTCGGCAGCGAAGGGCGCGCCGACACCGAGCCGGTCGCCGCCAACGACACCCCGCAGAATCGGGCGCTGAACCGGCGCGTCGACATCATCCTGCTGGCCCGCGTCAATTAGGTCGGGATTATGAAGAAAATCCTGGGCTTTCTGAAAAATCCCTGGTTGATCGGCATCACCGGCTTTCTCGCCGTCGGCGGCCTGATCTGGTACCTCGGGCCGCTGATCGCCGTGGCCGGAACCTCGCCACTCGCCTCGGATCTGGGCCGTATCGCCACCATCGCGACCTTCGGCGCCTCCATGGCGATCTACAAGGTCATCTACTACATCCAGACGCTGCGCAACAACCGCGACATGCTGGCCGATCTGGCCGGTCAGGCCGGCAGAATCGGCCAGGGTGGCGCCGGACCCGCCGGACCCGCCGCGGCGGGCGATGGCGGCCCGGAAGCGCGCGAGCAGCAACAGCGCAAGAAGGAACAGGAGGCCGCCTCCGCCGAGGAAATCGCCACCCTCAGGCAGGGGCTCGACGAAGCGCTGACGGTGCTCAGGAAAACCAGGCTGGGCGGCAGGACCGGACGCGGTCAATATCTGTACCAGTTGCCCTGGTACATCATCATCGGCCCGCCCGGCTCCGGCAAAACCACCGCGCTGATCAACTCCGGCCTGCACTTTCCGCTGGGCGCCGGCAAGGTGCGCGGCGTGGGCGGCACCCGCAATTGCGACTGGTGGTTCACCGACGAGGGGGTCCTGCTGGATACCGCCGGCCGCTACACCACCCAGGACAGCCACGAGGAAGTGGACCGGGCGGCTTGGCGCGGCTTTCTGGACCTGCTCAAGAAACATCGCCGCCGCCGGCCCATCAACGGCGCCTTCATCGCCATCAGCCTGGCCGACCTGATGCAGCAGAGCGAGGACGAGCGCGCGGCCCAGGCGCTGGCCATCAAACAGCGGGTGCAGGAGCTGCACGAACATTTCGGCATTCGCTTCCCGATTTACGTGCTGTTCACCAAGGCCGACCTGATCGCCGGCTTTGTCGAATTCTTCAACGATCTGGGTCAGGAGGAACGGGCCCAGGTTTGGGGCGCGACCCTGCCGATGGACGACCCCGCCAATCCGGAAGGCGTGGTCCAGCACTTCATCGCCGAATTCGAGCTGCTGGAGCAACGCCTGAACGACCGGCTGGTGGAGCGCTTGCAGAACGAGCGCGACCCGCAGCGGCGCGACCTGATCTACACCTTTCCCCAGCAATTCGGCTCGCTGAAGCAGATCGCCGACCGATTCCTCAAGGACGTGTTCCGACCCAGCCGGTTCGAGGAGCGCGTCCTGCTGCGGGGCGTGTACTTCAGCAGCGGCACCCAGGAAGGCACGCCCATCGACCGGCTGATGAGTTCGCTGGCCAGCACCTTCGGGCTGCGCCGGCAAACGCTGAGCACTTTCTCGGGCAAGGGTCGCAGCTATTTCATCACCCGGCTGCTGCGCGACGTGATCTTTCCCGAGGCCGAGCTCGCCGGCGCCAACCTGCGGGTGGAACGCTGGCGGGCCTGGATCCAGCGCGGGGCCTACGCCGCCGCCCTGCTCGTCACCGTGATCGCCGCCGCGCTGTGGCTGACCAGCTACGCCCGCAACGATCTGTACGTGCGGGCCGTGGAAAAACAGCGCCTGGAAGTGGCCAGGCAGATCCAAGCGCTGTCCCCCGACCAAACCGATCCGGTCGCCGCCCTGCCGCTGCTCGATGCCGCT
This sequence comes from Competibacteraceae bacterium UBA3908, assembly GCA_002391525.1. Classification (GTDB taxonomy): domain Bacteria; phylum Pseudomonadota; class Gammaproteobacteria; order Competibacterales; family Competibacteraceae; genus Competibacter_A. Next base: position 18,275 of record DGFE01000188.1, read on the forward strand.
CGCGCCATTCCCGGCGGCTACGGCGACCACGACGCCGGCAAGCCCTGGCTGATGGGATTCGGCCTTTATCAGGGCGACAAGCTCGGCGGCGAAGCGCTGGCGATTTATCAGCGCCTGCTCGGGCAGGCGTTTTTGCCCCGCATCATTCTCCGCATGGAAGAGCGATTGCGCCAGAACGCCGGCAACACCGGCTATCTGTACGACACGCTCAAGGTCTACCTGATGATGGACGACCCGGAGCGCTTCGACGCCAGGATCGTCAAGACCTGGCTGGAACAGGAATGGCAAACCCATCTGCCCCGGAGCGTCGACCGGGAACAGCGCGACCGCCTGACCGCCCATCTGGACGCGCTGCTGGAACAGGCCCCCCTGAAATCGCCCATCGCGCTGGACAGCACCCTGATCCAGAACATCCGCGGCCTGCTCAACCAGGTTCCCCTGGCCCAGCGGATCTACGAACGACTCAAGCAAAACCAGCGCAGCGCCGGCGCCCCGCCCGACATCGGCCTGACCCTGGCCGCCGGTCCCGACACCCCCCGGGTGTTCGACCGCAAGAGCGGCCAGCCGCTCAACAGCGG
>DGFE01000188.1:19123-21608 GCA_002391525.1 Competibacteraceae bacterium UBA3908
CCCGAAGCTGGTCGGGCAACTGGCCGACGAGAGCTGGATTCTGGGAACGGTGGCCCAGGTTTCCAACACACCGGCGGAGCGGCAACAGATCGCCGATGGCGTTTGCCGCCTCTATCTGGGCGACTACCTGCGCCAGTGGCAAGACCTGCTCGCCGACATCAGGATCAAGGAATTCACCAACCCGGACACGGCGCTCGACATCCTGCAAGTGCTGTCCGGCCCGACCTCGCCGCTGCGGACGCTGCTCGAAACCGTGGCCCGCGAAACCGCCCTGGATCGCCCGCCCGCCCAGCCGGACGCCGGCAAAGCCCCCGCCGACCCGTCGCTGACCGACAGAATCGCCGGCATCCTGGGTGGCACCCCCGAGACCGCCGGTCCGGCCAGGCTTCAGCCGTGCGGCGTCGACCCGCGCCTGCTGGGCTTCAACACGCAATACAGCCGTGAAATCGCCGGCGCCGAGGGCGCCATTCCCCCTCTCGACAAATCGCTTTCCACCCTCAACGATCTGTACGGCCACCTGAACGCCATCGCCCGCGCCCGGGAAGCCAGCCCCGACGGCAGCGTGCCGCAAACTCTCAAGGATCAGTTCGGGGCCGTGGCCAACCAGCTCCAGGTGGACGCCGCCCGCAAGCCGCCGCCCTTCAACACCCTGCTGGACAAACTGGCCCGGGACAGCATCGACATTGTCCGCAGCCTGCGGGACCGGTTGAACGCTCAATGGAAAGCGGCGCAAATAGCCGCTTTTTTTCAAGACAATCTGAGCGGTCGCTATCCATTGCGGCGCGTCACCGTGCAGTGGAGCGGCGCGGGACCGGGCGGCGCGCCGGGCGCCGGCGTCCCGACCAACACTATTCAGTGGGTTGGCCAGGGTCCTGGCGCCGGCGGCCCCAGTCGCGTCCCGCAAGGGCCGCCGGACGCCACGCTCGCGGCTTTCGGCCGCTTCTTCGGACCGAACGGGCTCATGGACAGTTTTTTCAGGCAGAATCTGCAATCCTACGTCGACACCTCGCAAGGCGCCTGGCGCTGGCGCGGTCCGACCGGCCCCGAACAAGGCCTCGCGCCGGAAATCCTGCAAGTCTTCCAGCGGGCCGCCGTCATCCGCAATGCCCTGTTCGGCGGCGGCCAGGCCCCGGCGATCCGCTTTCAGTTGATTCCCGTCCAACTGGTCGGCGACGCCAGCCAGGTCGTGATCAGCCTGGATGGCCAGACGCTGACGTATACCGCCGGTCAGGCCGCGCGGGTCGCCGACCTGCAATGGACCGGGACTTCCGGACAGGCGCGGATCGAGTTTCTGCCGCAAACCGCCGGCGGCCCGTCGCAACTGAGCGAAACCGGTCCGTGGGCCTGGTTCAGGATCCTCGACCAGGCCCAGATCAAGCCGCTGGGCTCCGGGCAGTTCCAGGTCACGTTTCAGTTGAGCGGCCGGCAGGCCGTCTACGAACTGCGCACGCCCGGCAATGCCTTCAATCCGTTTAATTTGCAGGAACTGGCGGGCTTTCAGTGCCCGGAACAGCTATAAGTTTCCTGAATGACATGGCGGCGGACTCGCGGGAGGATTTTCGATGCCCGGAAAAAACGCGCTCTTCGCACCGGAAGGGTCCGTGGCGGGCTTTTTCGGCAAGTTGCCCGGCCGGGGTGACTTCATTGGCCGCCATCTGCCAAAATCCTTCCTCGATCCCTGGGACGCCTGGCTGCAGGAAGCCATTGCCCACAGCCGCGCCCAACTGGGCAGCCTCTGGCGCGAGTGCTACTGCACCAGCCCGATCTGGCGGTTCGCGCTCGGCGCCGGACTGTGCGGACCGGTCGCCCACGCGGGAATCCTGATGCCCAGCGTGGACCGGGTGGGCCGTTACTATCCGCTGACGATCACCGTACCGCTGGAGCCGAAGTGGCCCCTGTTCACGCTGCCGGCCCTCGGCGAGGGCTGGTTCCGGCAAGCCGAGCGACTGGCTTTGGCTGGACTCGACCTCAACCGGCTGGACGTGGACGATTTCAGCCAGCAAGTGGCGGCGCTGGGCAGGCCGCCGGCCCCGGCGTTTCTCCCAGATGAGAGCATGGAGGGTAACGCCTGGTATTGTCCCGTGCCCGAAACCCTGGAATGGACCCGGTTAACCCCGGTCCTGGCGAACGATCTGCTGCGATGCGGCTTTCCGCGGCACAGTCTTTGGTGGACCGAAGGTTCCGAGCGGATCGTCCGCTGCCTGCTGATTTGCGAGGGCCTGCCGCCGGCTTCCGGCTTCGCGGCGTTGCTGGCCGGAGACTGGCGGCAATGGGGCTGGAACGAAAAATGGCTCGCCGGCACCGCCCCCCAGACGGGCGGGCCGTCCGCCACCGAGGAGCGTTCGTCATGAGTGAGAAGCAAGCTTTTCAATGGTCGTCCGCCGGCCGCAGCCATGTGGGCATGGTCCGGGCCATCAACGAGGACGCCTGCCTCGTCTTGCCCGAAGTGGGCCTCTGGGCGGTGGCCGACGGCATGGGCGGGCAC
>DGFE01000188.1:21867-22146 GCA_002391525.1 Competibacteraceae bacterium UBA3908
CGTCGAGACCTTGCAGCAGATCCCGTCGCCGAAGGGTTGGCGAGATTTGCTGGACTCGACACGGGAACGCTTGCGCGAGGTGAACCGGCGCTTGCGCGAGGAATCGGCCCAGCGCTACCAGAACCGCACCATCGGCAGCACGGTGGCGGTGCTGCTGATCCATGAAACCCAGTGCGCCTGCCTGTGGGTGGGGGACAGCCGCATCTACCGGCTGCGGAACGGCCAACTCCAGCAGTTGACCCGCGACCACAGCCACGTGCAGGAACTGGTCGATCAAGG
>DGFE01000188.1:22410-22636 GCA_002391525.1 Competibacteraceae bacterium UBA3908
GTCATCCGCTGGCCAACGTGATCACCCGCGCCGTCGGTTCGGCGGACGAACTGCTGATCGACGAGGCCGTGTATCCCTTGCAGTCCGGCGATGTGTTCCTGCTGTGCAGCGATGGCCTCAACAAGACGGTGAGCGACGAGGAAATCGCCCGCCTGCTGGCTCACAGCAACCAGAACTGTCAGGAAGCGGTCAAGGCGTTCATCCATCTGGCCTTGATGCGGGACGC
>DGFE01000188.1:22927-23087 GCA_002391525.1 Competibacteraceae bacterium UBA3908
ACGCCAGCGACAACGTCACCACCGTGGTGGTCAACGTCGGTGCCGCGGGCTCGGATATCGCCGGGAAATCGGGCTCCGAAACGCCGGACAACCCGATTCCGCCGGACTGGTACATGCAGTGACCGGCGGGCGCGTTCAGCGCGCCCGCCGGGACAGCGGC
>DGFE01000188.1:23343-23503 GCA_002391525.1 Competibacteraceae bacterium UBA3908
GCGTTCAGCGCGCCCGCCGGTACAGCGGCAACGGCTGATCGGCGGCCGGCTGATAACTCTCGCTGAAGTCCTCGAACGCGGCCAGCGCATCTTCCAGGCTGCGATCCGCCCGCAACTCGAACGCATCGAAACCGCTGCGCGCCATGAAGAACAGTTGATC
>DGFE01000038.1 GCA_002391525.1 Competibacteraceae bacterium UBA3908
AGATGTGTATAAGAGACAGTTGCTGGACAGCGCCGACAAATATGTCAAGAGCAACCAATTGGACAAGGCCGGCGCTTCGCTGGAGCGGGCGCTGCGCATCGAACCGCGCAACGCCGGGATTTGGCACGATCTGGCCCAGATACGCCTGCATCAGGGGCAGTATCAACAGGCCGAGTCGCTGGCGAGCAAATCCAGCAATCTGGCCGGTGGCAACCGGGCGTTGCAATCCCGCAACTGGAAGTTGATCGCGTCCGCGCGCAAGGCCGCCGGGAACGTCGCCGGCGCCGAGGAAGCCGAGGCCCGCGCGTCGCAACTGTCGCGTTAGGGCCGTCCGGTAGCGAACGCTGCCGTGGACGCCGCCGAACTGCTGGGGCCGGATGGCCCCTTCGCCGGTCAGATACCGGGGTTCGCGCCGCGCCCGGCGCAGCAGCAGATGGCCAAGGCGGTCGCCGCCGTGTTGGACGATGGCGGCACCCTGATCGTCGAGGCCGGCACCGGCACCGGCAAGACTTACGCCTATCTGGCGCCCGCGCTGCTGTCCGGGGCGCGGGTCATCATTTCCACCGGCACCCGCCACTTGCAGGATCAGCTTTATCACCGGGATCTGCCGGTGGTGCGCCGGGCGCTGCGGGTCCCGGCGCGGGTGGCGTTGTTGAAGGGGCGCGGCAACTATCTGTGCCGATATCGCCTGCGGGCCACCGAGGAAAGCGGGCGGCTGACCTCGCGCGAGCAGGTTGCCGAACTGCGCCGCATCCGGGCCTGGGCAAGCCGTACCCGCCGCGGCGACATCGCGGAAATCTCCGACGTGCCGGAAACCTCGCCGCTCTGGCCACGGGTGACCTCGACCGTGGACAACTGCCTGGGACAGAACTGTCCGAATCTCGAGGACTGCTTTCTCGCCAAGGCGCGGAGCGAGGCGCTGGCGGCGGATTTGCTGGTCATCAATCATCACCTGCTCTGCGCCGATATGGCGATCAGGGAAGTCGGCTTCGCCGAACTGCTGCCCGGCGCGGAGGCGTTCATCCTCGACGAAGCGCATCAATTGCCGGAGATCGCCAGCCGCTTTTTCGGCAAGTCGCTCAGTGGCCGGCAGTTGCTGGAACTGGCGCGGGATACGGTGGTGGAGCAGTCGCGGGACGCGGCGGATTTCGCTGACCTGCGGCGGCGAGCCGAAGCGCTGGAGCCGGCGGTGGCGACGTTGCGGGAGGCGCTGGGCCCGGCGGAACGCCGAGCGCCATGGCGGGACGTTGTCGGGCAGCCCGCCGTGCGCGAGGCGGTCGGTGCGTTGAGCGAAACGCTGGATCGGCTGCGCGAGGCGCTGAAGGCGGCGGCCCCGCGCGGCAAGGGACTGGACAACTGCCACCGGCGCGGTGAGGACCTGGCGCAGCGCCTGCTGTTGTTGACCGGCGCGGCGAACGACCCGGATCAGGTGCGCTGGTTCGAGACCCACGGGCGTGGCTTCACCTTGAGCCTGACCCCGCTCGACATCGCCCCGACCTTCCGGGGACGGATGGAAGCACAGCCGGGGGCATGGATTTTCACCTCGGCGACGCTGGCGGTGGGGCAGGCGTTCGAGCATTTCGCGGCGCGGCTGGGCTTGCACGATTACCGGGCGTTGCGGCTGGACAGCCCGTTCGATTTCGCCCGCAATACCTTGCTCTACCATCCCCCCGAATTGCCGGATCCCGGTTCGCCCCAGCATACGGCGGCGCTGGTGGAGGCCGCGCTGCCGGTGCTGGCGGCCAGCCGGGGGCGGGCGTTTCTGTTGTTCACCAGTTACCGGGCCTTGCGCGAGGCGGCGGATTTGCTGGCGGGACGCCTGGAGTATCCCCTGCTGACGCAGGGCGAACGGCCGAAGGCGGTGTTGCTGCGCCAGTTCCGCGCCCTGGGCAACGCGGTATTGCTGGGGACCGCCAGTTTCTGGGAAGGGGTGGACGTGCGCGGCGAGGCGCTGTCGTGCGTGATCATCGACCGGTTGCCGTTCGCCGCGCCCGCCGACCCGGTGGTACAGGCGCGTATCGAATCCTTGCGCCAGCGCGGCGAGGACCCGTTTCTGCGTTATCAGCTTCCCCACGCGGTCATCACCCTGAAACAGGGGGTGGGCCGGCTGATCCGCGATGTGAATGACCGGGGGGTGCTGGTGCTGGGCGATCCCCGTCTGGTCACCAAATCCTATGGGCGGGTGTTTCTGGACAGCCTGCCGCCGATGCCGAGAACGCGCAGACTGGAACGGGTACAGGCGTTTTTCGCGATGGAATGAGGCGAAGAGAGCCGAGGTTCGGAAATGCGCCGGGGCCGCTAAGCGCTCCGCACCTCAACCCGGCTTTGGCCGCCGGCCTGGCGCCGCACCTGAATCTGAATCCCGATCCGTTCGGTCATTTCCTGCACGTGGGAAATGACGCCCACCTTGCGGCCCTGGGCCTGCAAATTGTCCAGGGCATCCATCGCTACCCGCAGCGTGTCGGCGTCGAGACTGCCGAAACCCTCGTCGATGAACAGCGATTCCACCCGAACCCGGTTGGAGGACAGCGAGGCCAGTCCCAGTGCCAGGGCCAGCGAGACCAGGAAGGATTCGCCGCCGGACAGGGAATGCACCGAACGGTATTCGTCGCCCATGTCCTGATCGACCACCATCAGAGCCAGCGCGTCCCTGACCCGCTCCAGCCGGTAGCGGCGGGACAACCCGGTCAGATGACGGTTGGCGTAGCCGAGCAGCACGTCGAGGGTGAGCTGCTGGGCGTAGTTGCGGAATTTCCTGCCGTCGGCGGAGCCGATCAACTCGTTCAATTGCGCCCAGAGCCGGCTGCTGGTTTCCTGTCTGGCGATATCCGCTTGCAGAGCTGCCGCGCCGGCGCGGCGCTCGTCGTCCCGGCGCAGGTCGAGTTCCGCCTGGATGGCCCGTTGCCGGGCGTGTTCCAATTCGGCGGCGATTTGCACCCGCGCGGCCTGCACCACGTCCATCGGGTCCGGACTGGCGCGGGTCCGTTCGTGCGCTTCCCGTTGCGACCGCCGCTCCTGCAAGACCGTTTCGGCATTCTGGACGGCGTCGGCGAGCGCCCGCAACGCTTCCCGTTCCCGCGTCAGCCAGTCGCCATCGTGGGCGAGCAGGGCGCGGAGTCGAGGATAGTCCAGCGGTTCGCCGTCGTGGCGGGCATTGAATGCGGCGATCCAGGCGTTCAAGGCCAGGCCGGCCTGATCCGCGGCTTGCTGGCTGGCGACGAAGGTTTGCCTGGCCTGCTGGAGAACGGCGTCGGCGCTGGCCTCGGCTTGCGCCGCTTGCCGGGCCATTTGGTCCTGCTGCTGGAACAGTGCCCTGGCGTCTTCAATCGCCTGGGCGAGCACCGTTTCCACCTCCGCGACCGGCCGCCCGTCGAACCAGGTTTGCCGTTGCCGGCGTTTGTCCTGGAGCGTGTCGTCGATTCGCTTGAAGCTCGCGGTCGCGCGGTCGAGTTGCGCGGTTTTTTCAGCGGCGGCGGCGGTGAGATTTTCAATCTCGATTTCGAGCGTGCCGAGTTGGATTTGCAACTGTTCGCTGGTCTTGCCCTGGGTATTCCATCGCGCGGCTCGCTCCCTCTGGTCGCGATGGAAGGCGACGGGGTCGATTTCCCAGTCCGGGCGCCAGTCCTGGCCGGGGAACGCGACGTCCAGCGCGCTCAGCCGTTCGCTCAACTGCTGGAGGGTTTCCGCATGCCGTTCGCTGGCGGCCCGTACCGCCTGGGCCGCCTGATCGAGTTGCGTTTGTGCGGCGTTGAGGGCGTCTTGCGCCGCCGAATACCGCCGTTGTGCCTGGTCCCGCGCCATTTGCGTTTCGTTCCGATCCTGACTGGCCCGCCGTTGGGCGTCTTCTTCCCCGGCGATGGCGGCCAGTTGTTCCCGCACTGATTGTTGTTGGGCGGCAAACCAGGCGGGACGGTCGACGGGCGCGACAGCGGCCAACTCCGCCGCGACCGGTTGCGCGTTCCAGGCGTCGCCGTCCCGCTGGATGGCGGTGGTCAGGCGTTCGCGTTCTCCGACCAGCGCGGCCAGGCGTTGGCGGCCGCCGTCGAGATTGGCCTTGTGGGTCGCCTCGTTCGCGACCAGCTTGTCCAGGGCCTTGCGACAGGCGTCGACTTCGATCTTGAGGCCGGCCAACAGGGCGCGGGACGGCGCGTCGCCAGCGGCGTAGGGGTGTTCGGTTGCGCCGCAGACCGGACAGGGGGAGCCCGCCACCAGATTTTCCCGCAAGGTTTCGACGCTCTTGGCGCAGGCGGCCTCGGCGGTTTTCAGCGATTTTTCCGCCTGTTCCAGCCGGGCGGCTGCCGTCGGTTGGTCAGCGAGCGTCCGAGCCAGGGCGGCTTCCGCTTGAACGAGTTTTTCCTGAAGCGCGCCGGCTTCGTCGTCCAATTCCCGTTGGCGGCCCAGCGAGCCGGCCAGGGCGTTCCACAGCCGTTCGGCGCCGACGAGTTGGTCGCGGCGGGTTTCGGCGGTGGTGCGGCGCGCGGCCAGCGCTTCCGTATCGAAGCCGGCCAATCCCTGGACAGCCTCCCGCAACCGGGTTTCGGCGGACTGGAGCGCGGCTGCGGCCCTGGTCAGCGCGACGCCGGCTTCATCCCGTGCTTGCCGCCGGGTTTTTTCATCTTGCCGATGAGCGGCGATAGCCTGTTCGGTTTCGCGCAAATCGCTTTGAATGTTGGCCGCCTGGCCGAACAACGTGTCCCAGCGCGGCCAGTCTTGGGCCAGGGTTTGCCACACTGCATGGATCGCCAGCCAGTCCTGGACGGTTTGCAGGTGTTGCACGGTTTGGTCGCGTTCGGTCTGCCGGTCGGCGAGTTGTCGTCGGGTCTTCGTCTCGGCCTCGCGGGCGCTGATCAACGCCTTGGCGGCTTCGTCGTGACTGGGTGCGAGCGTCGCGATCTCGGCGTCGAGCGCCTTGGCCCGGTCGAGGTCGGCGCTGGCGGCCGTTCTGGCCTGTTCGGCCTGGGCGACGGCTCGCGCGGCTTGCGCCAGGGCTTCGTCCGCCTGCCGCCGCTGGCGCCGCGCCTCGTCCAGTTGCTCTTCCGCGTTGAAAACGGCTTGGCGGTTTCGCGCGATTTCCCCGGCGGTGCGGTCGACGGCGTCGATTTTGGGCCGAGCGTCCTGCACGGCTTCGATCCGGCTGAAGCAGGCTTGCCGGGCGGTGGCGGTTTCCCTGGCGGCGCGAGCCCGCTCGACCGCTTCCCGCGCCTGCCGCTCCGCCTGTTGCAGTTTTTCCCAGGTTTCGTGCCAGCGTAACCGCAGGTCCAGTTCGCCCTTGCGCTGTTCCAGCGTTGCCGTTTCGGACTGGGCGATGACCCGTTCCCGCTCCAGTGCGGCGCGGGCCTCGGCGGTAAGCGGTTGCTGACCGGCGAGTTGATCTTGCAGGCGTTTCAGTTCGGCCTGCTCGGCCTTGGCGCGTTCGAAGGCGCGGATGGAGATGCCGGTATAGGCATCCAGCCCGGTCAGGGTTTCCAGCAATGTCGCCCGTTCGTCGTCGTCGGCTTTCAGAAAAGCGGCGAATTCGTTCTGGGCCAGCAGCACGGCGCGGGTGAACTGCTCGAACGACAGGCCGAGTCGCTGTTCGATTTCCCGCTGGACCTCGCTTTTGCTGCCGCCGAGCGATTGGGCGTCGGCCAGCCGCAGCAGGCTCATCTCGATGTTCTGGAGTTTGCCGGTGATCTTGCCGCGCGCCCGGCGAACGCTCCAGCGGGCGCGGTACTCGGCCCCGTCGTTGCCGACGAAATCGACTTCGGCGTAGCCTTCGCCCGCGCCGCGCCGCAGCAGGTTGCCCGGATCGCGCGGGGTAACGGTCTCCGCGCCGACATCCGGCAGATTGACGCCGCGCGCGCTGGCCCTGGCCAGCCGGGGTGTGTTGTTGTAGAGCGCCAGACACAGGGCGTCGAGCAGGGTGCTTTTGCCGGCTCCGGTGGGTCCGCAGATGGCGAACAGGCCGGTGGAGGCGAGCGGCTCCCGGTAAAAGTGCAGTTCGAACTCGCCGGTCAGCGAGGCCAGGTTTTTACCGCGAATGGCGAGGATTTTCATGCGGCGGTTTGCCCGTCGGCGGCCAGCAGCAGTTCCCGGAAAGCGGCCAGCAGCTCGGCGGCGGGTTCCACGCCGTATTTCCGCCAGTGCAGTTTCCTGAAGATATCGTCCGGTTGCAGTCGCCCCAACTCGTCCAATGACCGCGGCCCGCGGGCGGAATCGCTCTCGGTGGCGCCGCCATAGCTGGTTTCGATCCGGGCCAGCCGTACCGGCTTGCCATCCAGAACCGCCTCGACGCGGGCGCGCAGCCCCGGCTCCGGGGCGTTCAGCCGCACCCGCGTTTCCAGATACGGCTGTGTCTCCGGTGGAGCGTCGGGCAGATCGAGCGCGGCCAGCGCTGCCAGCACGTCGGTCAGCGGCGCGGGCTGTTCGGGCACCCGCAACAATTCGACGGGACGCGGGATGGGAAGGGAGGCGATTTCTCGAACCGAGCCGCCGTCCAGATCGATGCGGACGACTTGATGGGGATAATGGATTTCCGCGAACGACATCGGTAACGGACTGCCGCAGTAACGCACCCGCGGTTGGCCGCCGACGGTTTGGGGGCGGTGCAGATGACCGAGCGCGGCGTAGGCGATGACCGGATCGAACATGTCCACGGGCAGCGCCTCGACTCCGCCGATGACGATGCGCCGTTCGGAATCCTCGGACGTCTGCCCGCCGCTCATGTGGCAGTGGCCGAGCGCAATGATGGCCTGGCCGGGTTGCCGGCGGTTCAGGGCGAGCTCCAGCGCCTGCCGGTAGAGCAGGGCGATACCTTCCAGGTAGGAATCGCCATCCGTTGTCACCTTGGGCACGTCGCCGGGACGCAGAAAGGGAATCGCCAGACACCAGGCGGCGATTTCGCCGTCACGGTTTTTGAGCGGCACGACCAGTCGGTCGAGCTCGATTTGGCCTCTGGCGTCGCGGGTGACGTGGCCGACCACGGCGGCGTCGAAGGCTTCGAGCAGCGGCGCGGGCGCTTCCAGCCGCCCCGGCGAGTCGTGGTTGCCGGCGATGACGACGATGTCGAGCTCGGGAAGACGGCGTTTGGCGGCGGCCAGGAAGCGATAGAACTGACGCTGGGCGGCGGCGGATGGATTGGTGTTGTCGAATACGTCGCCGGTGATCAGGAGGGCGTCGGTCCGTTCCGTTGCCAGGGTATCCAGCAGCCAGTCGAGAAAGCGCTGGTGTTCGTAACCGCGGTCGTAATTATGCAAGGTCTGGCCGAGATGCCAGTCCGAGGTGTGCAGCAAGCGCATCCGGTTCGTTCCGCTCACGGGATCAGGGATTGCCAGGGTCTTGCGCCGCCAGCCACGCCGCCAGATCGGCGGGCGTTTGAAAATCCAGCAGCGCCTCGGCCAGCGCCTCGACGCTCGCCAACGGCAGCTTTTCGATTCGGGTAAGCTGGGCCGGGTCCAGAGCGCCGAGCCGCCGCTGCAAGAGCCGCAATACCAGTCCCACGCTTTCTTCCTGGCGGCCTTCCTGGCGGCCTTCCTGGCGGCCTTCCTGGCGGCCTTCCTGGCGGCCTTCGGCAAAGACTTCCTGATAGAACCGGGTCTGCTTCAAATCCACGTCGACTAGGTTCAGCATCTTACGAATCTCCTCCCGGCTCAGCGCCGGCAATCGATAAACCAGCAAGGTTTCCACCAAATCCACGAGTTCCCGCCATGCCGTCGTTTGACGCTGTTCGGGCGTGAGCGGTTGCACCAGCGCCCGTGCTTTTGCAATCGCCTGCGCCGGCTCGCCGAGCAGCAATTGCAGCAGGCGCAAGCCCAGGCTTTGGGCCGTCGGGTGCTGGAAATCCTCCAGATACACCCGTCGGACCTGATCACTGTCCAGCAACACGGCGTAATGCGGTCCCGCCTCCCGCTCCCGCCGGCGTTCCGGATAAATCACCACCGCCCGCCAGGGATGCGTCGGCGGCTGACGGTACAGGTACAGGAAAATCTCCGCGAAGAACCGGCGGTAGAACAGGTCGTCGGGCTGGTATTGTACTTCGACAAACACCAGGGGCCGTTCGGTCGCCTCTGGCGGCGGCGTCAGGATGCCATCCAGCCGAAACGCCGTCTGCTTGATCTCTTCGGCTCGGAACCGATAGCCCGTCAGGTCGGGTGCCGGCCAGCCGGCCAGCTCGAACACCAGTTCCGGCAGGCGTTGAAACAGCCGGTAGAACACGCTGTCCGTTTTCAGGATGCAATCCTCTCGAGACGTGGGTTACGTTTCTTTACCAGCGAAGTTTAACGCGAAGGCGTTCAGCCTGGCGTTGCCGTCCGTTCCCGGCTTGCGGTCATGAGCCGCTACGGGGTTTCAGCGCCCCCGGATGAGCTGGGCGTGGATCGGAGATCACGATTTTTCGACCGCCTTGTCTCGAATTTCCCCGCGTCGCCACCGTTCCAGATAGAACGTCAGCCCCAGCGCGCCACTGCCGGCGATCAGGAGGCTGAGCGGCAATCCCAGATCGTCGGCCAGGTGAGCGAAGTACAGCGTGTAAATCTGAATCACCAGAAACGTCGCGCCATAGCCGGTCAACATCCGCATCGCCAGCCGCGCGCCCAGCCCGATCAGTGTAACGTTCAATCCCGCCCACAGCCCGTTGAACAGCGACAGTTCAGCCACGCCGGACAGATGCCAGCGATGGGTTTCCAGATCGAAATTGCCGAACAGCGACAACAGCCACAGCGCCATTTCCGCGAAGAACAACCCGCTGGACAGCCAGACCTTGAAAAATCCCCGATACGGCGCCAGCGGTCCGCGTTCGCTCTGCTGATGGATGACCGCGATGGTGATGATCGCCGCCGCCGCCATCAGGAATCGCAACGGGTAACTCATTCCGAACCAGTAGGCGCCCCAGCCGGAGGCGTAGCCGGTAAAGCCGCCGAACCAGCAGAAAAACACCACGGCGCTCAAGGTCAGCAGCAGCGCGTTGCGCAGCGCGTAGCTCAGGCCGAGCAACAGCAGCAGATCGATCAACAGCAGCGCCGGCCAGTTGCCGGAACCGGTCGAGTAGATCGTTCCCAGCGTGAAGGTCAGGCCGATCAGCAACAACCCGCCCAGCAGTTCCAGGCTCAGGGCGGTCCAGACCAGACCGGGACGGGTGCGCTTGAGCCATCGCGCGCCGCCGAGACTGGCGAACAGCGCCACGCCCAGCAGCGCCGCCAGCTTGGTCAGGGTGAAGTCGAACAGCGTCCGACCAAGAATCGCCAACCCGGCCATGACGCTGATTGCCCCGAAAATCAGGAACCAGCGCCCCAGCGAACGCCAGTCCCAGCCTTGGGTCGGATAGCGTTCGCGCAAGTGTCCGTAGGTCGCCTCGCTCAGCAAACCCTCGCGCAACAGTTCGTCCAGCTCCCGGCGGACGCGACGGTTGCGGGACACCGGGTTCATGGGCGTTGCTCCGGGACGCGGGAAAGGCGCCAACGTTCGCAGGCATAACCGAACGCCATCGCCAGCGCGCCGCCGAGCAGGAAGAACAGGCCGAGCGACAGCCGATCCCAGAAGTGCTCGAAGAAGCGGGTGTACAGGTCAATCGCCAGAAACACGATGCCGAAGCCGGTAAAGCGGGCGTCGTGCAATCGGGCGCCCGCGACGATCTGGGCGATACCGGCGGCGGTGAAGGTCAGCACCCAGTCCAGCGATCCGCGCGGCAGGGTGAGGAACCACAGCGACAGATTCAGATACAGCAGGCCGAAGATCAGATACAACCCTCCGAAGCCAATACAGCGCCGCAAGGAGCCAGTTTCCAGCCGCCGCTCGTGCCAGACGCCCAGGACAATCACAGCCAATGCGATGACCGCCATCAGTTTCGGATCTTGAATGTCGGCGAAATAGGCGCCGTGTCCGCCGTAAGCGTGCCAGGCGCCCAAACCGTGGAAAAACAGCAGCAGCGCCAACAGCAGTGGCCAGCGCAGGCGGTAGCGATAGGCGGTCAGCGCGCCGAGCACGCCGGTCAGCAGCATGAGGGTAGGAATGGTTTGTCCTTCGGGTTCGCCGCCCAGGGCGATGTGCAACAGCACGAACGTTCCGAACGCCGCCGCCAGACTGGCGGTGATCAGCGCCGCGCCGGTGTAGGGATGCAGCCGGCGTGGATCGGTCGCCATCCGCACTCCAAAGTACCACAGACCCGCGCCGACTCCGCCCAGCAGCACCGCCGCCACGCCGGCCGATTCCGAGATGACGGCGATAAAAGCCAGTACCGCCAATCCCAGCTGCAAAATGGCGAACAGCCCCAGCCATTTCAGCACTGCAGCCAGAAATTCGCCGCGCCGTGCGTAGCGTCCGAGCAACACTTCCAGCAGGGGGCGGTCGATCAAGCCCTGCTGGTGCCAGTCGGTCGCTTCGCGGGTCAACAGATCATGGGTGATGGGGCGCATGGAGGGGGTTCCGGAAAAGATGGATATTTATATAGTGGATCCGTATATACATGCTACCAGTCATAAGATACGTCCGATCCGCGCCATTCAGGTGCTTTGATCCTCTTTTCTTGATTTCCAGAGCGTCGACCGGCCTGAGTTCGGCGATGGGAAACGCTGGTGGTCCACATCGCGTAAACTGACCGGATCCCCCGACCTTTGGAGAACCCCGCCGCATGGCCCATGACAACGAATTCACCCTGTTGAAGGAGCGGCGGTTCCTGCCGTTCTTCATCACTCAATTTTTGGGCGCGTTCAATGACAACGTATTCAAAAACGCCCTGATCATTCTGATCGCGTTTCAGGCGGCGGCGACCGATCCCGCCCGGGCCAACACCTTGATCAACCTCAGTGCCGGTCTGTTCGTGCTGCCGTTCTTCCTGTTTTCGGCGACCGCCGGGCAACTGTCCGACAAGTACGAAAAGTCGCGCTACATCCGCTGGGTCAAGCTGCTGGAAATCGTCATCATGACCGGCGCCGCAGTCGGATTCGTGACGGGCAACACCCTGTTGCTGATCGCGTTGCTGTTCCTGATGGGTTTTCAGTCCACGCTGTTCGGGCCGGCCAAGTACAGCATTCTGCCGCAACATCTGAAACCGGAGGAACTGGTCGGCGGCAACGCCTGGATCGAGATGGCGACCAATCTCGCCATCCTGCTGGGGACCATGCTGGGCGGTATTCTGATCGCGCAACGGCATGGCTCGCGCTGGGTCGCCGGCGCGGTGGTCATGCTGGCCGTGCTCGGTTATCTCAGCAGCCGGGCGATTCCAGTAGCCCCGCCCGCCGCGCCGGACCTCAAAATCAACTGGAATCCGGTTACCGAAACCTGGCGCATTCTCCAGTTCGCTTATCGGAACAAAACCGTCTTCCAGTCCATTCTCGGCATTTCCTGGTTCTGGTTCCTGGGCAGCGTCTATCTGGCGCAACTGCCCAATTTCACCAAGCTGACGCTGCACGGCGATGAACATGTGGTGACCCTGTTGCTGACGCTGTTCGCCGTCGGCATCGGTATCGGTTCGCTGCTGTGCGAGCGGCTGTCCGGGCGCATGGTGGAAATCGGCCTGGTGCCGTTCGGCGCCATCGGTCTGACCGTGTTCGGGGTGGATCTCTTCTTTGCCACGCCGGCGCCGCCGACGGGCGAGGCATTGCAGGGGGTGTGGGCTTTCCTGGGGCAACCGGGCAGTTGGCGGGTGGTGGCCGACATCGTGCTGATCGGTGCGTTCGGGGGCATCTTCATCGTGCCGCTGTACGCCCTGGTGCAACAGCGCAGCGAGCCGAGTCATCTGTCGCGGGTCATCGCCGGCAACAACGTTCTCAACGCCATCTTCATGGTGGCGGCGGCCCTGATCGCCATCGCGATGCTGGATCAGGGATTGAGCATCCCGCAGTTGCTGCTGGTGATGGCGATTTTCAACGCGGCGGTCGCAGTCTACATCTTCACCCTGGTTCCCGAATTCCTGATGCGTTTCATCGTCTGGATTCTGGTGAACATCGTATACCGGCTGAAGACGCGGGGTTTGGAGCATATTCCCGACCAGGGACCGGCGGTGGTGGTGTGCAACCACGTCAGCTACATGGATGCGCTGGTGGTGATCGGCTGTTGCCGGCGCCCGGTCCGCTTCGTGATGGATCATCGGATTTTCAGGATTCCGGTGTTGAATTTCGTGTTCCGCACCGCCGGCGCGATTCCCATCGCCCCGGCGCGGGAGAATCCCGAAATCCTGGAGCGAGCCTACGACCAGGTGGCCCGTTATCTGGAAGAAGGCGAGGTGGTGGGCATCTTCCCGGAAGGGCGGCTGACCGCGGATGGCGAGATCGGGCCGTTCAAGACCGGTATCGAGCGCATCATCCAACGCACGCCGGCGCCGGTGGTGCCGATGGCGCTGCGCGGCATGTGGGGCAGCTTCTTCAGCCGCCGCCATGGCAAGGCGATGAGTCACTTTCCGCGCCGGTTCTGGTCGCGGATCGAGCTGGCGGTCGGCGAGCCGGTGCCGTCGGAACGGGCGACCTCGGCGGTGTTGCGCGAGCAGGTTGTGGCCCTGCGGGGCGATTGGCGGTGAGAAAGGAGAGGCGTTATGCGGCGTGGCGATGTGAATGCGCTTGGTCGTGATGCGCGCCGGCGTTCGAGTCCGGCTCGGCGGTGGCGGCAGGCCGGCAGGGCGCCGATGTGGCTGTTGATCGGACTGGGGATGCTGGGCGGGCTGGTGTTGTACTGGTACACCACGCCGCAAAGCGTACCGTCCTGGGTGCGCGGCTGGCTGCCCAGCTTGCCGGAGTATACCGGGCCGCTTTACCGCTGGCGCGACGAGCAGGGCCGCGAACGGATTACCGACAAACCGCCCAGGGGCCGGCCCTACGAAACCGTCACTTACCGGGCCGATGCCAACGTGCTGCCGCCCGAAGGAAAATAGCCGCGCCCCAAACCAATCGCCCCGGTCATCGTGACCGGGGCGGGGTGGTGGCGGGGTGCTCGATTACACCCGAGCCGGTTACGGCGCGTCCTTCCTCGGTTGCTTGATCTGGGCGGCGAGTTTGTTCAGGTCCTCGACGCTCATCTTGTCGTCGTAAATACCGGCGCCAACCTGGATGTCGGGTTTAAACGAAACCTCGGCGCTGTGGACGAAGGAGATCTTGCGGGAAGCCTTGGCTTCGCCCGGTTTCGGCCACCAATATTCGACCCAGCCGCCATCGCGGCTGGCGCCGACCTTGCACATTTCCTGGAACAGCAGCTTGTCCTTGTCATCCTTCATCTGCAGGATCGGTTTGCCGACCATATCGGGTCGCAGTGGATGGGCGATCATCACGTTGTCCCGGCAGCTGTAGACGAACACATAGCTGTCCTTCCACACCCAGCGGGCGTCCTTGTTGTTGTTGAAGTCCGAGAAACCCGCCAGGCCCTTGTCCCGCAAATACTGGACGGCCTCATAAACCTTGGTGATCACTTCCTCGGGGGTGGCGGCGTTGGGGTCAGTGGACTGGCTGACGGCGGGCGCGGCGCCGAGGACCAGGGTCAGGCCGGCCAGAGCAAGCGTTGTTTTTCGCATCTTTATCCTCCTAGACAATCGGTGATGAATACGCGTGGGCCGAGCCGTTCAGGAAACCCAGGGCTTGCCCGCCGGCAAGATCTCTTTGCCGTAGATCTCGTTCAGGATGATGCGCGCCATCATGTACCAGGCCGCCAGCGCGCAGACCATCAGCTCGTAACCGGCCACCACGGTCAGACCCGGATAGCCGAAGTGCGCCAGATCGAGCAGGATGAAGCCGATCAGCAGGGTGGTGAAGGTGAAGGCCATGGCGCCGTGGATGCGCAGCGAGCCAATCCACAGGATCACCGTGAACAGGGTCCAGGCCACCAGGAACCAGCCGACATCCTCGGTGCCGGCCTTGAACAGTTCGTACTTGTTGCCGATCAACATCAGGCACAAGGCAATCCAGAACGCGCCGTAGGAGGTAAAGGCGCAGTAGCCGAAATTGTTGCCCGTCTTCATCTCCTGGAGGCCGGCGATCAGTTGCGCCGTTCCGCCGAACATCAATCCCAGCCAGACCACTGGCCCGATGCTGGGCATCCAGCCGACGTTGTGAAATTGCAGGACCAGGGTGGTCAGACCGAAGCCAGCCAGGCCAACGACCGCCGGATTGCCAAGTTTTTGTTCTGCCATGTGTTTAACCTCTTTAACCTCTCCCATTAGGATTGTTGGGCCACGGGTCCGCGATTTTCGGGAACTGAAGCAGCGGCGCCCCGAACAGCCTTTACCAATATAGGAGAGATTTTCGGGTTGTGAAGAAAGCAGGGAGCAATTTGCATGAAACCGCTTCAGCCTCCGTCTCGTCTCGCGGCCCGTTTGCGTTCGTGTTCCAGCAGCAGCTTCTTGCGCAGGCGGATGGATTTCGGCGTGACCTCGACCAGTTCGTCGGCGTCGATGAACTCCAGCGCCTGTTCCAGGCTCATCCGCACTGGCGGGGTGAGCAGGATGTTCTCGTCCGAGCCGGCGGCGCGGATGTTGGTCAGCTGCTTGGCCTTGAGCGGGTTGACCACCAGATCGTTGTCACGGGAGTGGATGCCGACGATCATCCCCTCGTAGACCTCGTCGCCGGGACCGACCATCAGCCGGCCCCGTTCCTGCAGGTTGAACAAGGCGTAGGCCAGCGCCTTGCCGGTGGCGTTGGCGATCAACACCCCGTTGATCCGGGCGCCGATAGCGCCTTTTTTCACCGGCCCGTAGCGGTCGAACACGTGATAGAGCAGGCCGGTACCCGAGGTGGCGGTCAGAAACTCGGTCTGGAAGCCGATCAGGCCGCGCGCCGGAATCCGGTAATCCAGCCGCACCCGGCCCTTGCCGTCGGGCTGCATGTCCAGCAATTCGCCGCGCCGGTCGCCGAGCTTTTCCATGATCGCGCCCTGGTGCTGTTCCTCGACATCGACGG
>DGFE01000252.1 GCA_002391525.1 Competibacteraceae bacterium UBA3908
ATGCTGGCGGTCAGCGCCCACCGATGCGCTTCCCGACCGCTATCGTCTTCGCCCCGGAAGAACGCGCCGACCGTGCGGGCGTTCGGGGTGACGGCGTACATCGCCGCGCCGTAAACGATCAGAAAGCCCCAGAAGGTCAGGCCGAAAATCGTGGACTGCATGGCATGAATTCCTTAACCCTGGGTCTTGTAGCGCCGGGCGATCCAGTGATCGATGGAGATCGCTCCCGGTCCCTTCGCCATCAGGTACAGCAGCACCGCCGCCCAAACCCCGTGAGTCGGATAGGCATCGGGATAGACGAACACCTGGATCACTAGCGTCATCCCCAGCAGGGCCAGGGCCGAGAAGCGGGTGGCCAGGCCGATCAGGAGCAGGATGGGGAAGACGTGTTCCGCGAACGCGGCCAGCGGCGCCGCGAGTTCCGGCGGGATCAGCGGCAGCCGGTATTCGTCCTGGAATAGGGCCACGGCGGACTCGGACAGTCTCGGGATACCGAGGCTGAAGCTGCCGTCGACGATATCGATGGCCAGACCTTCGACCTTGGTTTGCCCCGACTTCCAGAACACGGCGGCGATGGAAAATCGCCCGAGGAGCGCGATCAGCGAATCGGGAATCCGGTCGAACAGCGCGATGGCGGATCGGGTGAAGCGCGCCCAGCGCGGTGATGCCGTTGCGGTTGCGGTTGTGAAAGCGCGAATGGCTGAAGTGATCATGGCGAGGTTTCCGTGGGTCAGTTTAAAGAGCAGAGTGCGCCGTGACGAAGCAGCAGGGCGAGCGGGGTCGTCAGGTCGAAATCCGCGTGGGCGGAAGCGGCCAGCGCGGCGGCGTCGCCGAGCATCAGTCCGTTTGCGAAGCCCGCAATCAGAACGTCGCCGCCGGGCGGTAGCGCGATCACCTGCACCTCCAGCCCGCCGCGCACCACCAGAGCGCTCTCCGGGAGGAAGGGATCGACGCGCGCCAGATCACCGATTCCCTGGTGAGCGGCCCACAGCGACACGACCGCATACCGCGAACGCAGGACGCCCAGCGACGGGTGACAGGTCGCCCGCAGCGCCGGCAACCGCTCCGGGTCCGCCAAGGCTCGTGCGACCTGCTCCGGCGTCAGCGGTTCGGCGTCGGCGGCATGAAACGCCCGGACGCGCAGCAGCTCCAGCCGCGCCACGTCGGCCAGGTAAGGCACGCTCCGGGCCGGCTCGAACCGTTCGATGAAGGCGGGAAATCCTTCCCCGTACTCCGCCAGCAGGGCGGATGTCGGTGGCGCGGCGCGCACGAAAATTCCCGCCATCGCCCGGAAGAACTCGTCTCCCACCAGTTCCAGCGTCACCGGAAAGGTGTCGGCCAGCGCGTCGATCAGGGAGACGACGACGTTGTTGCGATAGACGGCGAAGCGCCGGGCCAGATCGGAGCCGTTCCAGGTGGTCAATCCCGTCGGGCAGGGCGCGTCGGGATCGAGCAGGGCGGCGGTGAAAAGCCGTTGATCGCTCATGCCGAAGCCTCCAGCCGGTCGCGCCGCGCGTATCCGATCCACCGTTCGGCGCACCGGGCTTCGGCGAGCAGGACGGGCAGCGGCGGAATATCGTTGTCGCGCTCGATCAAAGTGGGCGTCGGGCCGAGGCGTTCCAGCGCGAAGGCGTAGAGATCCCACACCGCCGCCGCGATAGCCGCGCCATGCGTGTCGATCAGCAAGGGCGCGCCGGCGGCGTCGCGGTCCCAATCGAAACCCGCCAGATGGATCTCCCCGACTTCGGACAATGGCAGGGCGGCGATGTACGCTTGCGGATTGCGGCGATGGTTGACGCCGGAGACATGGGCGTTGTTCACATCGAGCAGCAGCCCGCAGCCGGTGCGCCGGACGATCTCGGTGATGAAGGTCGCCTCGTCCAGGGTGGAGGCGGCGAATTCGACGTAGGTGGCCGGATTTTCCAGCAGGATCCGGCGTCGCAGGTGTTCCTGGGTTTGATCGATGTGATCGCAGACGCGGGTCAGCGTGGTCGGATCGTAAGGCAGCGGCAACAGGTCGTTGAAAAACACGCCGCCGTGGGTCGACCAGGCCAGATGTTCCGAAAAAGAGCGCGGTTCGTAGCGGTCCAGGAGCGCCGCCAGGCGGTCGAGGTGAGCGATGTCCAGCGGTCCTTCCGCGCCGATGGACAAGCCGACGCCGTGGATCGACAGCGGGTAGCGGTCGCGAATCCGGCTCAGATAGTGATGAAAGGGACCGCCGGCGACCAGATAGTTCTCGGCGTGAATCTCGAAGAAGCCGAGATCCGGCCACGTCGCCAGGATCTCGGTGAAGTGCTGGGTTTTGAGGCCGAGGCCCGCCCGAGCGGGCAGGCCATCGGGATGCGTTCGCTGGGTCGGAGCGCCCCGCGCCGAAGGTTGGCAGAGGGATTGAATCGTCATCGCGAGCGCTCCACCCGACCCAATCAGGATTTCTTTTCCTTGAACGCCGCCAACTGACCGAAGCCGGTCGGCGAGGTGGAGGAAGCCGTTTTCTCGCAGCTCCCCTTCGGCACGTATTTCCAGGCATTGCCCTGATGGTCGACCTTGGCGGTGCCGGCGCAGGTGGTACCCGGACCGGCGGCGCAGTCGTTCTTGCCCTTGAGGGCGACGCCGTAACATTTTTCCTTGTCGGCATCCTGGGCGACGGCCATCCCGGCGGACAGGGTCAGCGCCGTGCCCAGGGCCAAAGCCAGCGCGGTGGCGGACAGGGTGGTCGAAGTCGAAATCTTGCTCATGGTGCATTCCTCTCGTCAGTCGTGGGTCGGACTCAAAAAATCTCCTCCATCGGCGGAGGAGCGAGGGGCGAACGCGCGTGCCGCGTTCGATAGGGATTAGTCGAAGCGGCTGGGCATTTCTTGCACCGACCGCGAAAAAAATCGGTGCGCCCTGCTACATGGTCGTGAATTTAAAGGTTTTCAGAAACTTGCGGCCGCACGGCCAGGATGCGGCTCAAATTCTGCGGTGCCACGTGGGCCGGAATGGCGTTGATGGCCGGGCTGCGGTCGTTGAAACCGGCGGCATGAGCGGCTGACAGGCCGGACAGGACAGCAGCTAAAGCGAAGCTGGCGGCGGCGAAGATCTTGGTCATAGGATTGCTCCTTCGGTCAGGTCATCTGGGTTCGGGATCCCGCCTTTTCGGCGGCCTCAAGAACGCTTACGCGACCCGAACGCTTTTGGATGCACCCGCAGGAATCAATCGACTCGGTAGCCCCGAAAGATCAAGCGACGCAAAAGACCAAGCAATGCGAGCACGCCGCACTCAACGAGCAGCGGATTCGAGCAGATCGAGTTGTTGCAGCAGCTCATCCACCGCAACCGGCAGATAGCCGGTGATTTCGAGCGCCCGATCCTCGAACACGTCACGGTCGGGATAGGTTTGTTGCCAAGCCGCGATCACCTGATCGCGGTGGCGGATCAACGCCTCGATATGGGGCCGGTACAAGCGAAGAAATGCAGTGATCCAACGGTTCACCGCCCAGTTGGGGAAGGCGTGATCGACGGCGAAACGATCCAGCATGGCAATGACCGCTTCGGCCGGATACCAGGCTTCGTCCGTCACCCAGCGATTGACGCAGAACAAGCCGGTGGGATAGCCCCAGGCGTCCATGGCGATGGCGACGAGATGGCAGATGGCATCATCGTCTCGCGGCCAAGGCTCGGATGCCTGCGGATAATCGAGTGGCGCGACGCCCGCCGGCATCCCGCCCGCCCGCATGAAAGTGTGAAAATGGCCGTGCTCCAAATCGCTGCCGCGATGGGCGTGGTAGTAATACTGACCGTGGGTTTCGGTATCGAACACATCGTCGCGCGGATAGTGTTCCATCTCCACGAAATCGCCTTGACCCTTGAGCACTTCGCCGACCACGTTAAGGCCGCCCTTTTCCAGCACGCGATAGCACTCGAAAACTTCCTGGCCCGCCGCCCGCATAGCGGCGCGTTTTTTCGGTGACAGGCCGTGAAGATCGGGCGCGTCGATTGAAACGGGCATGACAGCGCTCGTCATGGAGTTACGGTGCGCGTTTGGCAGCCGGATCGGCCTGGGCCAGCCCGGGCAGCCCCCACAGCGCGCCGAGCAACCCGACCCATCGGAGGATGCGAGGAGCCTCGCGATATCCGAAAGCCAAGGAGCGCATCGTGAGTATCCCTCCACATCGGACGCCGCAGTGATGCCCGGCGGCTGAAACGATCAGCAGTTCGCATCGGAGGTGCTGTTTTGGAAACCGACGCGCGGCGCGAGGTCGCAGTGCTCGCCGACCGCCGTTGCGTTGCGATCCGAAAGCGAAGCGGCGCCCCGCGCGCCGGCGGCGGAGGGGATGCCCGATTCGGGTCGGATCGCCGCCCTGGAGCGAGCGCGGTGGTACGCGCGAAATGCCGCCAGGGATTCCGGTCCCTCGTCGTAGTTTCGGTAGTTGACGTACCCGTGGGGATTCGCCTCCGCGACCGCGGGGGCGCTCGGGGTAAGAATCGACAGGGCGGTCGTGGCCAGGGCGAAGCTGGCGGCGGCAAGGGTGGTTTTCATGATTCGGTTCTCCGGGTGGTAGCTGGTGTCAGGGGCCGCGTTTCGAGCGGCTTCAATCATGCTTACGCAGCTCGGGGGACGTTGGATGCAGGCGGCGAAAGAGGCGAAAGAAATGTTCGGCGCTGAATGCCGGGCTGATGATCGAGCGTCAGCGCAATGGCTTCGGCGCGGTGTAA
>DGFE01000262.1 GCA_002391525.1 Competibacteraceae bacterium UBA3908
AAATTTTTTGGGGCTTGGGTTGAGTGGGGGGTGCACGGGGGACTCTTCATGCGCATCGCTGTCCGCTTCGTGATCGCCGCCTCGCTGGTACTCCTGTCGGCCCCGGGTTCGGCCCAACTGTCCTATTTCACCCTTTTCGACGCCGACAACAACGCGGCGACGGGCTGTACCGTCACCCTGTCGGGGTCTGGTGCCGTCGCGGGTATCGAACGGCGGCTGACGGCGACGGTCTCGGAAACCGCCACGCCGCAGGTGACCCAGCTCAGCCTGGAAAGCTGCGTCGGCAGCCGCTTCGATGCGCCGGTCTCATTGCCCGGCGCTCCTTATCCGGTGGGCATCGACAACGGTCTGAACGGGGCCGATGTGATCGAGCAGGCGGTGGCGATCAGCGCCATCGCCGAACCCGGGGCCACGGTGCGGCTTTATTTCGCCACCCAGTCCACCACCGGCGATGATCTGCTGGCGGCCGTGGACGGCGCCGGCGGCGAAATCCTGTTGGTTCTGGCATCCGATGGCGGGGGCGAGCCCGTTCCCATTCCGACGCTGACGACCTGGGGTTTGCTGGGACTCGCTCTGTTATTGGCCGGTTTGGCCAGTTGGCGATTGCGCTGGACCGGACAACAGCTGAGCGCGCTCTTGCTGATCGTGTTGACGGGTCTGGCGCTGGCGGTAACGCTCGATGGCGACGTGGGCGACTGGACGGGCAAAAGTCCGGTGGCGACCGATCCTGACAGCGACAGTGCCAACCCCGCCACCGATCTGGTGGCCGCTTTTGCCGCGCAGGAAAACGGCAACCTGTTTATCCGGCTGGATGTAAGCGACCTGAACAATGGAGCGCCGGTCGTCGCGCCGGCCACCTTCAGCATCGCCGAGAACAGCGCCACCGGTGCCGTCGTCGGCACCGTGACCGCTACCGACCCCAATCCCGGTCAGACCCTGAGCTACGCCATCACCGGCGGCAACACGGGCGGCGCGTTCGCGATCGACGCCGCGACGGGTGCGATCACCGTAGCCAGCAGCGCGGCACTGGACTTCGAGACCACGCCAACGTTCAGCCTCACCGTGCAGGTCACCGACGACGGCGCGCCAGCGCAATCGGGCAGCGGCGCGATCACGGTCAATCTCACCAACGTCAACGAGCCGCCGGTGGCCAACGCCCAGAGTGTGACCACCCCTGAAGACACCCCGCTCGCCATTGTCCTGACCGGTTCCGACCCGGAGAACCAGCCGCTGAGCTTCACCCCCGGCGCGCCGACGCAAGGCGTGCTGAGCGGGACCGCGCCCAACCTGACCTACACCCCGAACGCCAATGTCAGCGGCGCCGACAGCTTCACCTTCACCGTCAGCGACGGCGCCAATACCTCCGCGCCCGCCACCGTCAGCATCACCATCACTGCGGTGAACGATCCGCCCGTGGCGACGAACGATGCCGCGACGCTGACCGAGGGCGATCCCGCGACCGCTATCGACGTGCTGGTCAACGATACCGATGCCGACGGCGGCCCCATCAGTATTATCGCCGTTACCCAGCCGGCCAACGGCGCGGTGGTGATCACCGGCGGCGGTACGGGCCTGACCTATCAGCCGAACGCCGACTATTGCAACACCCCGCCCGGCGCCGCCCTGGACGCCTTCACCTATACCCTCGACGGCGGCTCGACCGCGACCGTGAGCGTAACCGTGACCTGCGTCAACGACGCGCCGGCACTCGATCTCAACGGCCCTGCCGCGACCGGTATCGACTTTGCCGCCACGTTCACCGAGGGCGACCCTCCGGTTGCCCTGGTCGATGCCGTCAACCTCACCGTCTCCGATGTCGATAACGGCAACCTCGTTTCGGCCACGGTGACGCTCGCCAACCTCGTCGATGCTGGCGACGAAGCGCTCGCCGTGAACCCGAGCACGGTCTCACCCAACACCGCCATCGTTGCCAGCTACGACACCACTACGCCGGGCGTGGGCGTGTTGACCTTGACCGGCGCCGCTGCCGTGGCCGAATACCAGACGGCGTTGCGCAGCGTCACCTACACCAACAACTCGGCGAATCCCGACACCACCGCCCGCGCCGTCACCTTCGTGGTCAACGACGGCGCCGCCGACAGCGCGGTTGCGACATCCACCGTCACCGTCGTCAGCGTCAACAGCCCGCCGGTGGTCGATGCCGCCAACTTCAGCATCGCCGAGAACAGCGCCGATGGCGCCAGCGTGGGTTCTCCGATCACATTTACCGATCCCGACACCGGGCAGACGCACACCTTTGCCATCACCGGCGGCAATACGGGCGACGCGTTCGCGATCAACGCCAATACGGGTCAGATCACGGTGGCCAGCGGCGCGGCGCTGGACTTCGAGACCACGCCAACGTTCAGCCTCACCGTGCAGGTCACCGACGACGGTACGCCGGCCCAATCGGGCAGTGCCACCGTTACGATCAATCTCACCAATGTCAATGAAGCGCCCGCCCCCGGCGGCGGACCGTTTTTGATTGCGGAAAACAGCGCCAACGGCACGGTAGTCGGCGCAGTCGCCGCCAACGACCCGGACAGCGGTCAAACCCATACCTTCGCCATCACCGGCGGCAATGTTGGCGGCGCGTTCGCGATCGACGCCAACACGGGTCAGATCACGGTGGCCAACAGCGCGGCGCTGGATTTCGAGACCACGCCAACGTTCAGCCTCACCGTGCAGGTCACCGACGACGGCGCGCCGCCGCAAACGGGCAGCGGCACGATCACGGTCAATCTCACCAACGTCAACGAGCCGCCGGTGGCCAACGCCCAGAGCGTGACCACCGCCGAGGACACCCCGCTCGCCATCACCCTGGCCGGTTCCGACCCGGACACTCAGGCGCTAAACTTCGCTATCGGGACAGGGCCGGGCAACGGTGTCCTGAATGGAACCGCGCCCAATCTGACCTATACCCCGAGCGCCAATGTCAGCGGCTCCGACAGCTTTACCTTCACCGTCAGCGACGGGACCAATACCTCCGCCCCGGCCACCGTCGGTATCACCATCACCGCCGTGAACGATCCGCCGACCATTACCGGCCAGAACGCGATCAGCACACTGGAGGATACCTCGCGGACCATCGCGTTCGCCGATCTCCTGGTGACTGACCCGGACAACGCCTATCCCACGGGATTCACGCTCACGGTCGGCGACGGCGCGAATTACACCCGCGCCGGCAACACCATCACGCCCGCCCTCAACTTCAACGGTACGCTGACGGTCCCGGTCGGGGTCAACGACGGCGCGACGGATTCCAACACCTTCAATCTGACGGTCACGGTGACGCCGGTGAACGATCCGCCGACCGTCGCCGTTCCTCCCGGTCCCTTCGCCGTGACCGGTAATGTCCGTCGCACCCTGAGCGCGGGCGCGCTGCTCGCCGGAGCGAGCGACCCCGACGGCGCCACGGCCCTGACCACGCAACGGGTCGGCACGCCCAGCGATAACGCCGACGTCACGGTGAACGCGGACGGTGGTTTCAGCTACAACCCCGGTCCCGGTTTCGAAGGCAATGCCAGCTTCCAGTACCAGGTCTGCGATGATGGCATTCCACCGCCCGGTCAGTGTAGCGCCAATGTGACCGTCACGGTCGCCGTGAGCGGCATGATCTGGTTCATCGACAATTCGCAGGCGACCAACGGCGATGGCCGGCTCGGTTCGCCGTTCAACACCATCGCCAATTTCAACAGCGGCGCCGCCGACGATCCGGGCGACAACATCTTCCTCTACCGGCAGACAGCGGCGAACTACACCGGCCCGTTGACGCTGCTCAACAATCAAAAGCTGATCGGTCAGGGCGCGACGGCGAGTCTGAGCGCCATTACCGGTCTGACGCCGCCGCCCGGCAGTGATAATTTGCCGGCGACCGGCGGCGTGCGGCCGCTCATCGCGCACAACGCCAACAACCTGACGCTGGGACAGGGCAACACGCTGCGCGGTTTCGACCTGAGCAATACCGGCGGCACGGCCCTGATCGGTAACGCATTCGGCAATCTGAGCGTACTCGACATGAGCGTCGCCAATGTCGGCGGCACGGCTGTCAACCTCGATAACGGCAATCCCACGGCGACTTTCACCAGCGTGTCCTCCAGCAACGCCGCCAACGGCATCGTGCTCGCCAACACCACCGGCAGTTTCACGGTGACCGGCACGGGCACGGCGGGCACGGGTGGAACCGTTCAGGGAATGAGTGGCGATGGGATTTCCTTGACCAGCGCTCAAAATGTCTCGCTGAGCTTCATGAACGTGCGGAACAACCTCGGCAGCGGCATCTTTGGCGATGACGTGACCAATTTCTCCTTGATCGGCAGTCTCGTCGAGGGCAACGGCGATACGCCGGGCGGCACCGAGGCTGGCGTGCGCTTCAACGAGTTGCTCGGTAACTGCGCGATCACCAATTCCACGATCCGCAACTCTATCGCAGACAACATCCGGCTGACGCCGGCCAGCGGCGCACTCACCAACCTGACGGTCTCCGGCAGCACCATCGGGCCTGCCGCCAATGGCAACGGCTTCGCCGTGGTGAGCAGCGGCACGGCGGCCACCACCGTCACGATCACGGGCACCACCTTCGCGAATAATTTCGCCAGCGGCTACTTGACGACAATCGGCGACAATGGCGCGCACACGGTGGCGATCAGCGGCAGCGTGTTCCGCGACAACAACATCGGGATTGACATCGGCAACGGTCCAAACGCCGACGTGCGCGCGACGCTGCAAAACAACACCGAAATCCTGCGCCATACGAGCAATGCCTTTAACCTCATCACCGATGGCAACTCGACCAACTCCGCTCAGTACACCCTCACGGCGTCGGGGAATGTCGTCGGCAACGGCACTGCCGATTCGGGATCGAGAGATGCGCGCGGCATCGCTCTGGACGTGCGCGGCGAAGGCGATGCGGTCACGACGATCAGCAACAATACGATCAGCAACACCGACATCGAGGGCATCTTCGCACAATCGCGCCTTGACACCGTTGATGAAACTACCCCCGACGCCGATATTGGTCTCTTTGATATCAACCTGACGAATAACGTGATCAATACGCCGGATGACAACTCCGCGTTTCCATTCGGTGCTGTCTTTGGCGTACTGCTTGAGTCGCGCAACACAACCAATGCGTGCATGAATATCGCCGGCAACGACTCGGCGAGCGTAGGCGCTTTCGAGCACTTCCGCGTGCGCCAACGCGACACCGCGACGTTCAGACTGGAGCGACTGAGCGACGGCGACGCCATTCCGAACGAACTGCTCAATGATACGGCCCTGGTCGAATCCTTCGTTGTCGGCCAGAACGTGGGAGGCAGCACGGCCGATGCCCTCCTGGCCACGGGTTTTACCGAGGCGGCCAACGGTATTTGTCGGGATCCATAGACGAGGACGCAACCATGGCGGAACCTTTCCTGTCGGAAATCAGGCTCATGAGCTTCAATTTCGCACCCCGGGGCTGGGCCTTGTGCAACGGCCAGCTCCTGCCCATCAATCAGAATCAGGCGCTTTTTTCGCTGCTGGGCACCACTTTCGGTGGCGACGGGCGAGTGAACTTCGCGCTTCCCGACCTGCGCGGGCGGACGCCGATCCACGTTGGCAGCGGTCACTCGCTGGGCGAGCGCGGCGGAGAGCAAGCCCACACGCTCTCCATCGCCGAATTGCCCACACACACCCATGCGCTCAGCGCCTCGGCATCCGCCGGTAACGCCCCAGTGCCGAATGGTCCCACTGCTGGCAACATCCTGGCCAATACTCCGAACCAGATTTACGGACCGGCTGCCAACCTGGTCGCCCTGAATCCAGGTTCCGTCGCCAACGTCGGCGGCAGTCAGGCGCACTTGAATATGCAGCCGTTTCTAACGCTCAATTTCTGCATCGCCCTGCAGGGCATCTTTCCGAGCCCGAACTAGGAGATCGCCATGGCGCAGCCTTACGTTGGTGAAATTCGCATGTTCGCCGGCAACTTCGCCCCGGCTGGCTGGATGTTCTGCGAGGGGCAACTCTTGCCGATTTCGGAAAACGAGACGCTCTTCCAGCTGATCGGCACGACTTATGGCGGTGACGGCCAATCGACGTTTGCGCTTCCGGATTTGCGTGGTCGCATCCCGATCCATCAAGGTAATGGCTTCATTCTGGCCGAGACGGGTGGAGCCGAAGAAATTACCTTGACGATCAATCAAATCCCGGCTCACGGTCATCCGCTCCTGGCCAATTCCGCTCTGGGCAGTTTGGCGGCCCCCGCTAATGCCGTGATCGCTCAGTCCCGCACCGCGGGCCTGGACCTTTATCTGGAGGACAATCCTTCCGTCAATATGGCCCCGAACGCGATAAGCTCGGTCGGCGGCAGCCAGCCGCACACCAATTTTCAACCCTACTTGTGCGTCAGTTTCATCATTTCGCTGTTCGGCATCTTTCCGTCGCCGACTTAGGAGAAAAATGCAATGGCCGATCCATTCGTTGCCGAAATCCGAATCTTCCCCTTCAATTTCGCGCCCAAGGGCTGGGCGTGGTGCGATGGCCAACTCATACCGCTGTCGCAGAACACGGCGCTGTTTTCGCTGCTCGGCACCACCTACGGGGGTAATGGGAAGAGCAACTTCGCGCTTCCCGATCTGCAAGGGCGCGCGCCCATGCACCCCGGCCAGGGACCAGGGCTCAGTCTGCACGACCTGGGCGAAACGGGCGGCAGCGAGACCGTCACCTTGCTGGAGTCCGAGATCCCGGCGCACAACCATATCCTGAGTGGCAGCAACACCTTGGGCGATACGCCCTTGCCAGCCGGGAACACCCTGGCGAGGTATGCCAACGCCTATCAGCAAAACTCGGCGAGCAATCTGGTTTCGATGGCTCCCGAAGCCCTCCCGCCAGCCGGCGGCGATCAGCCGCACAATAACCTGCAGCCGTACCTGACCTTCTATTTCTGCATCGCGCTCCAGGGGGTTTTTCCACCCAGAACTTAGGGCAGCGCGCTTGCGGCGATTTCGAGGCCCTGATAGCATCATGATGTCTTAATAAAAGCATCAAGATCATGCGCACGACATTGACCCTGGATGAAGACATCGCCGCAAAGCTGAAGGAAGAAATGGGGCGTAGCGGAAAACCCTTCAAGGAGATCGTCAACTTTTACTTGCGGCTTGGCCTCAACACACCGCGAGAGGCACGGGGAGGTAAGCCGTTTGTGGTCCGAGCACGGGATCTGAAGCCACGCATCTCCATGGAGTACGACAACATCGGCGATTTGTTTGAATTGGCGGAAGGGCCTTTACACAAATGATGCTGATCGATGCCAATATTCTGATTTATGCCTACGACGGTTCCAGTCCCCTGCACCATGCCGCGAAACCATGGCTTGAGAAGACCCTGTCAGGGGCGGAACCGATACGAATGGCATGGATGACGATACTCGCTTTTTTGCGTATCACCACCCACCGGAAAATCTTCGCGAATCCCTACTCGGTTTCCGAAGCCGCCGCTATCGTCAACGACTGGTTAGCCCAGCCTTGCATGGGCATCCTGCAACCAACCGCAAGGCACTGGCCCATACTGACGGTGTTGTTGCGGGACGGTCAGGCAACCGGACCGCTGGTCATGGACGCTTACCTGGCCGCGCTGGCCATCGAGCATGGGGCGACACTGTGCAGCACGGACCAGGATTTCACCCGTTTTAACAGGCTTAAACTCGTGAATCCACTGGCTGCCACCGGCTGAACAAAGTGTCCGCGCGCCGTCGGCCGCGAACCACGCTGGACTTCGGTTGCCTCCAGCGCGACGCGCGCACCCGGAGCCCTGTCGCCAGCCGGCGGCGATCAGCCCCACAACGACTGGCAACCGTTCCTCACCTTTCACTTCCATATCGCCTTATGAACAGACGCACGTTTCTGGTTGCCATGACAGGTTGCACCGGTGTCGCGATTGGTGGCCGACTGCCGGTCGGGATGGCCGCGCCCCCGACGGCCAAGGCGTCGCCGCCACCGCGCGCCCCGCTCAGTGAACGGTTCAGCTACGAGGGCTTCAGGGCTTACATCGGCGAAACGTTCTATGTCTACGGCGGCCAGGGTTTGCGCAACGTCGTCAATCTGCAACTGGTCGCGGTGGACGGTCAGCGCCAGGGCAAGGAGACCGAACAGTTCGTGGCGCGCTTTCGGGGACCCGGCGATGATCCGCTCGCGGCCGGGGTGTACCAGTTCCAGCATCCCACCGCCGGCGAATTCCGGCTGTTGATCGCCCCCGCGGTATCCGACAGCAAAGGCCACTATTACCGGGCCGATTTCAATTTGCTGCGCTGATGCCCCGACCGCCGCTCTCGTTTCGCCCCATCGTCCCTGAAGACCGCGAATTTCTGCAACGGCTCTACGCCAGCACCCGCGCGGAGGAACTCGCCCTCACCGACTGGGACGAAACGCAAAAACAGGCGTTTCTCGCCCAGCAGTTCGCGGCGCAGCACCACCACTATCAACGGTACTACACGGGAGCGAGCTTCGATCTCGTCCTGCTCGATAACGAACCAATTGGCCGGCTGTACGTGGCGCGCTGGCAGGACGAGATCCGCGTCGTGGACATCGCGCTCCTGCCCGAATACCGCAGCCGGGGCATCGGGGGCGGACTGTTGCGCGATCTGCTGAAAGAAGCCGCCGCCGCCAACCGGCGTTTGACCATTCACGTCGAACGCTACAACCCAGCGCTGCGGCTGTATCGACGGCTGGGGTTCGAGCCGGTCGGCGAAACCGGTGTTTATCTGCTGCTGGCGGCGAGGCCCGACCAGTGAGCCGGTCCGCTCAGGTGAAAATGGCCTCGTAGCGCATCGCCTGACCGCTGGGGCCGAGCGGGACCAGGAAAATTCCCAACTCGCCCAGCGATTCGTTCTGCAAGGGATAGATCGCCTGCGGCAGCAGCGGCGTCAGCGGGCCGGCGAACAGCAGCGAATACGCCTGCCGCCGGTAGCCGCTTGCGGCGCCGAGCGGGGTGACGGTGGTCAGCCGCAGGTCGAGCGTGCCCGCCGACCCGAAACCGGTTTGGAAAACCTGCCCCAGGCATTCGCGCCAATGGTCGACGGTCAGCGTGTCCAACATCGTTTTGCTCCTGCCCATGATCGATTCACGTTTCCTTCCTTTTATAGAAGGAGCGGCGCCGGGCGTCCAATTTTCTTCCGTCGCGGGCGCCGAAACGGATTCGCGTCTCGACAAGACCCCGCGCCGGTCAGGTTTATTACTTGTCCGACCCGGCGCGATGCCGGACAATGCAACGCCATCCGCAGCCTGACGAGATACCCATAACGGAGGTGAACCAGTGAAACGGCAAGTGCGCAAGGCGGTTTTCCCGGTGGCCGGTCTTGGAACGCGGTTCCTGCCGGCCACCAAGGCCAGTCCCAAGGAAATGCTTCCCATCGTGGACAAACCCCTCATCCAGTACGCGGTCGAGGAGGCGGTGGCGGCCGGCGTGGATACCCTGGTGTTCATCATCGGACGCACCAAGAACGCCATCGCGGACCATTTCGACAAGGCTTACGAACTGGAAGTGGAACTGGAAACGCGCGGCAAGACCGACCTGCTCCAGATCGTGCGCAACATCGTGCCGCCCCGGGTGGAGTGCGTCTACGTGCGGCAGGCCGAGGCGCTGGGTTTGGGCCATGCGGTGCTGTGCGCCCGGCCGGTGGTGGGCGAAGAACCGTTTGCGGTGATCCTGGCCGACGATCTGATCGAGGAAGACGCCCGGGAGGGCGGGGCGCTGAGCCAGATGACCCGGCAATTCAACAAATACCAGTGCTCCATCCTGGGCGTCGAGCGGGTGCCCAAGGAGGAAACCAACAAGTACGGCATCGTCCATCCATTGCCGTTCGCGACCCGGCTCAGTAACGTGGACAGTATCGTCGAGAAGCCGAAGCCGGAAAACGCGCCGTCCAATCTGGCCGTGGTGGGCCGCTACATCCTGACTTCGCGCATCTTCGATCTGCTGGAAAACACCCCGCGCGGAGCCGGCAACGAAATTCAATTGACCGACGGGATCGCCGCTTTGCTCAACGAGGAACAGGTGCTGGCCTACGAATTCTCGGGCCGGCGTCACGACTGCGGCAACAAGCTGGGTTATCTGGTGGCCACCGTCGAATATGGGTTGCGCCACCCGGAACTGGGCGAACAGTTTCTGGCCTATCTGCAATCCTTGGGCAGTCAGGCCGGCGGCTCCGCGTCGTCGGGCGACTGAGCGCGCCGCCGGCTCGGGCGGCGTGGGGCCGCCGCCGCGGATCTTGAGTACGGATTGCCAATCGGCTCGGGAATGATCGTGGACTTCGTCGAGAATTATACATTTGACGAAATCGCCGTCGGCCAGACGGCCAGCGTGACCAGATTGCTGACCAAGCGGGATATCGAACTGTTCGCCCTGTTGTCCGGCGACCTGAATCCGACTCACCTGGACGAGGGTTACGCCGCCGAGCGGGACGGTCGGCGGCAGTTGGCGGCGCACAGTCTGTGGGGGGCCTCCCTGATCTCGGGGGTGTTGGGCACCTATCTGCCGGGCGCCGGCACCGTGCACCGCTCCCAGCAACTCGACTTCCTGCGGCCGGTGCGGGTGGGCGATACCCTGCGGGTGACGGTCAGGGCGCTGTCCAAGCAGCCGGCGGACCGAACCGTGACGTTCGAGTGCGTGGGTATCAATCAAAACGAGGAGCGGGTGTTCGAGGGCACGGCGCGGGTGGTGGCGCCGGCCAGCAAGGTCCACCGCCGGCGGGTGGATTTGCCGGAGGTGCATTTTCACGAGCACGGTGCCCGCTACAAGAATCTGATCGAAATGGCCCATCAATATCCCCCGGTGCGGACCGCGGTGGTGCATCCGGTCGATGCGGCGTCGCTGGAAGGCGCCATCAGCGCCGCGACCGCCGGTCTGATCGAACCGCTGCTGGTCGGACCCAGGGCCAAAATCCTCGAAGCCGCCCGGATCGCCGGTCTCGATCCGGGGAATTACCCGATTGTGGACGCGCCGCACAGCCACGCCGCCGCCGCTCGGGGCGTCGAACTGGTCCGCGGCGGCGAAGCCGGGATTTTGATGAAGGGCAGCCTGCACACCGACGAACTGATGAGCGAGGTGGTGCGCGGCGCTACCGGGCTGCGTACCGAACGCCGGGTCAGCCATGCGTTCGTGATGGAGGTGCCCACCTACCCCAAGCTGTTGATGATCACCGACGCCGCCATCAACATCTACCCGGACTTGCTGAGCAAGCGGGATATCGTCCAGAACGCCATCGAACTGGCGCAAGCCATGGGCGTCGAGCGGCCCAAGGTGGCGATTCTGTCGGCGGTCGAGACCGTAACCCCGAAATTGCAGGCGACCATGGACGCCGCGGCGCTGTGCAAGATGGCCGACCGCGGCCAGATCACCGGCGGATTGCTGGACGGGCCGCTGGCGTTCGACAACGCCATCTCCAGGCAGGCGGCCAGGACCAAGGGCATCCGGTCGGAGGTCGCCGGCGACGCCGACATCCTGCTGGTTCCCGACCTGGAAGCCGGCAACATGATCGCCAAACAGTTGCAATACCTGGCCGAGGCCGAAACCGCCGGCCTGGTGCTGGGCGCGCGAGTGCCCATCGTCTTGACCAGTCGCGCCGACGGCGCCCTGGCCCGGATGACGTCCTGCGCCCTGGCCGTGTTGTACGCCAACCGCAAGAGGAAACCATAATGTCGCGAGGTTTGCTGGTCATCAACGCCGGTTCGTCCAGCATCAAGTTCTCGGTGTTCGCCCTGCCGGCGGACGGTGGCGAGATGACGCTGGTCTGTCGCGGCTTGCAGGAAAACATCGGCGAGGACGATCCCCATTTCAAGGCGTTCGATCACGCCGGGAAGGTGTTGGTGGATATCCATCCGACACCGCCCGATGGGCATTACCGGAAGCTGGGGTCCGAGCCGCGCCGGAGAGCGACCGATACCCAGCCGTCGCCGCCGCCGCCGGTCGCCGCGATTTATGATCATAAGGCGGCGCTGCGCGATTTGCTGAGCTGGTTGCGGGAGTCGCCGAATTTGCCCCAGGTGATCGCGGTCGGGCACCGGGTGGTGCATGGTGCCGACGATTACAGCGATCCGCAACGGCTGACCCCGGAAATCCTGGAGCACCTGGAGCAATTCGTGCCGTTGGCGCCGTTGCACCAGCCGCACAACCTGGCCGGCATCCGCGCCCTGCTCGCGGTGCAGCCCGATCTACCACAGGTGGCCTGCTTCGACACCGCGTTCCACTACGGCCAACCGGAATTGGCCAAACTGTTCGCCCTGCCGCGCGCCTACCGCGACGAGGGCGTGCGCCGCTACGGGTTCCACGGGCTGTCCTACGAATACATCGCCGGGGCGCTGGCGGAGGCGATGGGGACGCCGACCACCGGCCGGGTGGTGGTCGCCCATCTTGGCAACGGCGCCAGCATGTGCGCCATGCGCGATGGCCGGAGCGTGGCCACCACCATGGGGTTCACCGCCGTGGAGGGTCTGCCGATGGGCACTCGCAGCGGCTCGCTCGACCCCGGCGTGTTGCTGTATCTGATCGAGCGGCACGGCATGGGCGTGCGGTCGCTGACCAACCTGCTGTACAAGCAATCCGGCCTGCTGGGGCTGTCGGGCGTCAGCAACGACATGCGCGAGTTGCTGGCCAGCGCCGATCCCAACGCGAAGCTGGCGGTGGACTATTTCACCTACCGGATCGCCCGCGAACTCGGCTCGCTGGCGGCGGCGCTGGGCGGGCTGGACGCGCTGGTGTTCACCGGCGGCATCGGCGAACACGCGGCGGCGGTGCGCGAGCGGGTGTGCGCGCAGTCGGCGTGGCTGGGCATCGAGCTGGACCCGGCGGCCAACGCCAGCGATGGCCGGCGCATCGACCGCGCCGGCAGCCGAACGGCGGTATGGGTGCTGCCCACCAACGAGGAACTGATCATCGCCCGGCATACCCGGCGGCTGGTGCTGGAACGCTGACTCGGTCGCATGGCGGCTTGCCCCCCGGCAGGCAAGCCGCTACTCTGAGTTCCCTCTACTTTTACTTAGCGAACCGACTGGCTGGATATCGTCATGTGTGGAATCGTAGGCGCCATCGCTGAACGCAACGTCACTCCCATCCTGCTCGAAGGGCTGCGGCGGCTGGAATACCGCGGCTATGACTCGGCGGGCATCGTCACCCTGGACAGCCGCGACGACCGGTTGCACCGGGTGCGCACGGTCGGCAAGGTCCAGGCGCTGACGGAGCGCCTGCGACAGGAGCCGGTCCGCGGGCCGCTCGGCATCGCCCACACCCGCTGGGCCACCCACGGCGAGCCGTGCGAGCGCAACGCGCATCCGCATGTCAGCAACGACTCGGTGGCGGTGGTGCACAACGGCATCATCGAAAACTACCAGGAACTCAAGGCGATACTGATCGCCGCCGGCTACCGTTTCGAGTCCGATACGGATACCGAGGTGGTCGCCCATCTGATCGACCGGCACCTGCGGGAAAACGGTGGCGATCTGCTGGCAGCGGTGCGACAGAGCGTGGCCCGCTTGACCGGCGCCTACAGCCTGGGCGTGATCTGTCGCGAAGACCCGGAACGGCTGATCGCGGCCCGGGCCGGCAGCCCGCTGGTGCTGGGCATCGGCATCGAGGAGCACTTCATCGCCTCGGACGTGTTCGCGCTGGCGCCGGTGACGCAGACCTTCGTGTTTCTGGAGGAAGGCGATGTCGCCGAGGTCCGGCGCGAGGGCTTCACCGTTTACGACCGGCAGGGCCAGGCGGTGGAACGACCGCTGTCCTACGCCGCGCAACAAGGCGGCGTGGCGGGCAAGGGCGGCTACCGCCACTTCATGCTCAAGGAAATCTTCGAGCAGCCGGCGGTGGTCGCCGAGACCCTGGAGGGCCGCGTTCATCAGGGCCGCTTGCTGGAAGACAGCTTCGGGCCGGAAGCGAACGCGGTATTCGATCAGGTGCAGGGCGTCCATATCGTCGCCTGCGGCACCAGTTACCATGCCGGGCTGGTGGCCCGTTACTGGCTGGAGAATCTGGGGGTGCCCTGCGCGGTCGAGGTGGCCAGCGAGTACCGCTATCGTCGCGGCGTGATCCCGCCCGGCACCCTGTTCGTCAGCATTTCGCAATCGGGGGAAACCGCCGATACCCTGGCGGCGTTGCGCAAGGCCAGGGAGCGCGGCTATCTGTCCACGCTGGTCATCTGCAACGTCGCCGAAAGCTCGCTGGTGCGCGAATCGGCCTTGACGCTGCTGACCCGCGCCGGTCGGGAAATCGGCGTCGCCTCCACCAAGGCGTTCACCACCCAGCTGGTGGCGTTGCGACTGCTGGCGCTGGCGCTGGGTCGGCGGCGCGGCTTGAGCGAGGACGAGGCGGCAACCCTGACGCGGGATCTGGAATTGCTGCCCAAGGCGCTGGAGGAGGCGCTGGCGCTGAACGGCGCCATCGAGGGACTGGCCGAGTTCTTCGCCGAGAAACACCATGCCCTGTTCCTGGGGCGCGGCCCGCAGCTGTCTCTTATACACATCT
>DGFE01000086.1:0-3501 GCA_002391525.1 Competibacteraceae bacterium UBA3908
CTGACCAACACGCCCGCCGCCCGCATCGAGCAATTGAGCGATGTGAACCTGTCCGCCAGCTGGATGGCCGCCGCCGGTCATCCCGGCGAGGATGCGCGGCTGTTCGACACCGTGCGGGCGGTGGGCATGGAGCTGTGCCCCGCGCTGGGCATCGCCATTCCGGTCGGCAAGGATTCGCTGTCGATGAAAACGGTGTGGGAGGAAGGCGACGAGCGCAAGAGCGTGGTGGCGCCGCTGTCGCTGATCGTGTCCGCCTTCGCGCCGGTTCAGGATGTGCGTCGGACGCTGACCCCGCAATTGCGCACCAGCCGGGGCGATACCGACCTGATTCTGATCGATCTCGGGCGTGGCAGGAACCGGCTGGGGGGTTCGACGCTGGCCCAGGTGTATAACCAGTTGGGCGATACGGTTCCCGACCTGGATGCGCCGGAGGATTTGCAAGCGTTTTTCGCGGTGATTCAGGAACTCAACGCGGCAGGCCGACTGCTGGCTTATCACGACCGTTCCGACGGCGGCCTGCTGGCGACGCTGGCGGAGCTGATGTTCGCCGGCGGTTGTGGCGTGACGGCATTGCTGGACGATCTGGGCGAGGAACCGCTGGCGTCATTGTTCACCGAAGAACTGGGGGCGGTTCTACAGGTGCGTGCGGCGGACCGGAACGCGGTACTGGCGCGACTGACCACCGCCGGGTTGGGCGAATGCAGTCACGTCATCGGCGCGCCGAACGGCGAGGATCGGCTGATTTTGCGCCATGCCGGCGAGACGGTATTTGCCGCCAGCCGCGCCGAGTTGCGGTGGCTATGGTCGGAAACCAGTTATCGAATGCAGGCGTTGCGCGATCACCCGGCTTGCGCCCGCGAAGCGTTCGAGACGGCCTGCGATCCCGCCGATCCGGGGTTGAATGTCCGGCTGACCTTCGATCCCGCCCAGGACATCGCCGCGCCGTTCATCGCCAACGGGGCGCGGCCACGGGTCGCCATCCTGCGCGAGCAGGGCGTCAACGGTCAGGTGGAAATGGCGGCGGCCTTCGACCGGGCCGGTTTTGCGGCGGTGGACGTGCACATGAGCGACATTATCGCCGGACGAATCGCTTTGGCCGATTTTCACGGCGTCGCCGCCTGCGGTGGCTTCTCCTACGGCGACGTGCTGGGCGCGGGCGAGGGCTGGGCCAAGTCGATTTTGTTCAATCCCCGCGCCCGCGACGAGTTCGCGGCGTTCTTCGCGCGGTCCGACAGCTTCGGGCTGGGGGTCTGCAACGGCTGTCAGATGCTGTCCAACCTGCGCGAGCTGATTGCCGGCGCGGATCTGTGGCCGCACTTTGTCCGCAACCGGGTCGAGCAGTTCGAGGCCCGCCTGAGCCGGGTCGAGGTCCTGCCGTCGCCGTCGCTATTTTTGCACGGCATGGAGGGTTCGAGGTTGCCGATTGCCGTGGCCCACGGCGAGGGCCGGGCGGAGTTCCGCGCGGACAGCGGGCCGGACGAAGCGCTGGCAGCGGGCATGGTGGCGTTGCGCTTCGTGGACAATCTCGGCAGACCGGCGGAAACCTATCCCGCCAACCCCAACGGCTCACCGGGCGGCATCACCGGTCTGACCAGCCGCGACGGACGCTTTACCATCCTGATGCCGCACCCGGAACGGGTGTTTCGCGCGGTGCAATATTCCTGGCGTCCCGACGGCTGGGGCGAGGACGGGCCATGGCTGCGGCTGTTCCGCAACGCCCGGCGGTGGCTGGGTTGAGCCGGATACCCTGCCGCTTATGCCGGCGGTCGCCTAGACTTGGAAAATTCCATAAATCCTCCTGAGGAGAAACCCATGCCGAGAGCGATCCGCATTCATCAATACGGTGGTCCCGAAGTCCTGCGCTGGGAAGAAGTCGAGGTCGGCGATCCCGGCCCCGGCCAGCTCCGGGTGCGCCATGCCGCCGTCGGGCTCAACTACATCGATGTCTATCACCGTACCGGCCTGTATCCGCTGCCGTCGCTGCCCTGGACGCTGGGCATGGAAGGCGCGGGGCGGGTGGAAGCGGTCGGCGAGGGCGTGACCGAATTCAAGGCCGGCGACCGGGTGGCCTACGCCAGTCCGCCGGTCGGCGCTTACGCCGAAGTCCGATTGATCCCCGCCGACCGGGTGGTGGCGCTGCCCGACGCCATCGACGAGCGCACCGCCGCCGCCATGATGTTGCAAGGCATGACCGCTCAATACCTGCTGCGGCGCACCTACCGGGTGCAACCGGGCGATACCATCCTGTTGCACGCCGCCGCCGGCGGAGTCGGATTGATCGCCAGCCAGTGGGCGCGGCATCTGGGCGCGACCGTGATCGGCACGGTGGGCAGCGACGAGAAGGCCGAACTGGCGCGTGCCCACGGCTGTCACCACGTCATCGTCTACAGCCGCGAGAATTTCGTCGAACGGGTTCGCGAAATTACCGGCGGGCAAGGCGTGGCGGCGGTCTACGATTCAGTCGGTCAGGCGACCTTCATGGGATCGCTGGATTGCCTGCGGCCGCTGGGCATGATGGTCAGTTTCGGCAATGCCTCGGGACCGGTGCCGCCGTTCGAGCCGGGAATTCTGGCGGCGAAAGGCTCGCTGTTCCTGACCCGGCCGACGCTGATGACCTATACCGCCAAACGCGCGGATCTGCTGGCCAGCGCCACTGAACTGTTCGAGGCGGTCGTTGACGGCGCGGTCAAAATCGAGGTCCGCCAGACCTATCCATTGGCTGAAACTGCCCAGGCACACCGCGATCTGGAAGCGCGCCAAACTACCGGCTCGACCGTGCTGTTGCCTTGAAGAAGAGAGCATGGTATCCGCGAGGTTGGAGGGCAGCGATAATCGCGTGGAGTAGCCATGAAATACAGCGAGTTCAAACGCTGGCTGGAGCAGCAGGGTGCGATACTGCATCCTGCCAAAGGAAGTCATTTCAAGGTCATGCTGAATGGCCGCCAGACCATTTTTCCCAATCATGGCGCCAAGGAGATGCCGAAACCCTTGGTTGAGAGTATCAAGAAAGACTTGGGGTTGAAATGATATGTTGAGCTATCCGGTAATCCTGGAGCATGACGCGCCAACAGGGACGTTTGTGGTAAGTTGCCTGGATATTCCCGAAATGCATTCGGTAGGTGACGATGAGGACGAGGCATTGTTAAACGCCTGTGATGCGCTGGAAAGCGCGCTGGATATTTATCTGGAGGAACGCCGCCCGATTCCGTTGCCTTCGGAACCGTCGCCAGGCGTTCGAGTGGTCACCCTGCCCGCGCAGGTATCGCTCAAGGTCTTGCTGCACAACGAGATGTTGAAACAGGGTGTGCGCAAGGCGGAGTTGGCGCGGCGGCTGGACTGGCGTCTACCGCAGGTGGAGCGGTTGCTGAGCCTGAATCATGCCTCGCGCCTGGACCAACTGGAGCGGGCGGCGCGGGTGTTGGGCAAGCAGGTGGAGGTGCGGGTGGTTTAGCCGCCGTCCCTGGCAATGACGGAGCGCTCAGGATTCGGAGATGTTTTCGC
>DGFE01000086.1:3819-19736 GCA_002391525.1 Competibacteraceae bacterium UBA3908
CCTTCCAGCGCCGACACCACCCGTCCTGCGCAACAGTCCGCCGCGACCGCCAAAATCCGCCGGGTCAGCCAACTGTAATCGTCCTCGTTGAAATTGAGTTCCGCCAGTGGATCCAGGTGGTGAGCGTCGAAGCCCGCCGAAATCAGAATCAACCGCGGTTGAAATTCCCGCAGCGCCGGCTCGATGTCCTGACGCCAGGCATGCCGCAGGTCGGCCGAGCCGCTGTTGGCCAGCAAGGGGACATTGACGATGTTGCCGACGCCGCGTTCGTCGCGGCGGCCCGTGCCCGGATAGATGTGGGCTTGGTGGGTAGAAATATAGAGACAGGCGGGATCGCGCTCGAACGCCGCCTGGGTGCCGTTGCCGTGGTGCACGTCGAAATCGATGATCGCCACCCGTGCCAGCCCGTGAACGGCGCGGGCGTGGGCGGCGCCGATGGCGACATTGCCGAACAGACAGAAACCCATGGCCTGGTTCGGTTCGGCGTGATGGCCGGGCGGGCGAATGGCGCAGAAAGCGTTGCTGGCTTCGCCTTGCAGAATCGCATCCACGGCCGCGCACACCGCGCCCGCCGCCCGCAGAGCCGCTTCGCCGGATTGCGGCGAGACGATGGTGTCGCCGTCGATGGCGTAGTGTCCTTGCTTGGGGATACGGCCCAAAATGCGTTCGACGTGGCCCTGGGTGTGAATACGAGTCAATTGTTCGATGGTGGCAGGCGGGGCGTCCCGCCATTCCAGCGCGGCGAACGGCGCGGTCTTGAGGGCATTGAGAATCGCGGTCAGCCGGGCCGGACATTCCGGGTGGCCGAAGCCGGTATCGTGCTCCAGGCAGGCTGGATGGGTGTACAGCAGCGTGGTCACGGTTGCGGCTCCTCACGGACGGGGATTTCGTGCCTGAGCGTGGCGCGACGCAGCGCTTTCAGCACGTCCTCGCGAGCGATGATGCCGATCAACCGGCCGTCTTCCACCACCGGCAGGCTCTTGGTGCGCATCTCCACCAGCTTTTGCAGCAATCGGCTCAGCGGCAGTCGCGGGCCGACGCTGACCGGATCGCGGGTCATCACCGTTTCGACGAGTTGCTCCATGATTTCGTCGTAATGCGGGGTAATGGTTTGCGAATCCAGGCTGAACGCTTTAAGCAAATCGAATTTGGTCAGAATGCCGAGCAGGCGCCGCTGCTCGTCCACCACGGGCACGCCGTTGAAATCGCGGGTTTCAAACAGTTCCTCGGCTTCGCGGAGCTTGGCTCTGGGGCTGATGGCGATGGGGTCGACGGTCATCGCGTCGCGGACCTGATAGTGCAGGAATTCGTACATTATAGGGCGATCCTCGGTCGGGGGCGGGGCGGCGACAGCGCTGGCCCCGTGCGTTGCAAGGTCAAGAATAAACCTATTTTACCTTGACCCGAATGGTTGGTCTGGATGGTTGGTGTTGCCGCAATACGATCCTAAGCCGCGACCGGTTCCGGTACTTGCCGCAACCCAGCTTCCAGAACCTCGATTCCGGCCCCGCGCCGATGGGCGTGTTCACTGAGATGGCGTCGCCAGGCCCGCGCGCCCGGCGCGCCCTGAAACAAGCCGAGCAGGTGCCGGGTCACGCAGTGCAGCGGCGTCCCCCGCCGCAACTGGAGTTCCACGTAGGGCAGCAAATCCCGGATGATTTGATGACGGCTGGGCGGCGGCGTTAAACCGAAAAAGCGCCGATCCACCTCGGCCAGCAGATAAGGGTTTTCGTAAGCGGCGCGGCCGATCATCACGCCGTCCACGCGACGCAGCTGCTCCGCGACTTGTTCCAGGCTGGTCAGTCCGCCGTTGAGGATGACGACGAGCTCGGGGAAGTCCCGCTTGAGCCGATGCACGATCTCGTAGCGTAACGGCGGAATTTTTCGGTTTTCCTTGGGGCTGAGTCCGGTCAGCCATGCCTTGCGGGCGTGGACGATGAACATCCGGCAACCCCCGTCGGCGACGCGGCCCACGAATTCCATCAATGCTTCATAGGAATCACGGTCGTCGACGCCGATGCGGGTTTTGACGGTGATCGGCAGGGATACCGCCGCCCGCATCGCCGCCACGCAAGCGGCGACCAGATCCGGCTCGGCCATCAGACAGGCGCCGAACCGGCCCGATTGTACCCGGTCGCTGGGACAGCCGACGTTCAGATTCACCTCGTCGTAACCGAATTCGGCGGCGATGCGGGCGCATCGAGCCAATTCGGCGGGATCGCTGCCACCCAAT
Organism: Competibacteraceae bacterium UBA3908; assembly: GCA_002391525.1. Classification (GTDB taxonomy): domain Bacteria; phylum Pseudomonadota; class Gammaproteobacteria; order Competibacterales; family Competibacteraceae; genus Competibacter_A. The sequence goes on from DGFE01000086.1 coordinate 6,053, forward strand.
TGCAAGGCCAGTGGATGTTCGGCGGGATCGTAGGCCAGCAACCGCTCCCGGTCGCCGCGCAACACTGCACCGGTGGTGATCATCTCCGTATACAACCAAGTCCGCCGGGTCAGCAACCGCAGGAAAAAGCGACAGTGCCGGTCGGTCCAGTCCAGCATCGGGGCGACGGCAATGGAGTGATCGGACATGGACGGGGGCCGAGGGAGAGTCTGGCTCCTCCGCCGGAATCAGGAAAGCGCGGCGGAGCCAGGCCGGAGGCTATTTTTTGGTATCGGCGAACAGTTCATCGAAAAATTGCCGCATGGCAGCCCAGGAGCGGGCATCGGCGGCGGCGTTGTAGGCGGCACCCTTGCTGTTGTCGGTGCCGTTGGCGGGATTGGTGAAGCCATGCACCGAACCGCCGTAAGCGATCAATTGCCAGTCCACGCCAGCCTGGCGCATCTCGTTCTCGAACGCCGCCACCTGATCGGCGGGGACGTAAGGATCGTCGGCCCCGTGCAGCGCCAAGACCTTGGCGCGGATATTTTTGGCATCCTGGGGCGTGGGGGTGTCGAGACCGCCATGGAAACTGACGACTCCGGCCACGTCCGCGCCGCTCCGGGCCAGCTCCAGCACCGTGGTGCCGCCGAAACAGTAGCCGATGGCGGCCACCTTGCCCGCCGCCACCCCCGGCTGCGCCTTGAGGGCGGCCAGGCCAGCGGCGACCCGCGCGCGCAGCAGTGGCCGGTCGTTCTTGTACGAACCGGCCAGCTTGCCGGCTTCTTCGCGATTGGCGGCGATCTTGCCGTCGCCGTAGATGTCGGCGGCGAGCGCCACGTAACCGAGTTCCGCCAGTTGTTCGGCGCGGCGCTTGGCGTAATCGTTCAGTCCCAGCCATTCGTGCACGACCAGGATGCCAGGTCGCGACCCTTTGACATCCTTGGGATAGGCGAGATACCCCACCAACCGGGTGTCGCCCTGCCGGTATTCGACAGCCTTGGTTTCGATGGCGGCTTGAGCCAGGGCGGGTATCAGCAGGGCCAGCAATAGCACGAGTAATCTGGGCATGGCGGTTTCTCCTTTGGAGGTTACGGGTTTATGTTATAGCGCCCATGTAGACCACCGGCTTATGGCGGTTAGTTCCCGTCCGAGCGTGGCGCCTGGCGCAGGGCCGCCGCCACCTCATGCACCAGTTCGGGTCCACGATAGACGAAGCCAGTGTACAACTGGATCAGACTGGCGCCGGCGGCGATCTTGGCGGCGGCGTCGGCTCCGCTCAGAATGCCGCCAGCGGCGATGATCGGCAGTTGGCCGGCCAGAATGGCCGCCAGTTGCCGTACCACGGTGGTGGAGCGGTCTCGCAGCGGCGCTCCGCTCAGGCCGCCGGGTTCCCCGGCGTGGGGCAAGCCTTCGACTCCGGTCCGCGAGAAGGTGGTGTTGGTGGCGATGACGGCGTCGAGACCGTGACGTAATAAGGCTTGGCCGACACCCGGCAAATCCGCGTCGGCGATGTCCGGAGCGATTTTGACGGCCAGGGGTACGTAACGGCCGTGCGCGTCGGCCAGCCGCCGCTGCTCCGTTTTCAGTGCCTCCAGCAGCCGATCCAGCGCCGCGCCATATTGCAGGTCGCGCAGACCCGGTGTGTTGGGCGAGGAAATGTTTACGGTGACATAATGAGCCCAGGGATAGACCTTGCGTAGTCCGAGCAGATAATCGTCGCCGGCCCGCTCGACCGGCGTATCGGCATTCTTGCCGATATTGATGCCCAGCACCCCCTCGAAAGCGGACTTTCGCACCTGTTCGACCAGGTAATCCACGCCTTTGTTGTTGAAACCCATCCGGTTGATCAGCGCCTGGGCCGTCGGCAACCGGAACAGCCGGGGTTTGGGATTGCCTGGCTGGGGGCGCGGGGTCACGGTGCCGATTTCGATGAAGCCGAAACCCATGGCCGCCCACGCCCCGATGCATTCACCGTTCTTGTCGAGACCGGCGGCCAGCCCGACCGGGTTGGGAAACTCGAGGCCCATGACCCGTCGGGGCGCGGACGGTGGAGCCGTCGCCAACAACCGGCTCAAGCCGCCCAGTGGGCCGCCGAATGCCTGTCGCAGTAAGAACAGGGTCCAGTCGTGAGCGGTTTCGGGATCGAGCTGGAACAGCAGGGCGCGTAACGAGCGGTAGATCATCGGCATCCTTGGAAAGCGGGTTGACGAGTGGTTGGTGGGGAGTCGAATTCCTATACCAGTCGCGAGACCCTTGCAGCGAAAAACATGCTTGAGCCAGTGGATGTTATCCATATTACTGCTATTCTCATCCCATGGATGGTAGATAAATGTTCATTTATGCTGCCTTCCACGTAACCACTGGCGACAATATTGAGATGACCAAGGTAGTTCATTCGATTGATAAATCGCCAATCAGGTCGGCAGATCTAGCAATTTCAAGTTGCAACTGATACGTTTGTAAGGCATTATTTAAGCCGCCAGAACATGATGCCGAAAGTGATGAAGTATGTGGCAAGAGGGTACGACGGTTCGTATCAAAAAGTTTCAAACTCGCTGAGTCGGTGGGCTGACCTCAGAACGGATATGAGTCGGGTATCTGATTACGGTGACGCAAGGCCGCGTGCGTCACCAGCTTGTGTAGCAGCCCCGGCGTGTTTTTTACCCGGTTTTGCCGGGGCTGGTGACGGCGGGTCGGGGATGATCCCCAAATGGATCGATCCCGGTGTCCTAAATTGAGAGTCGACGGTAGGTAAATCCGATGCGCAAGCTTCTGATTCTGAGCACAGCGGCGATTGAAGAGGCATTGCTCCAGAAAATCGCGGCGGCTGACTGGGAGGTTTACTGGTCGCAGGAAGCCGGTTCGGCCAGGGCCCTGCTGACCGAGCATTCCTTCGAGGTGGGTCTGGTCATCTTGTACAGTTGCGAATCCGAGCGGTCCATCCAATGGTTGGTCGACCTCATCCTGGCGCGTCGAAAAATGCAATGGGTCATGGTGCTGTCCCGCCAGTGTCTCGAACGCAAGATGCTGTCCACGGTGATCGCCGAGCATTGCTATGATTACCATACGCTACCGGTCGAACCCCAGCGGCTGGTCGTGACGCTCGGACACGCCTTCGGAATGGCCGCGCTGACCGAAAACACCCTGCGCCAGCAGCGCGAACTGGAGTCGCAGTACGGCATGATCGGCAACAGTCTGGTCATGCAGACTTTGTTTCGAGGGATTCAGAAGGCGGCTGAAGTGGATGTGCCGGTCCTGATCACGGGCGAGAGTGGAACCGGCAAGGAACAATCGGCGCGCGCCATTCACGAGTACTCGGCACGGGCGGCGGCGCCGTTTGTCGCCATGAACTGCGCGGCCCTGCCCGTCAACCTGATTCAGTCGGAACTGTTCGGACATGAGAAGGGGGCGTTCACGGGCGCCAACGACCGCCGCATCGGCCTGATCGAATCCACCAGCGGCGGCACGCTGTTTCTGGATGAAATCGGCGATCTCGCCTCCGAAGTGCAAGCCAATCTGCTGCGGTTTCTGGAGGAAAAGAAGATCCACCGCTTGGGGGGCGCCAAGCCGATCCCCTCCAATGTCCGGGTGATCGCCTCGACCAACACCCATCTGGAGCAGGCCGTGCGGGATGGCCGGTTCCGCGAGGATTTGTTCTATCGGCTCAATGTGCTGCACCTGCGGACGCCAAGCCTGCGTGAGCGCAAGGGCGACGTTGAGCTGCTGGCCAGATACTTCTTTACCAAGTTCGCCGCCGAAACGAAGACTTCGGCCAAGGGCTTCAGCCGCGATGCGCTGGAGGTCATCAATCGCTATGACTGGCCCGGCAACGTTCGGGAATTGATGAACCGCGTGCGCCGGGCCGTGTTGCTGAGCGAAGGGCCGCACATCACCCCCAACGATCTGGAGCTGGAGCGGCGTTCGCTGGGTCGGGGCTTCGTCACCCTGGACGAAGCGCGCATGGCGGCTGATCGCGAAGCGATTCAGGCGACCTTGTTGCGGACTCGCTTCAATATCGCCCGCGCGGCCCAGGAGTTGGGCGTTTCGCGGATGACGCTGTACCGGCTGATGGAAAAATACGATATTCGGCGTGACAATACCTGAACCAGCCATTCGCTGTGGATAAAAACGCCGCTCTCCAAGGGGCGGCGTTTTTTCATTACCCTCTGCCGATGAACGAGACCCGCCGGCAGCGTTGCTCCAATGGGCCGGACGGAGCGACGGGCCGCAATGTCGCGATGCGAGCATGGCCGTTACTCCACAACCATTCGATTCCAGGTCTTTCCTGAAGACCCTGACCACGCTGCCTGGCGTCTATCGGATGCTGGATGGGCAGGGCCGGGTGTTGTACGTCGGCAAGGCGCGCAATCTCAGGCAGCGGGTCGCCAGCTATTTCCGGGAACATCATGCCTCGGCCAAGACCCGCAGTCTGGTCGCCCACATCCACGCTATCGAAGTCACGGTCACCCATACCGAGGCCGAGGCGCTGATTCTGGAAAGCACTCTGATCAAGGAGTGCAAACCGCGTTACAACATTTTGCTGCGCGATGACAAGGGTTATCCCTACATCCATGTGTCCGAAGGCGATTTTCCTCGACTGTCGCTGCATCGCGGCGCCAAGCGGGCGCCGGGGCGCTATTTCGGACCCTATCCCAACGCCAACGCTGTTCGCGACACCCTGAATCTGTTGCAGAAGGTATTCCGGCTGCGCCCGTGCGAGGACAGTTTTTTTCGTGGCCGCAGCCGTCCTTGCCTGCAATACCAGATCAAGCGTTGCACGGCGCCCTGTGTTGGCCTGATCGACTGCGACGGTTACCGGCTGCACTTGAACGATGCCATCCTGTTCCTGGAAGGCAGGAGCGGACAACTCATCGCGACATTGGCGCGGCGCATGGAAGCGGCGGCGGCGGCGCTGAACTTCGAGGATGCGGCAAGCTACCGCGACCAGATCGTCGAACTGCGGCAAATCCAGCAGCGCCAGCATGTCGAGGGGGAGAACGGCGATCTCGATGTGATCGCCTGCGCCGTGCGGGGTGGGGTGGCCTGCGTGCAGGTATTCGTGTTCCGCGGTGGCCGACTGCTCGGTAACAAAGCGTTTTTTCCACGCCTGCCCGAAGGCGAGGATGCGGCGGCCACCGTGCTGAATGCTTTCCTGGCCCAGTACTATCTCGACAAGGACGTTCCGGCCGAGATTCTGCTCAACCGCGAACCGGTGGATGCCGCGCTGCTGGCTCGGGCATTCTCGGAGCGGGCGGGTCGGCGCGTCGCCATCACGACCCGAGTACGCGGCGAGCGGGCGCGCTGGCTGGACATGGCGACGCGCAATGCCGAGCATGGGCTGGTCGCGCAACTGTCCAGCCAGGCCGGGATGCGGTATCGTCTGGAGGCGTTGCGGCAGGCGCTGGGACTGGAATTCGAGTTGTCGCGTCTGGAATGCTTCGACATCAGTCACACTCTGGGCGAGGCGACCGTCGCCGCGTGTGTGGTGTTCGGCGCAGAGGGACCGCTGAAGGCCGATTACCGGCGTTACAATATCGAAGGAATAACGCCGGGCGATGATTACGCCGCCCTGCGTCAGGCGTTGAACCGGCGCTATAGCCGCCTGCGGCAGGAAAATGGGCGGTTGCCCGATATTCTGTTCATCGATGGGGGCAAGGGCCAACTCGCCCAGGCTGGCGAGGTGCTGGCGGAATTGCGGGTGGCCGGGGTGACCGTGATCGGCATCGCCAAGGGTCCCGAACGCAGGCCCGGGCTGGAGACGCTTTACTTGTTCGAGGAAAACCGTCCCATTATACTGTCAGTTGATTCGTCCGCTTTGCATCTGGTGCAGCAGATTCGAGACGAGGCGCATCGCTTCGCCATTACCGGTCATCGCCGGCGCCGGGCCAAGGCCCGCACGACTTCCGCGCTCGACAGCATTCCGGGCATCGGACCCAAACGCCGGCAGGCGCTGCTCAGGCAGTTCGGTGGCCTGAAGCAGTTGGCCCGGGTGGGCGTCGAGGATCTTTCCCAGGTGGAGGGGATTAACGCTGAACTGGCGCAACGGATCTACGACGTCTTTCATGGCGAAGGTTGAGCGCGTCGAACCATGCAATTGAATCTGCCCACATTGTTGACTCTGCTGCGGATCGCGCTGATTCCGATTTTCGTGGGTGTATTCTTTCTCTCGTTTCGCGGCGCGAATCTGCTGTGCAGCGCGTTGTTCGGGTTGGCGGCGCTTACCGACTGGCTGGACGGTTATCTGGCGCGGCGCCTCGGTCAGACCTCGGCGTTCGGGGCATTTCTGGACCCGGTCGCCGACAAGCTGATGGTGGCGGCAGCCCTGGTGCTGTTGGTGCAGGCGATTCCCACCCCCCTGATGGCGGTGGCCGCGGTCATCATCATCGGTCGCGAAATCGCCATTTCGGCGCTACGGGAGTGGATGGCGCAGATCGGCAAACATGCACGGATGGCGGTGTCCATGGTCGGCAAGATCAAGACCACCGCTCAGATGATCGCCGTGCTGTTGCTGCTGTACCGGGAGCCGCTCGGGTTTTTTCCGACCCTGGAAGTGGGTTTGGGGCTGTTGGTGATCGCGGCGGCCTTGACGCTCTGGTCCATGTTTCATTATCTGCTGGCGGCGTGGCCGGCGCTCAGGCCCGGATAAGAACTTGACGGACTGCTTTTTCGCATTAGAATAGCAAGACCATTCGGCGGGAATAGCTCAGTTGGTAGAGCACAACCTTGCCAAGGTTGGGGTCGCGAGTTCGAGTCTCGTTTCCCGCTCCAGGTTTCCCAAGCCTCGAATTGTCGAGGCTTTTTTGTATGTCCGGTGGGTTTTGCAGCCGGAATCCTCAACGCTGGGCTAGGTGGCAGAGTGGTCATGCAGCGGCCTGCAAAGCCGTGGACGCCGGTTCGATTCCGACCCTAGCCTCCATATCCCTGGTTCCCGCTGGTGTGGTGGAATGGTATACACACAGGACTTAAAATCCTGCGCCGTTAGCCCGGCTTGTGGGTTCGAGTCCCACCACCAGCACCATCCTGTTCTCCCTGTTTGTGGCCGGCCCGGCTCGAAAATCAACGCAGCGGCCGTAATGCCTTGAACAACCCTGTTGGCTGGAAGCGGCTCATCGGGGCCGGTTAGGGCAATTCAACTCGCGGCGCTTCGGGATTGCGGCGGAACAACGTGGCGATGTGACCGACCCGCTGGATCAGCGTTGCCTCGGACGCCGCGCAAATCTCCGCGATCATCGTTTCCCGCGTTGCGCGATCCTCGGCGTTGACCCGGATTTTGATCAATTCGTGATGATCGAGCGCCAGCAGGATTTCGTGCAGGACCGCCGGCGTCACGCCGCTGTCGCCGACGATCACGACCGGCTTGCGGTGATGGGCCAGGGTTTTGAGATGACGCTTCTGCGGATTGGTAAGAGTGAGCACGGGAAGACCGGACATAGTGAAAGATTTAAACAGTGTAACTGGCGGCAAGGGTCTGACGGTAGCCCCGAGCCCGCTGAACGAGGTCAAGCTGGACTTGGGGATTATCCTGGCGGTCGGCGTGTTGCTGCTCCTGGTGCAGGGGCGAGTGGTGGACAGCCTGCCGCTGCAACTGTTGCTGCTGCTCAGCTACGGGTTGCTGGGCATGGTCTGGATCGTCGTTCGCGTCCGCCGGGTGATGGCCAAACTTGACCGCGACCGGGAACAGCCTCCGCATGGCCCGCGGTAAGAGCAGCGCCCGCTGGCTGCGGGAGCATTTCACCGACGAATACGTCAAGCGCGCCCAGAAAGAGGGTTACCGCTCCCGTGCGGTTTACAAGCTGTTGGAGATTCACGAAAAGGATCGGTTGTTGCGACCCGGCCTGACCGTGGTCGATTTGGGGGCGGCTCCGGGCGGCTGGTCGCAACTGGCGGCCCAACTGGTGGGCGGGCGGGGTGCCGTCATCGCCCTGGACCTGCTGCCGATGGAGCCGTTGCCTGGAGTCGGATTCATTCAGGGCGATTTCCGCGAGACGGCGGTGCTGGAACGACTGCTGGAGATGTTAAATGGCCGGCCGGTGGACCTTGTAATCTCCGACATGGCCCCCAATACCAGTGGCGTCAAGGCGGTGGATCAGCCGCGCGGCATGTATCTGGCCGAACTGGCGCTGGATTTCGCCCGGCAATGCCTGCGGCCCGGCGGCGATTTGCTGGTCAAGGTCTTTCAGGGCGAGGGCTTCGACGCCTTTCTGAAAAATCTGCGCGCCGCGTTTACCACGGTCGCGCCGCGCAAGCCCAAAGCCTCGCGCGCCCGCAGCGCCGAGCAGTATTTGCTGGCCAGGAACTATCGTGGGGGGACCGGTCTAAAAATTTCGCCTTGATAGCCGATTCCCAAAAAGAAAGAGCAGTGCGGGTTACCCATTCCAGTCTTGCAGCGTTGAGGTAGATGCCTTGAATGACATGGTGAAAAACATCCTCCTGTGGGTGGTCATCGCGGTCGTATTGATGTCCGTGTTCAACAGTTTTGGACCCAAGGTGGCGCCGTCCGCCCAAATGTCCTATTCGCAATTCCTGCAGGACGCCAAACAGGGCCGAATCGCGCAAGTGACCATCGACGGTCGGGCTATTCAAGGTCGGACCAGCAGTGGCGAGCGTTTCACCACCTACAGCCCGGAAACCGATAACAGCGCCATGATCGGCGAGCTGCTCAACCACGGGGTGGATATCGAGGGCCAGCCGCCGGAGAAGCAAGGACTGCTGATGCAGATCTTCATCAGCTGGTTCCCGATGCTGCTGCTGATCGGCATCTGGGTGTTTTTCCTGCGGCAGATGCAGGGCGGCGGCGCGGGCCGGGGCGCGATGTCCTTCGGCAAGTCGCGGGCGCGGATGATGAGCGAGGACCAGATCAAGATCACCTTCGCCGATGTCGCGGGCGTCGACGAGGCCAAGGAGGAGGTCGCCGAACTGGTGGAATTCCTGCGCGATCCCGGCAAGTTCCAGAAACTCGGCGGCAAGATTCCGCGCGGCGTGCTGATGGTCGGCTCGCCGGGCACCGGTAAGACCCTGCTGGCCAAGGCCATCGCCGGCGAGGCGAAAGTGCCGTTCTTCTCGATTTCCGGCTCCGATTTCGTCGAAATGTTCGTCGGCGTCGGCGCCTCGCGGGTGCGCGACATGTTCGAGCAGGCCAAGAAACATGCGCCCTGCATTATCTTCATCGATGAGATCGACGCCGTGGGCCGCCATCGCGGCGCGGGTCTGGGCGGTGGCCACGACGAGCGCGAACAGACCCTGAATCAACTGCTGGTCGAAATGGACGGTTTCGAGGGCAACGAGGGCATCATCGTCATCGCCGCCACCAACCGCCCGGACGTGCTCGATCCGGCCTTGCTGCGGCCTGGTCGTTTCGACCGGCAGGTGGTGGTGCCGCTGCCCGACGTGCGCGGGCGGGAGCAGATCCTCAAGGTTCACATGCGCAAGGTGCCGTTGTCCGACAACGTCAAGCCGGCGGTGATCGCCCGCGGCACGCCGGGTTTTTCCGGCGCCGATCTGGCCAATCTGGTCAACGAGGCCGCCCTGTTCGCCGCCCGCGCCAACAAGCGCGACGTGGACATGGACGACTTCGAGAAGGCCAAGGACAAGATCATGATGGGCGCCGAGCGCAAATCGATGGTGATGAGCGAGGAGGAAAAGAAACTCACCGCCTATCACGAAGCCGGCCATGCCATCGTCGGCCGGCTGGTGCCGGCGCACGATCCGGTCTACAAGGTCAGCATCATCCCGCGCGGGCGGGCGCTGGGCGTGACCATGTTCCTGCCCGAAGGCGACCGCTACAGCTTCAGCAAGCAGCGGTTGGAAAGCCAGATTTCCAGCCTGTTCGGCGGCCGGATCGCCGAGTCGATCATCTTTGGACCGGACTACGTGACCACCGGCGCCCAGAACGACATCGAGCGAGCCACCGAAATCGCTCGCAACATGGTGACCAAATGGGGTCTGTCCGAGCGCCTGGGGCCGCTGACCTACAGCGAGGACGACGGCGAAGTGTTCCTGGGTCGCAGCGTAACCCGGCACAAGAACGTCTCGGACGAAACCGCCCATGTCATCGACGAGGAAATCCGCTCGATCATCGACCGCGATTATCAGCGTGCTGAACGGCTGCTGCGCGAGAATCTCGACAAGCTGCATCTTATGGCCGAGGCGCTGATCAAGTTCGAGACGCTCGATTCCGAACAGATCGACGACATCATGGCGGGGCGGCCGCCGCGCGAGCCGGTGGATCAGGACGCCGACCAGCAGCCACCATCGGCCAGCTCACCGGTCGATCTGGACAAGGATCGGGTTGGAGAAGGGCCTATCGGCGGTCCTGCCCAACAGCACTGAGCCATGCGGCTCGACTGCGGGGGCAAGCCGCTCGACCTCGGCCAACCGGTCGTGATGGGGGTGCTGAATGTCACCCCCGACTCCTTTTCCGACGGCGGGCGTTACCTCCAACTCACCGACGCCCTGCGCCGCGCCGAAGCGATAGCGGCGGAGGGCGCGGCAATCATCGATGTCGGCGGTGAATCCACCCGACCGGGTGCGCCGCCGGTGTCGGTTCAGGAAGAACTGGACCGGGTGTTGCCGGTGGTGGAACGGCTGGCGCGCGAGTTACCGATCCCCATTTCGGTGGATACCAGCAAGCCCGAAGTCATGCGCGAGGCGGCGCGCGCCGGCGCCGGGCTGATCAACGACGTGCGGGCATTGCGGTTGCCGGGGGCGTTGGAAGTCGCGGCGGCTTGCGGCGTTCCGGTCTGTCTGATGCACATGCGGGGCGAACCCGCGACCATGCAGCGGGAGCCCGACTACGCCGATGTGGTGACTGAAGTTTATGGCTTTCTGGCGGAGCGGGTTCGCATGTGCGCGGATGCGGGCATTTCGCGCGACCGGATTCTGGTCGATCCCGGTTTTGGCTTTGGCAAGACCCTGGAACACAACCTGTCCCTGTTGCGCCACCTGGATCGCTTCGTCGGGCTGGCGGCTGGTTTGCTGGTCGGCATCTCCCGCAAGAGCATGATCGGGGCGCTGCTGGATGCGCCGATTGGCGAGCGCTTGAGCGGCAGCCTGGCCGCAGCGGTCATCGCCGCTTGGCAAGGGGCGCACATCATCCGCGCCCACGAGGTTCAGGAAACGGTTCGGGCCCTGCGGGTTTGCGCCGCCGTGCTGGCGGTCCGTTGACGCGATCCGACCCATGCCGATTTTTCGACAAACGGTGTGCGCTGCTTACCCGGCCTCGCTATAATCGCCAACCGCGCTGAATCAAGGGGACATCCGATGGGAAAACGCTACTTCGGTACGGACGGAATACGGGGGCGGGTCGGCGAGTATCCGATCACGGCGGAATTCGTGTTGAAGCTGGGTTGGGCAGTCGGGCGAGTGTTGCAGACCCGCGGCTTCAACAAAGTCGTCATCGGCAAGGACACCCGGATTTCCGGCTACATGTTCGAATCGGCCCTGGAGGCCGGTCTGTCGGCGGCTGGGGTCAACATCGCCTTGCTGGGGCCGATGCCGACACCCGGTATCGCCTATCTGACCCGTACCTTGCACGCCTGCGCCGGCATCGTGGTCAGCGCGTCCCACAATCCCTATTACGACAACGGCATCAAGTTTTTCTCCCGCGATGGCCAGAAGCTGGCCGATGAAGCCGAGGAGCGCATCGAGGAACTGCTGGAGCGCCCCCTGGAAACCGTCGGACCGGACGCGCTGGGCAAGGCCGAACGCATCGTCGATGCCGCCGGTCGCTATATCGAGTTCTGCAAGAGCACGGTTCCCGCCTGCACCAGCCTGGCGGGCCTGAAAATCGCGGTGGACTGCGCCCACGGCGCGACTTATCACGTCGCCCCCAGTGTATTCAACGAGATGGGCGCGACGGTGATCCCCATCGGCGTCTCGCCCGACGGGCTGAACATCAATCAGGACTGCGGCTCCACCAGACCGGCAGCGTTGTGCGAAACGGTCAAGGAGCAGGGCGCCGACCTCGGCATCGCCTTCGATGGCGACGGTGACCGGGTCATCATGGTGGATCATCGCGGCGAGATTCTGGACGGTGACGATCTGTTGTTCATCATCGCCCGCGACCGCTTGCGCACCGGCAGCCGGTTCAACGCCGTGGTCGGCACGCTGATGACCAATCTGGGGTTGGAAATGGCGCTACGGGCGCTGGGGCTCGATCTGTACCGCGCCAAGGTCGGCGACCGTTATGTGCTGGAGCGGTTGCTGGCCGAGCATCTGATTCTGGGCGGCGAAAATTCCGGGCATATCATCTGTCTGGACCGGACCACCACCGGCGATGGCATCATCTCCGCGCTCCAGGTCCTGGCGGCGATGCTGCAATCCGGCAAGAGCCTGCACGACCTCAAGGCCGGCATGACCCGATATCCGCAGACCCTGATCAACGTGTCGGTCACCGGGGAGTTGGATCTGGGCCGGGCGCCGATTCCGGAAGCGGTCCAGGCCGTGGAAAGTCAACTGGGCGACCATGGCCGGGTATTGCTGCGTCCGTCCGGGACCGAACCGGTAATACGGGTCATGGTGGAGGGCGTCGATGCCGGAGTCGTCGAGCGCCATGCCCGGGAGTTGGCCTGCGTGGTTCGAGACGCCCTGTCGGCGTGATTGATTTCCAGGTGTGAAATCCGTAAGCTTGCCAAGTTTTTTAAGCGGGAGATAACAACATGCGCCGTAAGCTGGTGGCCGGAAATTGGAAGATGAATGGTTCGGCGGACAGTATCCGCGGCCTGCTGCAAGGAATCCGTGAAGGTGCCGCCGCGGTTGCGGGCGTCGAACTGGCCGTGTTCCCACCCTTCGTATACCTGGGGCTGGTCGAACAGCAGTTGTCCGGTACTCCCATCGCCTGGGGGACGCAGAATCTCTCCGAACACGCGGCGGGCGCCTATACCGGCGAGGTAGCCGGTCCGATGCTGTGTGATTTTCACTGCGCCTACGTCATCGTCGGCCATTCGGAACGGCGCACGCTGTACGGTGAAAGCGACCAGATCGTCGCGCGCAAGTTCGCCGCCGCCCGCAAGGCCGGGCTCAAGCCGATTCTCTGCGTGGGCGAGACGCTGGCCGAGCGTGAGCAGGGAGTCACCGAGGCTGTCGTCGAGCGACAGCTCGAGGCCGTGCTGGATCTGGAAGGCATCGGCGCCTTCGCCGACGCGGTGATCGCCTACGAGCCGGTATGGGCGATTGGCACCGGTCGAAACGCCACTCCCCAGCAAGCGCAGGACGTTCACGCCTTCATCCGCTCCAAGCTGGCCGACCTCGATCCGACGGTGGCGAGTCAGACCCGGATTCTCTATGGTGGCAGCATGAAGGCCGCCAATGCCGCGGAATTGCTCGCCATGCCGGACATCGACGGCGGGCTGGTCGGCGGCGCCTCGCTGGAAGCCAAGGAGTTTCTGGCGATTGCCAAGGCGGGTTGTTAAACTGTTCCCATGGTTTATACCCTCATTCTGGTGGCCCACATGGTTGTCGCCGTCGCCCTGATCGCGCTGGTGCTGGTGCAGCAGGGCAAGGGCGCCGACGCGGGCGCGGCGTTCGGCAGCGGGGCGTCCGCGACCATGTTCGGGTCGCGCGGTTCCGCCTCTTTCCTGAGTCGGACCACTGCCGTACTGGCAACCGCGTTCTTTCTGACCAGTCTGACGCTCGCTTATTTCGCGACCCAGACCTCGGTGCCGAAAAGCGTGGTCGAGCGGGTGCAAGTCGAGAAAGCCGCCGGGCA
>DGFE01000012.1 GCA_002391525.1 Competibacteraceae bacterium UBA3908
AGATGTGTATAAGAGACAGCCTGGAAGCTGTCGTGTAACGGCCGGCGGTGGTAGCGGGTGTGCCGCAGGGTCAGCGAACGATCCTTGCGGTGCGCCACGTTCCAGACCTGGATGTTCGGCTCGCGGCTGCCGAGGTTGTACTGATCGGACAGCGCCAAGCGCAGGCGCCGGTAGCCGGAGTCGTCGTGGATGGCGGTGATTTCCAGTTCATCCTGGGTGTCGTCGTCCAGCACCGCGAACAGCTTGAAATCGCGCATCACCTTGGGCGACAGATACTGGGCGATGAAGCTCTCGTCCTTGAAGTTGCGCATCGCAAAGTCCAGCGTCTTGAGCCAGTCCTGACCGGCGATGTCCGGGAACCAGTGGCGGTCCTCGTCCGTCGGCTCCTGGCAGATGCGCTTGATGTCGCTCATCATCGCGAAACCCAGCGCATAGGGGTTCAAACCGGAATAGTAGGGATGGTCGAAGGGCAATTGCTGGACGACGCTGGTGTGCGATTGCAGGAACTCGATCATGAAGCCGTCGTTGACGTAGCCCTCGTCGTACAGCCGGTTCATCAGGGTGTAGTGCCAGAAGCAATTGTGGTTGATGAAGCAGGAAGCCTTGTAGGCGTGGGAGTGCTCCACGCTGAAATCCACGACCGGCCCCTCGTCGCACTCGATGGACTCGATGGTGGTCAGATCGTCCTTGTCGAGAAACCACTTGACCGACGCCAGCGCATCCTCTAGAGCCCGCCGCTTGTACGACAGGCGAAAGCCGATTTTCTCCGCGAAGCGCCTGACATCCGAGCCGGTGATGACGAGCCGGAAGGTTCCGTCTTGCTGCGGCCTCACGGAGCTGACGATGCCGAGATTCAGGATGAGCAGTTGCTCGACCCGCAACAGATCGAGGCTCTTGCTGACGAGGATGACTTGACGGTCCTTGGCTGAAACACAGCCATCGGTGTCGAAGTGCCCGCGAAGGAAGGCACGGACGACGGCCTCCGGCGAGCGCAGGATGATGTCCGGTACGGTCTTTCGTCCCGCGGCGCCCCAGCCGGTGGCTATTCCAAACGTCTGTTTGAACAGCCGCGCCAGCACGGCGCTGTGGACCGTCGAGTTGAAGTGGTTGCGGCTCGGTCGGCGCGATGCCGTGACCCCGAAGCTCGCATACATCGTTTGCTCGAAGAAGTCCAGCAGTTCCGAATCCCGCGACGTCAGATTCACCCGGCTTGCATCGACGAAACCGTCCCCGGTCACCTGGCCCAACACTTCGGCCAAGTCGGCTCCCAGGGTCTCGGGCCGGCGGGCCAGGTCCTCGGGCGTCAACAAGGCCCCGGGATGATCGGGGTCGGCCTTGATCGCCTCCCACTCGTCGGCGCACGCCTGCAACCGGGCAACGGTCTGCGTTCCGACGGACAAGTCCGGAGCGGCGCGGCGCCATTGGTAGTAAGTACTCGTCGATACGTCATGCTTTTGGCAGACATCGGCGATACGAGGGCGAACTTTCAGCACATAGTCGATCGGCGCCTCGGCGCTGGCGAAGACGGACTGACCACGGCGGATCTCCACGGTATCGCCGACCTTCAGGTTCCGCAGCTCGATCCATTCCCCGCCCACCAGGATTTTGTGGTCGGCCCCACCGTGCAGCTCGTACCCGTGCCGAGTCCTGATGCGGATGCGCCGCTTCGATGGATGCGTGAACCAGTTGACCACCCGGTTACCATCCTCGACGCGCCCCGAGAATCGTGACTCCACCAGTTCCCGCGCCGGTATGAGGCCATGATCCGTCACGATTAGCGTGTCGCCGGTAACGCAGGCCCAGCCTTCATTCATCACCTGGGTTTGCCGCTGTGGATAAAAATATTGGCCGAGCTTGCGGACGATCCGCACGATCTCACGCTGCCACGGTTCCAGCAGCGGCGCGTTCTTCTCGATGAAGTACAGCAGATTTTCCTGCGGCTCCGCCGGGAAACGCTGTTCGACCGCGGCCTTTGCCGCTTCCGTGGGCTTGACCGGAATGGTCCGCCACAGGTCGTTGAGTTGTAATTGTAAATAGGCTTCCCGTTCCTGCTGGCGCTGCTTCTCTTCCCGCAGCGACAGCGGCGCCGGATGCTTGTAGCGGTCCACCCCGTAGTTCATCAGCGCGTGGCAGGAATCGAGGAACAACTCCACGTTCTCCTCGCCGTAACGCTCCTCGCACTCGGCCACGTAATTGCGCGCGAACAGCAGGTAATCGATGATCGCGTCGGCGCTGGTCCAGGTGCGGAACAGGTAATTGCCCTTGAAGAAGGAGTTGTGACCGTAGGCGGCGTGAGCGATGACCAGCGCCTGCATCATGGCGGTGTTTTCCTCCATGAGGTAGGCGATGCAGGGATCGGAGTTGATGACGATTTCGTAGGCCAGCCCCATCTGCCCGCGCCGGTAGTTCTTCTCGGTCAGCACGAACTGTTTGCCGTAGGACCAGTGTTTGTAACCGAGCGGCATCCCCACCGAGGAATAGGCGTCCATCATCTGCTCGGCGGTGATGATCTCGATCTGGTTCGGGTAGGTGTCCAGCCCGAATTCCTCGGCGGCGATGTGGCCGATGACCTCGTTGTAGCGTTCCAGCATCGGGAAGGTCCATTCGGACGACTCGGCGATCAATCGCGAAGAATTCATGACACGCGCCTCTTGAACAGGTCTCGGAACACCGGGTAGATGTCGGCGGGACCATCGATCTGCCGCATGGCGAAGTGGGGGTGCAGGCTCTTCACTTCCTCGTAAGCCTCCCACAGGCTTTGATGGCGGTCCGGAGTGATTTCGATGTAGGCGAAATAGCGCACGAAGGGCATGATCTGCTTGAGCAGAATTTCCTTGCAGGCCGGCGAGTCGTGATGCCAGTTGTCGCCGTCCGAGGCTTGCGCCGCGTAGATGTTCCAACTCGACAGCGGGTAGCGGGCGGCGACGATCTCACCCATCAGGTTGAGGGCGCTGGACACCACGGTGCCGCCGGTTTCCCGCGAGTAGAAGAACTCCTGTTCGTCCACTTCCTTGGCGACCGTGTGATGGCGGATGAACACCACCTCGATCTTCTCGTAGTTGCGCTTCAGGAACAGGTAGAGCAGGGTGAAAAACCGTTTGGCCAGGTCCTTGCGCGCCCGGTCCATCGAACCGGAGACGTCCATGATGCAGAACATCACCGCCTGGGTGGTCGGCTGCGGCTGCTTGATCCGGTTGACGTAGCGCAGGTCGAAGGTGTCGATGAACGGCACCGCCCGCGCCCGCGCCCGCAGGCGGTCGATTTCCTCGATCAGTCCCTGGGCGCGGCTTTCGTCCACCGGCGTCTCGGCCAGCAAGCGCTGCAGTTCCTCCTCCGCCTCGCGCAAGCGGCGGGTGTAGGGGGCGGCCATGGCCATCCGCCGCGCCAGCGCGCCTTTCAGCGAGCGCACCACGTCGATGTTGGAGGGGTTGCCGGCGCTGGTGAAGCCGGCCCGCACCGATTTGAACTCGGTGGCCTTGGCCAGTTGGGTGCGGACCAGGTTGGGCAGTTCCAGATCCTCGAAGAACAGTTCCAGGAACTCCTCGCGCGACAGCTCGAAAACAAAGTCGTCCTCGCCCTCGCCGCTGTTGCTGGCCTGGCCGGAGCCGGAGCCGCCACTCCCGCCGCCGCCCTGCGGTCGGGCCACCCGGTCGCCCTTGACGAATTCCTTGTTGCCGGGATGAATGGCTTCGCGGCGGCCACCCGGACCGTGGCCGAACACGGGTTCGGACAGGTCGCGGGCGGGGATGTTGACTTTCTCGCCGTTATCGATGTCGGTAATGCTGCGGCCGTTCATAGCCTCGGTCACGGCCTTCTTGATCTGACTCTTGAAGCGCCGGATAAAACGCTGCCGGTTGACGGCGCTTTTGTTCCTGCCGTCCAGCCGTCGGTCGATAAGCGTGGCCATGAGCGGTTTCCTCCGTCAGGATGCCTTGCGGACCCGCAGATACCAGTCGGACAGCAGCCGCACCTGCTTGGCCGTGTAACCCTTGGCCACCATCCGGTCCACGAACTCCGCGTGCTTCTTCTGCTCGTCGGCGCTGGCCTTGGCGTTGAAGCTGATCACCGGCAACAGGTCCTCGGTGCTCGAGAACATCTTCTTTTCGATGACCGCGCGCAGTTTCTCGTAACTGGTCCAGGCCGGATTCCGCCCGGCGTTGTTGGCCCGCGCCCGCAGCACGAAGTTGACGATCTCGTTGCGGAAGTCCTTGGGGTTGCTGATGCCGGCGGGCTTCTCGATCTTCTCCAGTTCCGCGTTCAGCGCCGCCCGGTCGAACGACTCGCCGGTATCGGGATCGCGGTATTCCTGGTCCTGAATCCAGAAGTCGGCGTAGGTCACGTAGCGGTCGAAGATATTCTGGCCGTACTCGGAATACGACTCCAGATAGGCCTGCTGAAGCTCCTTGCCGATGAATTCGGCGTAGCGCGGCGCCAGGAAGCCTTTGAGGTAGGACAGATACCGCTCCTCGACATCCGCCGCGAACTGCTCGCGCTCGATCTGCCGCTCCAGCACGTAGAGCAGATGCACGGGGTTGGCCGCGACCTCGGCGTGATCGAAATTGAATACCTGCGACAGAATCTTGAAGGCAAACCGGGTGGAAATGCCGGTCATGCCCTCGTCCACCCCGGCGTAGTCCCGATATTCCTGGATCGACTTGGCCTTGGGGTCGGTATCCTTGAGATTCTCGCCGTCGTAGACCCGCATCTTGGAGAAGATGCTGGAATTTTCCGGTTCCTTGATCCGGGTCAGCACCGAGAATTGCGCCAGCATCTCCAGGGTGCCGGGCGCGCAGGACGCATTGGCCAGCGAGCTGTGGGTCAGCAGTTTCCGGTAAATCTTCACCTCGTCCGAAACCCGCAGGCAGTAGGGCACCTTGACGATGTAGACCCGGTCGAGGAAGGCCTCGTTATTCTTGTTGTTCTTGAACGACTGCCATTCCGACTCGTTGGAGTGGGCCAGAATGATCCCCTCGAACGGGATGGCCGACAGCCCCTCGGTGCTGTTGTAGTTGCCTTCCTGGGTGGCGGTCAGCAACGGATGCAGCACCTTGATCGGCGCCTTGAACATCTCGACGAATTCCATCAGGCCGCGGTTGGAACGGCACAGGGCGCCGGAAAAGCTGTAGGCGTCCGGGTCGTTCTGGGCCAGATGCTCCAGTTTGCGGATGTCCACCTTGCCGACCAGCGAGGAGATGTCCTGGTTGTTCTCATCGCCCGGCTCGGTCTTGGCGACGGCGATCTGATGCAAAATGGAGGGCCGCAGCTTGACCACGCGGAACTTGGTGATGTCGCCGTTGTACTCGCGCAACCGCTTGGCCGCCCACGGCGACATGATGTGCCGCAGGTAGCGGCGCGGGATGCCGTAATCGTCTTCGAGAATCTGGCCGTCCTCGTCGGGATTGAACAGCCCCAGCGGCGATTCGAACACCGGCGAGCCTTCGATGGCGTAGAACGACACCCTCTCCATCAGCTGCTTGAGCCGTTCGGCCAGCGACGATTTCCCGCCGCCCACCGGGCCGAGCAGATAGAGAATCTGTTTCTTCTCTTCCAACCCCTGGGCGGCGTGTTTGAGATAGGAGACGATCTGCTCGATGGCGTCCTCCATCCCGTAGAACTCCTCGAAGGCGGGATAGATCTTGAGCACCTTGTTCTGAAAGATGCGCGACAGCCGCGGGTCGTTGCGGGTGTCCACCAGCTCCGGTTCGCCGATGGCCAGCAGCAGTCGTTCGGCGGCGCTGGCGTAGGCGCTTGAATCCTGCTTGCAAAGGTCCAGATAGTCCTGGAGGGATAGGTTCTCTTCGCGGCTCTCTTCGTAGCGCGACAGGTAGCGGCGGAAAATGGTCATCGTCATACCTCTCTCTGGTCGCGGAAGCGCGGCGGCTTCCGGTTCGAATCTGTCAAGTCAACACTGGGCGAGTCCTCCGTCGATCCGTGCGTCGGGTACCGGCCGGCGTACCGCCTTCCCCAGCCCGGTCCTGGCCGGCTTTGCGAGCATCCTCGCTGAGGGTTGGCTGTGGCTCGCTGCCCCACGGACGCTTCCGCAGGAAAGTAAGCAATTAACGGACCAAGCATGATTGAGGCGGGCATGGTCGGGATCCGGCATTCAAATGGGGCACGGGCACGCCCCGCAATGGGAGTAACTGAGGTAAAAACCATGGAATCAATGGCTTGCTTATATTTTGCTCTGCCTGAACGGTGTATGAATAAATTGTTAGACCGGTAATCGCTTACCAAATTTGGCGGACAGGCAGCAAACTTGGCAACTTCCTATGCACTAGTTTAGTGCAATGCACTAAAAACGACGGTCGGGTTGAACTTAAAATTCCATGATTGTCGGAGCGGACCAAAAATTCTCCAGCGACAAGCCAGCCAAGGCCACAGACAGAGCGAGGATTTGCTTGGCGATGGTGCGTGGTGTCGAAATTCGGTCAGCGCCGATCCGAATCGCCCTCTGGCGCGGCGTTTGGATCCCGGCCTCGGATACCGATAGACCACGGCGGATGACGGCGGTTCAGATGCCAGCCAAAGGGAGTTGGGACTGTCAGGGCTTTATTGCTAACATCGTTCAGAACGCGGACGGAAAACGCCACAAGGGACCTCATGAAGATTATCAGCGACTGGTTTCAGCGATTTTTCAACGATCCCCAGGCGGTCATCCTGACCGTCGTGTTGGCGCTGGGCACCAGCGTGATCCTGGTTATGGGACGGGATCTGGCACCGGTGCTGGCGAGTCTCGTCATCGCTTATCTGCTGGAGGGCATCGTTCAGCTGTTGCAGAACCGGTTGCGCTTGCCGCGATTGCTGGGGACTGTCGTGGTGTTCGTGCTGTTTCTCGCGTTCGTATTGTTTTTACTGTTTGGCTTGCTGCCGCTGGCCTCGCGACAGTTGACCCAACTGATCCAGCAGTTTCCCAACATGATCGTCCAGGGCCAGAACCTGTTGCTCAGCCTGCCGGCTTTGTATCCCGAATTCATCACCGAGGCCCAGGTACTGGGCGTCATCAATGCCATGAAAGCCGAAATCGCCAACTGGGGCCAGAATGTCCTGACCTGGTCGCTGGCGGCGGGCATGGGGTTCATCACCATCGTCGTTTACCTGGTGCTGGTGCCGCTGCTGGTCTTTTTCTTCCTGAAGGACAAGGAATTGATTTTAACGTGGCTGCGTGGGTTTCTGCCCCGCGATCACAGTCTGGCGCAGCAGGTCTGGCGCGAAGTGGACCGGCAGATGGGCAACTACGTGCGCGGGAAGTTTCTGGAAATTCTGGTGGTCTGGGTCGCGACCTACGTGGCGTTCGCCTACATGGGACTTCAGTTCGCGATGTTGTTGGCTCTGATGGTGGGGCTGTCGGTCATCGTGCCTTATATCGGGGCGGTGGTGGTGACGGTGCCGGTGGCGCTGGTGGCGTTCTTTCAATGGGGCTGGGGTTCGGAGTTCCTGTGGCTGCTGGGCGTCTATCTGATCATCCAGGGCCTGGACGGCAACGTGCTGGTGCCGCTGCTGTTCTCCGAGGTGGTGGATCTGCACCCAATCGCCATCATCGCGGCGGTACTGGTGTTTGGCGGCTTGTGGGGATTCTGGGGGGTGTTCTTCGCCATCCCGCTGGCGACGGTGGTGCAGTCCATTCTCAAGGCGTGGCCGCGCCCGGCGGTGGTGGTGGGATAGCGGATTCCGGTGGATGCGCCGCTCGCCTGACAGGGCGCGCGAAAAAAACTCCGAAAAATTGACGATCATCAAAGTAGCCGACTGACGCCCCGCTAGTTTTTTTAATGTTTGGTTCGGTAACCGGGGGCGCCAGCGTTATGGATCATTGCAGCGATATCGATCTTGAAGTCCACAAGATCCGGAATCTCGACGGCTACGAGGGAGGGCTGGGCGGACTCACCCGCCGCCAGTTCCTGACATACTGCACCGGAGTCGCGGCGACCTTGGGCCTGTCCTCCCTGATGGGCATCCGGATCGCCGAGGCCGCCACCGCCGCGACGCGCCCGCCCGTCATCTGGCTGTCGGCGCAGGAATGCACCGGTTGCACCGAGTCGCTGTTGCGCGCCTACCATCCGACGCTCGAAACCCTGATCCTCGACATGATCTCCCTCGACTACCACGAGGCCCTGTGCGCGGGGGCCGGCCATCAGGCCGAGGCGCACAAGGCCAAGTCGATGAAGGAGAACTGGGGCAGGTTCGTGCTGGTGGTGGACGGCTCGATCCCGACCAGAGATGGCGGTATCTATTGCATGGTCGCCGGCAAGCCGATCCTTGAAGCCGTCCGGGAAGCGGCGGAAGGAGCGGCGGCGATCATCGGTATCGGCTCCTGCGCCTCCTGGGGCGGCATTCCCTCGAGCGATCCCAACCCCACTCAGGCCAGGCCGGTCCATGCGGTGCTCCCCGGCAAGACCGTCATCAACATTCCCGGTTGTCCGCCCAATCCCTACAACTTCCTCTCCACCGTTCTTTATCTGCTCACCTTCGGCAAGCCGCCGGC
>DGFE01000250.1 GCA_002391525.1 Competibacteraceae bacterium UBA3908
CCTAGGCGCCAAGGCTTTCAGAGAGAGGGGAAAGAGGCGATGGACGGTTACACGTCCTGCAACCAGCCTTGTTGCACCGCGTAGCGCACGATGTCGGTGCGGCTATGAAGAGACAGTTTTTCCATCGCGCGGGATTTGTGATATTCGACGGTTTTGACGCTGATGCCGAGATGAGCCGCGATCTCTTTGTTGCTGCGGCCCCAGGCGATGAGGCGGATGACCTCGACCTCGCGTTCACTGAGCTCGGCCTGCTGGGACACCTCCTTGGACGGTTGCCGGCCGAGGTAACCGTTCATCACGCGGCTGGCCAGTTCCGGGTCGAGATACGTACCGCCCGCCGCGATGGTGCGGATGGCGCCGACCAGGGCATCGGCGGCGGCCTGCTTCAGCACATAACCCGAAGCGCCCGCCTGCATGACCTGACGCAGATAGCCGAGATCCCGATGACGGGTGAGGGCGAGGATGCGTACGCCTGGGTAAAGCCGCTTGATTCCCTCCGTCACCTGGACCCCGTTCAACACCGGCAGCGAGATGTCCATCACCACCACCTCGGGCCGGGATTCCGGCACTCGCTGCAAAGCCGTCCGGCCGTCGCCCGCCTGGCCGATCACCTCCATATCGGGCTGCGCGTTGATCAACAGCTTCAAGCCCTCGCGCATGGCGGCATGGTCATCGACGAGGAAAACGCGGAGCTTATTCATGCGCACCGGCCTCGACGGCTGCCTCGACCAGTGGCACGCGGAGAAAGATCGTGGTTCCGGTCCCCGCCGTGGATTCGATCTCATACGCGCCGCCGATCAATTCGATACGCTCCTGCATACCCAACAGACCCAGTCGGCGCTTGTTCGCCCCCGTGCGCTCCAGGGCCTGCGGATCGAATCCGCTGCCATCGTCTTCGATAATCATATGGACACTGTCACCTCTATGTTCCAGAATGAGGCTGACCTGTGTCGCCCCCGCATGTTTGAGCACGTTGGTCAACGCCTCCTGGACGACGCGGTACAGCACGATTTCGATGTCGGCCGGCAAGCGCCTGTGTCTAAAACCGTGGCAATGAAAATCGACCGGCACACCGCTGCGCTCCGACCACTCGGAGACGTGCTGGAGCACCACCGCCTCCAGGCCCAGGTCGTCCAGCGCGGCGGGGCGCAGTTCCAGGGCGAGCCGGTCCACTTCGGTGTCGATCTCTTCCGCGATTGCCCGCATCCGGGTCAGACGGGGGCTGGCGGCCGGGTCATCCGCATACTTATCCTCCAACGACTTGAGCACCAATTGGAGGGCCGCAAGATGTTGTCCCATCTGATCGTGCAGCTCACGCGCGACGCGGCGACGCTCTTCCTCCTGGGCGGTGACGACCCGGCGCAACAGGTCGGTCCGTTCCGCTATGCGGAGCTCCAACTGTTCACGAGCCAGGCGCAAGTCCTGCTCCGTCTGCTTGAGCTTGTTGATATCGGTGGTCGTGCCCACGTAGCCGACGATCTCCCCGTGCGCGTCCCGCTCCGCGGCCACTTGGCCGATGACCCAGATGATGGCGCCGTCGGCGCGCCGAATGCGGTATTCCGCCTGAAAAGGTTTCTGTTCCTCCGCCGCCTGATACCAAACGTCGAACAGGCGCTCGCGATCCGCGGGATCAATCGCGCGGACCCAGCCCTGGCCAAAGGCTTGGTTGGCGGTCAGGCCGGTAATCTCACACCATCGCTCGTTGACGTATACATAGTCGCCATGCGCATCGGTCTTGAACATCCCGACCGGCGAGCCATGGGCAAGCGCCTGGTAGCGCCGTTCGCTCTCCTGTAGCGATGCCTCGGCCTGTTTGCGCGCGGTGATGTCCTGCACGGTCGCCACGAAGTAATCCACCGCGCCATCCGGCCTGTGGATACACTTGACATCAATCGTCGCGTAGATCACCTGGCCGTCGCTGCGGATGAACCGCTTGTCCATCTCATAGCCTTCGCTGTCCCCGCGCAGAACCCGTTCAAACTCCGCCACATCCTTGGCCAGATCGTCGGGATGGGTGATCTCGGCCCAGGTCAACCGGAGCAGTTCCTCCCGCGCATAACCGAAGATTTCGCACAGCCGGTCGTTGACGCGGACCCAGCGTTTGGTCGTGGCCGAGGTGATCGCCATGCCGATGAACGGAAGGTCGAAAAACAGCGTCAGCCACCGCTCGCTTTGCCGCCGTTCTTCCTCCACCTGCTTGCGTTCGGAGATGTCGCGGATGATGCTTTGCCAATACCGCTTGCCCTCAAGGTCGATGAGCCGGCAACTGGCCTCGACCGGGAACCGGCTGCCGTCCTTGCGCCGCTGCACCGTTTCAAATAGGAAACCATCCGCCTGACCTTGCCGTTGCATCTGTTCGGTAAAGCGGCCCTGGGTTTCAGGCATCCATAGATCCTGGATGTTCAGCCGCAGCAACTCCTCTCGGCTATGACCGTAGGTGGCAACGGCCCGGTCGTTGGCTTCCACCAACCGGCCCTGGTCGTCCGTGAGCAGCACGATATCATTGGCGTAACGGGTGAGATAATCGAATCGGCGCGCGAGAGCCTGTCGTTCCAACTCGGCCCGGTAGTAATCAGCCACCCAACCGGCGCGCTGCTGTCGCCACCAGAGACCGACACCCGCGCCCGCCGCCATGATCAACAGACTGACCAGAGCCACCGCCAGCAGGGCGATGGCGCGGAGGGGAGCATACGCCTCGTCGCGGTCGATCTTGGCTATCATGAACCAGGGCGTGGCTGGGACCGCCCGGATAGCCGCCAGCACCGGGATTTGGCGGTAATCGAGGCCCTCCAGCACCCCCTCCTGCTTGCGCGCCGCCATCGCCGCCGGCAGGCGTTCCTCGCTCACGGGCAGGCGCAACCGCAAGGCGGTCTCCTTACGGTGGCGGAGTTCATTCAGGTAAAGGATGTGATCGTCATCCCGACGCACGAGCAGGGTTTCGGCGCTGCGGCTCGGCGTCGGCCAGCCCTGGATCAGGGGAAACAGATAGCGGTAGGGATCAATGCGGAAATACACCGCGCCGATGACTGGGGGATTTCCCTTCCCGCCGCGGCCAAGCGGCGCCAGAATGTCCAACGCGATGTTCGGCTCCGGCCCGGCTTCCTGCCGATATAGATCGGAAACCTTGATTTCCCCGTTTTGCAATACCTGGCTTATTAAGCGTCGGTCGGGGGATTCTACCTGAAGACCGCCGACGCTCAACCGGGATTGTCCCAAGGGGTCCAACAGCGCTACCGCGGCATAATCGTAATCTTGTTGGAGACTCATCAAACGCTGGCGAATCCGATCCGCGGTTTCGTTTGCCGGCATCCCGGCGGCGAACCAGCGTTCCACCTCCAAGGCAAAGAACGGGTCACAGGCGATGACCTCCGCGTTGTGGCGGCGCTCGTTCAACCAGTCGGCGACCTGTTTCACCTTGCTGTCGGCGATGACCGCCAAGTTGGCCTGTTCTTGCTGTCGCAAGATGAGGTTCTGATCGTGGTACGCCCAATAGCCTATACCCACAATCGCCACGGCCAATAATCCAAAAATCAGCAGGGGGATACGCACTTCGTACCCGAGTGAGCGGACGCCATGGACCGGCGCCGGCGGGAATAAGCGTCCACCGGCGGATTCGAGTGGCCACTCCGCTGGCATTGGGCGCGGCGTTCTGCTGATGAGGTGGAGAACGCTAAGCCAGGCTGCCGTTGACCATCCCTTTAGAGGTGCGTTTAGCTTCATCCTCGTTTCGACAGGCCGTAAGCCTGCTTTAATTGTAGCGGTCCAAACACTGGACCGGGACCCGCCACCGGTCGGTTTCCATCAACAAGGGTTACTTTTCGGAGAGTGCTCACAATTTCCTACCAAGTTACCACCAGATTCGGGTGTTGCGTGTTCTTGCACGGGACATCCCCACGCTCTTCGATATAGACTAGCGCCCCTGTTCGGCAACCCCGATCTCGACAGGTCACCCCCATGCGGCAACTCAAACTCGGCATTCCCAAGGGCAGTCTGGAAGCCTCCACCATCGCGCTGTTCGGGCAGGCCGGCTGGACCATCAGCGCCCACAGTCGCAACTATTTTCCCACCATCGACGACCCCGAAATCGGTTGCGCATTGGTGCGCTCGCAGGAAATGGCGCCCTACGTCGCCAACGGCACGCTCGACGCTGGCCTGACCGGCCTGGACTGGATTCTGGAAACCGAAGCCGACGTGGTGGAAATCGCCGAATTGAGCTACTCGAAAAGCTCCGATCAGCCGGCCCGCTGGGTGCTGATCGTGCGCGGCGACTCGCCGATCCGTTCGCTGGAGGAGCTGGCCGGCAAGCGCATCGCCACCGAACTGGTCGGCTTCACCAAACGCTATCTGGCCGAACGCGGCATCGCCGCCGGCGTGGAATTCTCCTGGGGCGCGACCGAGGCCAAGGTGGTCGAGGGGCTGGTGGACGCGGCGGTGGAAATCACCGAAACCGGCAGCACCATCCGCGCTCACGGCCTGCGCATCGTCTGCGACCTGCTGCACACCACCACCCGTCTGATCGCCAACCGCGCCGCGCTGGCCGATCCGTGGAAAAAAGCCAAGCTGGAGCAGATCGCCCTGCTCACCCGCGCCGCGCTGGCCGCCCGCCACAAGGTGGCGCTGAAGATGAACGTCCCGGCGGCGCGACTGGATCAGGTGGTTCGGCTGCTGCCCAGCCTGCACGCCCCCACCGTCAGCCACCTGTACGACCACGACTGGCTGGCGCTGGAAACGGTGGTGGACAGCGACCGGGTCCGCGACCTGATTCCCCAACTGTCCGCGGCTGGAGCCCAGGGTATTCTCGAATACGAGTTGAAGAAAATAGTCTAACTTCCCAGCTATCTTTTCCAATGTTAAAATTTTCTTGACTTTCAATGGCTTTTTCTTGAAACCCGGATACTGGAGGCAGGTGGCGCGTTGCCGGTATCCCCAAAATATCGCTAAACTTCCGAGCACCCACCCGACATCGCCATTGTCGGGTTCGCGCTATCTCCAACCCGACTTCGCCATACGGAGCCCTACATGGCCGTGGAACGCACCCTATCCATCATCAAGCCTGGCGCCGTCGCCAGAAACCTGATCGGCAACATCATCGCCCGTTTCGAAGCCCAGGGCTTGAGCATCATCGCCGCCCGGATGATTCACCTGACCGAAGAGCAGGCCCAAGCTTTTTACGCCATCCATCGCGAGCGCCCGTTTTTTCCGGAGCTGGTCGCCTACATGACGGAAAGCCCCTTCATAGCCCTGGTGCTGGAGGGTGAGAATGCCATCGCCAAAAATCGTGAACTCATGGGTCCCACTGACCCGACCAAGGCCGCACCGGGTACGATTCGGGGTGATTTTGGCAGAAGCATCACCCGCAATACCGTCCACGGCTCTGACTCTCCGGAGACCGCCGTTACTGAAATTACCTTCTTTTTCAGCCAGGTCGATTTGTTTCCACGCAGCCGCTGAGTGATTGCCAACCCAGTGCTCATCATGACCGCCCCGCCTCCCGCCCGGATCAACCTGCTCGATCTGGATCGCCGCGATCTGGAGGCGTTCTTCGTCTCGTTGGGCGAAAAACCCTTTCGCGCCACGCAGGTCATGAAGTGGATTTATCACGAGCGCGTCATCGACTTCGCCGCCATGACCAACCTGAGCAAGGCGCTGCGGGAACGGCTGGCCGAGCGCGCCGAGATCCGTCCGCCCGCAGTGGCGCTCGATCAAGCCTCGCGGGATGGCTCCCACAAGTGGCTGATCCGGCTGGACAGCGGCAATTGCATCGAAACGGTGTTCATCCCCGAGCCGGATCGCGGCACGCTGTGCGTATCCTCGCAGATCGGCTGCCCGCTGGATTGCTCGTTTTGCGCCACCGCGCAACAGGGCTTCAACCGCAACCTGACGGTCGCCGAGATCATCGGCCAGGTGTGGCAGGCCAGCCGGTCGCTGGGCGACGCGCGCAACGGCAACCGCGTCATCACCAATATCGTGCTGATGGGCATGGGCGAACCGCTGCTGAACTTCGCCAACGTCGTCAAGGCGACCGACCTGATGCAGGACGACCTCGGTTTCGGCATCTCCAAGCGCCGCGTCACTCTCAGCACCGCCGGCGTGGTCCCCGCCCTCTATCGGCTGCGGGACGTCTCCGAGATCAGCCTGGCGGTGTCCCTGCACGCGCCCAGCGACGAGCTGCGCAACGAGCTGGTGCCGCTCAACCGCAAATACCCCCTCGCCGAACTGCTGGCGGCCTGCCGGCACTACATCGCCGACCGGCCACACCGTCGCGTCACCTGGGAATACGTGCTGCTGGAGGGCGTCAACGACTCCGAAGCGCACGCCCGCGCCCTGGCGGCGCTGATCGAGGACATTCCATCCAAGGTCAACCTGATTCCGTTCAACCCGTTTCCGGGCACCCGCTACCGCCGCTCCGGGCCCGCCGCCATCGCCCGTTTCCAGGCGGTGTTGCTGGCCCACGGCCTGACCGCCGTGACCCGCAAGACCCGCGGCGACGACATCGCCGCCGCCTGTGGGCAACTGGCCGGACAGGTCCAGGCCCGTGGCCGGCGCCTGGAACGCGCGGCGCGCGCCGCCCGTTGAGGGGAGACCCGCCATGCGGCCACCCATCAAACCGACCGTCTTGTCCCTGGCCTTGCTGCTGGCCGCCTGCGCCAGCACCCGCGACAGCGAATTCAAGGAAAACGTCTCCGAAGCCAACTTCAAGCTGGGCGTCGGTTACATGCAATCCGGCCATCTCGACGTGGCCACGGAGAAACTGCTCAAGGCTCTGCAATACAACGACAACTATCCGGAAGCCCACAACGCCATCGCCGTCCTGTACGAGGAGCTCCGCGAGTACGGCCCCGCCGAAACCCACTTCAAGCGGGCCATCGAATTGAAACCCGATTACACGCTGGCCAGGCTGAACTACGCGCGCCTCCTTTGCACCCGCGAACCGGTCCGCACCGCCGAGGGCGAGAGCGAATTCCAGAAGATCGCCGCCGACCCGGCCAACGCGGGCGCCACCGCCGCCGACGCCCATGCCGGGCTTGGCCTCTGCGCCCGCCGGCGCAACGACCCGGCTCAGGCCGAAACCTGGCTGCGCAAGGCGCTGGAGCAGAATCCCAACAACACCACCGCCCTGTATGAAATGGCCGAACTCAGCCAAACCCAGGGCAAGGCGTTGCAGGGACGCGCCTTCCTGCAACGCTATCACGCCCAGACCCGCCCCACGCCACAGAGCCTGTGGCTGGGCGTCACGATTGAATCATCCCCGGATGGCGACCCGTTGCTGCGCCGGGAATACGGTGTCGTGCTGACATCCCAGTTCCCGAATTCCGACGAGGCCCGCCGCCTGAAACAGCCGCAATGACCATGGCAAACGAAACCCCTTCCCCTTTCGCTCCACAGGCCGAATCCGCCGACATCGGCGCCGAGTCGCTGGGCGCCTGGCTCGCCCGGGTCCGCGCCGGTCATGGCGCCGAACAGCGCGACGTCGCCCGCCATCTCGGGCTGAATCCGACCATCATTCAAGCCCTCGAAACCGACGACTTCGGACGACTGGGCCCGCCGGTGTTCGTGCGGGGTTACCTCAGCCGCTACGCCCGGCTCCTGAACCTGCCCGAACAGGTGGTGCTGGAACGCTATCAACGTCAGTCGGGCCCCAGTCAGGAACCCCCTCCGCTGAAGGTGGTGCACCCCATCCGGCGGCAAACCCGGGTACGGGATCTGCGCGGGCTGTTCTACCTGCTGCTGGTGATCGGCATCGGCTGGACCGCCATTCAGCATCTCGGCGATTTCGATCCCGGCCGCTTGCTTGCACTGTGGTCGGGCGACAGCCAGGACAACGGCGGCCCCACTGCCACTCCCCCGGCCACTCCGATGACCGTCACCACCCAGACGCACTATCCATTCCAGTCCACGCCCGCGGAGGTGGCCAGCACGTCTCCCGCGCCTTCGCCGGCGCCGCTCGCCGTCGAACAACCTGCGGCGATTCCCGAACCCGCCTCCCCGGCGCCCGGCGCGGCGGCTCCGCCACCGGCGGCGCCCGCCGCCGCACCGAGTTCTCCGGCGGAACCCGCCACGGTTCCGGCGACGCCCGGAACCGTCACCGCCACCGTCGCCACGGTCCTGTCCGCGCCGGGTTCGACCCCCGAGTCCGGCGGCGCCAGTCCCGCCGCCGAGGCGAGACTGTTGCTGGAGTTCAGCAACGACTGCTGGGTGGAAGTGAAGGACGCGCAGGGCAACGTGCTCGTCAACGGCCTGATGAAAGCCAACAGCACCCGGACCCTTTCGGGTGCGGCGCCC
Organism: Competibacteraceae bacterium UBA3908; assembly: GCA_002391525.1. Lineage (GTDB taxonomy): Bacteria > Pseudomonadota > Gammaproteobacteria > Competibacterales > Competibacteraceae > Competibacter_A. Next base: position 8,284 of record DGFE01000250.1, read on the forward strand.
TTCAAGGTGACGCTGGGCAACGCGCCCGCCGCCCGCATCATCCTGGACGACCGGCTGGTCGATACGGAGTTTTACATGCCCCGGCGCGGCACGGTCAGCCGCTTTACCCTGGATCGCGGCCAGCCCTAGCCCCTCGCGGCGCGCCCGCCGCGGCGGCGGACCGCGGCGGATCAACCCGGACCCGAACTCATGGCCAAGCAGTTCCAAGCCATTCGCGGCATGAACGACATCCTGCCCGGCGAATCGGCGCTGTGGCAAAACCTCGAAACCACCCTGCGGGAAGTGCTCGCCGCCTACGGCTATCACGAAATCCGCCTGCCCATTGTCGAAAAGACCGAGTTGTTCGCCCGCTCCATCGGCGAGGTCACCGACATCGTCGAGAAAGAGATGTACACCTTCGCCGACCGCAACGGCGACAGTCTGACCCTGCGCCCCGAGGGCACCGCCGGCTGCGCGCGCGCCTGCATCGAACACGGCCTGCTGCACAACCAGACCCAGCGGCTGTGGTACGCCGGCCCGATGTTCCGCTACGAGAAACCCCAGAAAGGCCGCTACCGCCAGTTCCACCAGGTCGGCGCCGAGGCTTACGGCATGGCCGGACCCGACATCGACGCCGAATTGATCTGCCTGTCGGCGCGGTTGTGGCAGCGGCTCGGCATCCGCGCGGTCACCCTGCAACTCAACTCGCTCGGCTCCAGCGCGGCCCGCGCCGCCTATCGCGAACGGCTGGTGGCCTATTTCGAAAGCCGGCGCGACGAACTGGACGAGGACAGCCGGCGGCGGCTGCACGCCAATCCCCTGCGCATCCTGGACAGCAAGAATCCGACCCTGCGGACGGTGCTCGCGGAAGCGCCGGCGCTGCTCGACCAACTCGACCCCGAATCCCGGGCCCATTTCGAGGAGTTGCAGGCGCTGCTGGCCGCCGCCGGCATCGCCTACGACATCAACCCCCGGCTGGTGCGCGGCCTGGATTACTATTGCAAGACCGTGTTCGAGTGGGTCACCGACACCCTCGGCGCCCAAGGCACGATCTGCGCCGGCGGCCGCTACGACGGCCTGATCGAACAGTTGGGCGGCCAACCGGTGCCCGGCGTCGGCTTCGCGCTGGGCCTGGAGCGGCTGGTCGCCATGCTCGCCGCCGCCGGTCAACCCGGCGCCGACCCGGAGCCACACGTTTACCTGATCATAGTCGGCGACGCGGCCCAGCGTCATGGGCTGGCCCTGGCCGAACGCCTGCGCGACCAGTTGCCGGCGCTGCGGCTGCGGATGCACTGCGGCGGCGGCGGCTTCAAGGCGCAGTTCCGCCGAGCCGACCACAGCGGCGCCCGCTTCGCCCTGATCCTGGGCGAGGACGAGATCAATGCCGACACCGTCGCCGTCAAACCGTTGCGCGCGGCGCAAAACGAACAACTCTCCCTGCCGCGCGATCAGGTGGCCGCCTATCTGCGCGCGGCGGCGCTGGGGGAATGACCCAACCAACCGAACGGGACGCCCGAGGATAGCAGTCGATGGAACAATACACCGACGACGAACGCGTCGAGGACCTCAAAAAGTGGTGGAAGGAAAACGGCGCCAGCATCATGGCCGGCATCGCGCTGGGCCTGATCGCGATTTTCGGCTGGCAATACTGGCTCTCCTATCGCGATGCCAAGGCGGAACAGGCTTCCCAGGCGTATGACGCCTTCGGCGCGGCGGTGGAAAAAGCCGATGCCGACCAGGTCCGGCAACGCGGACAGGCGTTACTGACCGATTTCCCGAAATCGCCCTACGCGACGCTGGCGGCGCTGCGGCTGGCCAAGCTGGCGGCGGACGGCGGCGACATCGCCGCCGCGCGGCAACGGCTGGAATGGGTCATCGACCACGCCAGGCTCGACGAACTCAAGGACATCGCCCGGCTGCGCCTGGCGCGGGTGCTGTTCGCCGCCGGTCAGCCGGCGGAGGCCGAACAACGGCTGGCGCAGGTGACGACCGCCAGCCTGACCGCCGAACGCGAGGAACTGCGGGGCGATCTGGCCCTGGCCGGCAACGACGCCGCCAAGGCCCGGACCGCCTACGCCGCGGCGCTGGCGGCGGGCGGCGGCACTTCACTGTTGCAGCTCAAGCTCGACAACCTGGCGCCGCCCAGCGCTCAAGCGGTCGTCGTCGCGCCGGCCACGCCGCCGGCCGCCGCTCAACCCAAACCCGCCGAATCCGCGCCAGATACGCCGGGGACCGACCAGCCCGCTTCCGGCAAGCCCGCGGACGAATCCGCGCCGCCCGCGCTCGTTCCCGCCTTCCGGCCCGAGACGCCAGCCGAATCGGCCACGCCGGTCACGACCGGAACCGATCGACCCGATTCCGGCAAACCCGTGTCCGCCGAACCCACCCCGGCCGCCGCTTCCACGACCGTCCCCGATGACGCTCCGGGAACCGTTCCAGCCCCGGCCCCCGCCACTCCCACCGCAGGTCAATAACCATGGTCCGTCGCGCAATTTCGCTTCTGCTGCTTGTCCTGAGCGCCGGCTGTAGCTGGCTCGGCGGCTGGTTCGGCGGCTCCGACAACGCGATCCCGCCGGCCGCGTTGAAAACCATCGCTCAGCCGGTCAACGTCCAGCAGCTTTGGGAAACCCGGGTGGGAGCCGGCACGGAGGACCAATTCATCCGGCTGATCCCGGCGCTGGCGGATGGGCGGATTTACGCGGCCAGCCACGACGGCACGGTCATGGCGCTCGACGCGCTCAGCGGTCAGCGACTATGGGAAGTCAATACCAGGCTGCCGATTTCCGGCGGGGTCGGCCTGAGCGGCAGCGAACTGGTGCTGGTCGGCACCGACAAGGGCCAGGTCGCGGCCCTGCGGCAGGCGGACGGCCAGGAAGCCTGGCGCGCCACCGTATCCAGCGAGGTGCTGGCGCCGCCCCGCGCCGCCAGCGGTATCGTGGTGGTCCGCACCGGTGACGGCAAGTTCACCGGCCTCGACGCCCGCTCCGGGGAACGACGCTGGACCTACGCCCATGCCATGCCCGCGCTCAGCCTGCGCGGCAACGCCCCGCCGCTGCTGACCCGTACCCTGGTCATCGCCGGGCTGGATACCGGCAAATTGCTGGTGCTGTCCCTGGATCGGGGGCTGCCGGTCACCGAAAAAACCATCGCTCCGCCGCGCGGTCGCACCGAAATCGAACGGTTGATCGATATCGACTCCGAACCCAGGGCCTTCGGCGAAAATCTGTATCTGGCCTCTTACCGCGGCGGCGTCGCCGCGCTCGACATGCGCAGCGGCAACCTGTTGTGGAACCGCGAGCTGTCCAGCCACGCCGGGCTCGACGTGGATGCCCAGCACGTCTACGTCAGCGATGAAACCGACGCGGTGCTGGCCCTGGACCGGCGCGACGGCGGCACGCTCTGGAAGCAGGCCGAGTTGGCCGGCCGCCGCCTGAGCGCTCCAACCGCCAGCGACGATCACGTCGTCGTCGGCGATTTCGAAGGCTATCTGCACTGGCTGAGCAAGAGCGACGGCCGCATCGTCGGCCGGATCCGCGCCGCCGGCAAAGACATCATCGCCCCACCCATCGCGGCTGGCAATACCGTGTTCGTCTACGGCAAGGGCGGCACGCTCGGCGCCTTCCGAGCCGGGGAATGAGCCGGCTCCAGGGTGCGGGCGCCGCCATCGGCGCCCGCCCCTTCGGTCCCGGCGGCCCGCCATGCTGGACCAACTCGTCACCATCTTCGTGACCTTTCTGGTCGTGATCGATCCGATTGGCGTCGCGCCGATCTTCTCGGCGCTGACCCGCGGCGGCAGCGACCGCTATCGTCGGCGCATGGCGCTCAAGAGCACCTTCATCGCCACGCTCATCATGCTGTTCTTCGTGTTCACCGGCGACAGCCTGCTGCGGCTGCTGGGCATCAGCCTGGCGGCGTTCCGGGTCAGCGGCGGCGCCTTGCTGTTCCTGCTGGCGATTGACATGGTGTTCGCCCGCCCGTCCGGGCTGCGCTCGGCCACGGTCCGCGAACAGGAGGAGGCGCGGTACAAGGAGGACGTTTCGGTCTTCCCGCTGGCCTTTCCCCTACTGGCCGGTCCCGGCGCGCTGACCACCATCCTGCTGACCACCAGCGGCATCCGGCCTCAGACCCAGCCCCTGCTGTTTGCCGGGCTGCTGGGCGTAATGCTGAGCGTGCTGCTGCTGACCCTGCTGTGCCTGCTGCTGGCGCCGCGGTTGATGAAGCTGCTGGGCGAGACCGGCGCCAACGTCATCGACCGGCTGCTGGGCGTGATCCTGGCGGCGCTGGCGGTCCAATTCATGCTCGAAGGGCTGCGCGCCGGCCTGTCCGGCGCCTGACGGACGTTCCGCCGTGTCCAGCCCGATCCTGCGGATCGCCGTTCCGTCTCCCCTGTACCGAACCTTCGATTACCTGCCGCCACCGGCGTGCGACTGTGCGACCCTGCGGCCGGGGGTGCGGGTACGGGTCCCGTTTGGCCGGCGGCAGGTGGTCGGCTTTCTCGTCGAAATCGGCGACCACACCGCGCTGCATCCCGAGGCGCTGCGACCGGCGCGGACGGTGCTCGACAGCGAACCGGTGCTGCCTCCCGACGTGCTGGCGTTGCTGCAATGGGCGCAACGTTATTACCACCACCCTCCCGGCGAAGTCTTCGCCGTGGCCCTGCCCGCGCTGCTGCGCCAGGGTGAACCGGCCACCCTGCCGGCGCCGCCGCCACGGTGGCGGATCACCGCCGCCGGTCGGGCCGCGCTCGCCGCCGCGGAGCCGCGCCGCGCCCCCGTCCAACGCGCGTTGCTCGACCATCTGGCCCGCCATCCCCAAGGCGTCGCCGCCGACCAGCTGCATGCCGTGGCGCGCGACAGCGCCGTCACGCTGCGCGCCCTGCGCCAGAAGGCGTGGGTGGAACCGGTGGTCCAGCCGTTCCCCCTTGACCCGGACGCCTCATCCGCGCCCCGCGCCCCACCGCCGACCCTGAACGACGCCCAGGCGGCGGCGGTCGCGGCGGTCGCGGCGGCGCCGGACCGGTTTCAGGTCTTTCTGCTGGAGGGCGTCACCGGCAGCGGCAAGACCGAGGTTTATCTGCGCCTGATCGAAACGGTGCTGGCGCGTGGCCGGCAGGCGCTGGTGCTGACCCCGGAAATCGGCCTGACCCCGCAATTGCTGGCCCGCTTTCGGGAACGCCTGCCAGGACCGTTGGCGGTGCTGCACTCGGGTCTGAGCGACCGGGAACGGCTGCACGCCTGGCTGCTGGCGCGCGACGGGATCGCCAGGGTGGTGATCGGCACCCGGTCGGCGGTATTCGCGCCGCTGCGGACGCCGGGTCTGCTCGTCGTCGACGAGGAACACGATCCCTCTTTCAAGCAGCAGGACGGCTTCCGCTACCACGCCCGCGACCTGGCGGTGATCCGGGGTCGGCAACTCGGCATCCCGGTGGTGCTGGGCTCGGCCACGCCGGCACTGGAAAGCTGTTACAACGCGCGCCGCGGCCGCTACCGACTGCTGAACCTGCCGGAACGGGTTGGCGGCGGCAACGAATCGCCCATCGACATCCTGGACATGCGCCGTCAGCCGCTGACCGAAGGGCTGTCGCGGCCGCTGCTGGAACGGATCCGGGTTCACCTGGCCCGAAACGAACAGGTGTTGCTGTTTCTCAACCGGCGCGGCTTCGCCCCGGTTCTGTTCTGTCACGAGTGCGGCTGGCTGAGCCAGTGCCGGCATTGCGACGCCCGCATGACCCTGCACCTGCGCCAGCGTCGGTTGACCTGCCATCACTGCGGCGACAGCAGGCCGGTGGACGCCGCCTGTCCCCGCTGCGGCAGCGTGGATTTGCGGGCGCTCGGCCACGGCACCGAGCGCCTCGAGGTCGCGTTGCGGCGCGAATTTCCGGACGTCGGCATCGCCCGCCTGGACCGCGACAACACCCGCCGGCGCGGCAGCCTGGAAACCCTGCTGGCGGACATTCACAACGGTGAACGCCGTCTGCTGATCGGCAC
>DGFE01000015.1 GCA_002391525.1 Competibacteraceae bacterium UBA3908
AGATGTGTATAAGAGACAGGGATCGCATCGACGTGCACTATCAGCCCGGCCACGGCTACACCTCGATGGGCGAAACCAGGGAAGCCGACGGAAAGTTCTTCAATTCCGGCAACAAGTTTTCAAAGGATCGCTTCCTGCCGGTCGGGCCGCTGCATGTGGAAACCGAGCAGTTGATCGACATCAGCGGCGACAAGATGAAGCTGGTTCACGACCATACCGCCTATCCCGAGCCGCACGATGCCATCATCGTCCGCCGCGATCTGGTCAAGACCCGGCAAATCTACAGCATGGACGACTTTCCCCACGCGGTGAAGAATTTCGGCGACAGCCGGGTGGAGCGCGACGGCAACAAGGTCACGATCTATCTGGCCTCGGTGGCGCCGATGTACAGCATGGCTGATTTCAAGGTGAAGAAGGGTGACGAAGTCACCATCATCCTGACCAACCACGACAAGGTCGAAGATCTCACCCACGGCTTCGCCATCCCCAAGTACGACATCAACTTCATCGTCAATCCCCAGCAGACCGCCTCGGTGACTTTCGTCGCCGACAAGCCGGGGCTGTACTGGTGCTACTGCACTCACTTCTGCCACGCGCTGCATCTGGAAATGCGCAGCAGAATGATTGTTGAAGCCTGATCCTTCAACTTGGCGTGGGACGGGGGAAAACCCCGTCCTTCGCGCGTGGCCCTCATCATGAACGCTCATCGGTCAATCCTCCGGCGTCCCGCGACGCTGGTGGGTATTTTTCTCGTCCTGTCCGTCATCCTGCTGTTCCCGCTGCTTGCGTCCGCTTCTTCCTACGAAGCCCCATTACCGGCGCAACTGTCCACCGACCCAGACCTGTGCGCCTACGCGCCCTGCAAGGACGTGATGCCGGAGGCTGACAGTTTCTCGACCCGCAAGGGCAAGCCGGCTTACGTCGAGGCGTACCGCAACCGAAAGCTGATCGGCTACGTGTTTCTGTCCACCGACATCGTGGACATTCCCGCCTATTCCGGGAAACCGGTGGTCACGCTGCTGAGCATGGACGCCGAGGGCAAAATCATCGGGGTTAGGATTCTCAAGCACAGCGAGCCGATCCTGCTGGTCGGCATTCCCGAATCGGAATTGACCAAGTTCGTCAAGCAGTTCGTGGGGCGTTTCGCCTGGGACAAGGTGGAAATCGGCAAGGCGCGCGCCGGTGAAGGGTATATCGGTATCGACGCCATTACCGGGGCGACCGTGACCGTGATCGCGCAAAATCAGGTCGTCATGCGCAGCGCCTATGAAATCGCCAAGCAGGCCGGCATCGTCAAACCCATTCCCAAACCGCAGGCGAAATTCACCGATGCCCGGGAGAAGCTGGGTTGGGAAGATTTAATCAAGGAAGGTAGCGTTCAGCACTTGCGGGTCATGCCCAAGGATTTGGAGTTGGGCGACGGTAAGGAACCCTATATCGATCTGTATTTCGGCTATCTGAACACCCCCAACATCGGGCGCAACATTCTCGGTGAGCGCAACTATCAGCGGTTGATGGCCGATTTGAAACCAAACGAACACGCTATTTTCATCGTCGCCAACGGCAGCAGCTCTTTCAAAGGCTCCGGCTTCGTGCGCGGCGGTATTTATGATCGGATCCAGGTCTCGCAGGAGATGGACAGCTTCACCTTCCGCGATACCGATTATCTCAATCTGTACGGCATCGCCGCCGCCGGCGCGCCGCGTTTTCGCGAGTCGGGCATCTTCATCGTTCGCAGCCCCGGCTTCAGCGCCGCTTATCCCTGGAGTCTGGTGTTTCTGGCCAACAAGCAGGACAAGGAAACCGGAACCAAGACCTTCATCAATTTCGACCGGGAATACTGGCTGGCGCCGCGCTATCTGGAAGGCGGTCGCCCGGAAATCATCAAGCCGGATCCGACCTGGTTGCGGGTATGGAAGGCCAAATGGCTGGAAATCACCTTGTTCGTCCTGCTGCTGGCCGGGGCGACCGTGGCCCACGTCATGCGCGATCAGCTGGTGCGGCGGGCCAATCGGAAGGACAAGCGCTGGGTCGCTTATCCCAAATACTTCTTCTGGATCGCCAGCATTCTCTTTGTCGGCTATTACGCGATGGCGCAGCCGAGCATCACCCATGTGATGACCTGGTTCCATTCGCTGATCTATCAGTGGAAATGGGAGTTGTTCCTGTCGGACCCGCTCATCTTCATCTTCTGGTGGTTCATCATCATCACGGTCTTTATCTGGGGGCGGGGGCTGTTCTGCGGCTGGTTGTGTCCCTACGGTTCGCTCACCGAACTGGCCTACAAGGTTTCGCGCGCCCTGGGGCTCAAACGCTTTCAGTTCTTTCTGCCCAAGCCGCTGCACGACAAGCTGAAATGGGTCAAGTACGGGGTGTTTGTCGTATTATTGCTGGTGTCCTTCTATTCGATGGGCCTGGCGGAAAAAATGGCTGAGGTCGAGCCGTTCAAGACCACGTTCCTGGTCGGCGTGCTGAACCGTTCCTGGCCGTTTGTGCTGTTCTGGGTAGTGCTGTTCGGCGCTTCGATGATCATGGAGCGGCCGTTCTGCAAATATCTCTGCCCGTTGGGCGCGGGGCTGGCGATCCCCTCGCACTTCCGCCTGTTTGGGCTGAAACGCAAAACCGAATGCCAGACCTGCAAGGCGTGCGCGGTCGGCTGCGGTTCGCTGGCGATAGACAAACAGGGCCGGATCGATCAGCGCGAGTGCCTGCTGTGCCTGGATTGCATGATCCTGTATTACGACACCCACGCCTGTCCACCGTTGTCCAAGGAACGGAAACGGCGCGAGAAGGCGGGGTTGCCGCTGACACCGATTTCCTCGCAAGGCTACTTCATTCCGATTGACCAGGTTGGGGGAAGAAAGGCGGCGGCCAGTGGACGCTGAGTTGCGAGCCGGATGAAAAAGACCGTGAGAACGCTGGATTGGCTGGTCGTGCTGGCCGCGCTATGGTTCGATGTCGCCGTTGCGGCGGAATGGACCGTCCACCCCGGCGAATCCATCAACGCCGCCGTGCAGGCGGCGGCGGCGGGCGATACGGTCAAGGTGGAGCGCGGCTATTACGTGGATCATGTGATGATCGACAAGCCACTGCGGCTGCAAGGCGTCGACCGTCCCACGCTCAGCGGCGACAACCAGGGCGACGTGATCCGGATCAAGTCACCCGATGTGGCTGTCTCTTATACACATCT
>DGFE01000062.1 GCA_002391525.1 Competibacteraceae bacterium UBA3908
AGATGTGTATAAGAGACAGGCGGCAGGCTGACCGATTGGGCTCCGAACCAGCTTGCCTCCACCACCGTCGCTTCGAATCCCGCCAGACCCAGCGCCATCGCCAGACCGGCGGGCGAACCGCTGGCGTGGATCACCAAGTCCCGCGTGCCTTCCGCCTGCTCCGGTGGGGCAAACCCGACCCCCAACCGTTCGGCAATCGCCGCTTTGTCCGCGTCCACGTCCACCAACTGGACATGACAGCCCGGCAGCCTGCCGACCAGCCGGGCGATCAGGCAGCCGACCACGCCGGCGCCGATGATCGCGATCCGATCTCCCAGACGTGGCGTGGCGTCCCAGAGCACGTTGAGCGCGGTTTCCAGGTTCGCGGCCAACACCGCCCGACCGGGTGGAATGTGGGCCGGCACTGGGGTTAGCGCCGCTGCGGGAACGACGTAGCGATCCTGATGTGGGTACAGGCAGCACACGGTTCGGCCTTGCAATGCCGGCGGGCCGGCCTCCACCGTGCCGACATTGCAGTAGCCGTATTTGACCGGCGCGGGAAAGTCACCCTGCTGGAACGGCGCGCGCATGGCTTGATACTGGCTGAGTGGAACCTCGCCGCGAAATACCCGGCTTTCGGTGCCGCGACTGATGCCGGTAAAGAGCGTTTTGACCAGCGCCTCGTCGGGATCGGGACCGAGGAGCGGTTCGCTCCGAATTTCGCCTTGACCCGGCGCCATCAGCCAGAATGCCCGCGCGGTTGCGCCAGCCTGGAGCATCGAAACCCGCCTTCAGGCCGGCGGGCGTCCCGGCTCCGCCGACCCAACGGCGGACGGTTCGCTCAGGTCTTCGTAGACCGCTTCCACGGGACACTCCAGGTCGATGCTTTCCAGGCGCAGGCGTTCGCCGGGACCGACGCTGTCCACCAACCATTGGTTATCCAGCCGTCGGTAAATCTGGACGCGGACCCGCTCCTGATCGACCAGCACGTATTCCCGCAGGCTGTCCAGTTGCCGGTAGGCCGCGAACTTGTCGCCGACATCGAAGGCGGCGGTACTGGCCGATAGTACCTCGACCACCAGCAGGGGAGAGCGTTTGACGTAGCGGTCGGCGCGGTCGCTTTCGGCGCAGGTCACCAGCAGGTCGGGGTAAAAACCGCAGTCCGCTGTCTCCACCCGCACCTTGACATCGGCCATGAACACCCGGCATGGCGTGCCGCGCAGGTGCCGGCGCAGCAGGGTGTACAGATTGCCGCTCACTTCGTTATGCAGATCGGTGGCGCCGGTCATGGCGAAGACTTCGCCGCGAACGAATTCGTGGCGTATCGGCTGCCGGTTTTCCCATTCGAGATAGTCGTCGAAGGTGAACGTCAGGCGGGATGCGGGCTGGGACATGGTTGGACTCCGAAATAACCTGCCATAACGCAAGCTTAACACGGGTTTCCGGTTGATGGTCTCGTTTGCGGGGCGGTGGGCAAAACGGATCTGCGAGTCAGCGGTTGCCACGAATCCAGCGCAAGAAAGATCGATCCGGCGTGCTTCGCCACTGTTCGCGAGACAGTCGATACAGGCAATGTCGGCGCAGGGGATTGCCAATCGGCACGCTTGGGTGCTCGAAAGTTTCGCCGGTCTCGCGCATGTGGAGGCGTTCCATCACGGCGCGCGACCGCCGGTTTTGCAGCGCGGTGAAGGAGACGATCTCGGACAGATCCAGCAATTCAAAGCCGACGTGGAGCACGCCGCGCGCCGCTTCCGAGGCATATCCCTGACCCCAATGCCGAAACGCGAGACGCCAGCCGACATCGACGCACGGCGAACAGGGGATAGCCGGAACGGGGATATGCAAGCCCACAAACCCAATAAAATTCTCGCCGCCGAGGACATCGACGGCCCAAAACCCCCAACCGCGCTCGGCTATCTGGGTTTCAAGGCGATTCGCCATGGCATCGCTGGCGATCCGATCCAGCAGAGCAGGGAAAAATTCCATGACCCTTGGGTCGGCGTTCAACCGGGCGAACGGTTCCCGGTCAGCCGGGCGCCATTGACGGAGCCGCAGCCGTTCGGTCTCGAATTCGATGATTTCCGCCATGGCCCCCTTGAAGTGCTCCAGGTTGGGTAACCCTTTCATCATCCCAATATACCCGGCTCGGATCGTTTCAGGCTACCATGATGCATCCATCCCACCGGGATTTTCCGCATGGCCAAACGCACTCCCCTGTACGCCCGCCACGCCGCCCGCCTCGTTCAACATGCAGGTGTACAGCGCCTTGCCAGGGTACAGGCGGGCGACGTTCGTTGGCCAGTAGATGGCGCAGCAGGGCGCGGGTCGAGACCGGCGTCGGCGCGCGCTGTCAGGTGGACATTCGCGGCAAGCGCCTGCCGGCGCGGGTGGCCAAGCCGCCATTCGTCCGCCATGGCCGCGCCTTGATCGACTGACCCCATCACCAAACCGTTGTTGAGGAACCGAGCATGAGCAGCATCATTCCCGCCGACCTGCGTTATACCGAATCCCACGAATGGGTGCGCGCCAACGACGACGGCACCGTCACCGTGGGCATCACCGATCACGCTCAGCACCTGCTCGGCGACCTGGTGTTCGTGGAGATCCCCGAAGTGGGCCGTGTCGTGACCGCCGCCGAAGGCTGCGCGGTGGTCGAGTCGGTCAAGGCCGCCTCGGACGTGTACAGCCCGCTGGACGGTGTGATCGTGGAGGTCAACGAGACGCTGGCCGACAGCCCGGAACTCATCAATCAGGACCCGTATGGCGAGGGCTGGATTCTCCGCATCAAAACCACCGCCCCGCTGGATGCCTTGCTGGACGCCAAGACTTACGAGGCCATCACCATCGCCGAGGACGAGGACGAAAATGCCAGCTCGCTGGCCAACCCCAAACTGGTCGAGTGAAGAGGGACGAATCGATCATGCCGTTCATTCCCCATACCCCGACTGATGTCCAGGCGATGCTGGCCGCCATTGACGCCCCGAATCTGGAGGCGCTGTTCGACGAGATTCCTCCGGCGCTGCGGATCGGCCAACCGCCAGCACTGCCGCGCCCGGCGGGCGAGGTGCTGGATGGATTGCTGGCACGCGGCATTCTCGGCGGTTTCGATCCGGGCGGCGACTATCCCGAACTGGGCAATGCGTTGCTGGTGTGCGCCACCGAAACCAAGGACGATCAGGATTTACAACGGTACGCGGCGGCGCTGGCGGAGGTGGTCTGACTCGTTCCGCGACTGGCGGGAGCGCGGACCAGGGTGGGAGTAGGAGTCTCGAATCTGTGCCTCCCACCTTTGTTTCCTTGACGGAGATATGAAATGGAAATACCAAAACATCCTCTCGCCGAAGTGTTCGGTCATCTGACCATGGATTTTTCCGAGCAAGCCGTTAATGATCGCCGAAACAAGCTTTGTCCTTTTAACAATAAAATCCCGAACTGCAACAAGGATAAAGCCAAAAATCCTCTTGGGGTGTGCAGCATATTTCATAATCATTCTCCTGTCATTACTTGTCCAATTCGATTTCGTGAAAACTGGTTGATCGTCAAGGATGCCGCCGATTTTTTCTTTCCTGAAGGCGCGACATGGAGTTCCTTGACCGAGGTTAGACTGAATGATGTCGATGGCAAGTCAGCCGGCAACATTGACGTCGTTCTGGTAGCCTATGACGAAAGAGAACGTGTTTACGATTTCGGAGCACTTGAAGTTCAGGCTGTGTATATTTCTGGAAATATTCGTGAACCTTTTGAATATTACATGAATAATCCAGAAATGAATAAAAACATGGAATGGCCTAACCATCTAAATTATCCAAGACCTGATTATTTATCTTCTTCCAGAAAGAGACTTGCGCCACAACTATTATTCAAAGGTGGAATATTAAATTCTTGGAACAAGAAAATTGCTGTCGCACTGAACAAGGGTTTTTATGAAACATTGCCAATTTCAAGATTAAACCCTGTTTCCAAGAGCGATGGAGATATCGCTTGGTTTATTTATGATCTTGTCTACGACCTGGATTTTAATAGACTAAAGTTAACAAAAGTTGATGAAGTTTTCTCAAAATTCCAATCTTCACTGCTTAGCATTACGACTCCCCAGCCTGGAAAGATAGATGACTTCCTAAAGATTTTGCAGCAAAAATTGGATGATCAACTTGAATCAGCACCGGTTAATCAGTTCATTGAGAATCCCTTGGCATGAATCTCGCGCAACAATGTAATCTATTTAATGACTTCGATCTTATATCCACCGCGATCAAGCCGGTTAATGTCGCTTCAGTGCCACAACGCAGTCCCTTTCGCTATCCGGGCGGTAAAACCTGGTTTGTGCCTACTTTCAGAAGATGGATGCAATCGCTTGACTTCAAACCTGAATTACTGGTCGAACCTTTCGCGGGTGGAGGTATTATCAGTCTTACAGCATTGTTCGAAAATCTAGTTGAAAAGGTCGTTATGATCGAGTTAGATCACGAAGTAGCCGCAGTATGGAAAGCCGTGACGGAAGGCCATGCTGAATGGCTAGCTGACCGGATATTAAAGTTTGATCTAACTCATGAAAATCTGATGAATGAATTAAAGATTTTATCGACTGATGCCAAACAACAAGCTTTTCAAACCTTGCTTAAAAATAGAACATTGCATGGCGGTATATTAGCTGAAGGCTCCGGGCTGCTAAAAAACGGCGAAAATGGTAAAGGAATCAAATCCCGATGGTATCCTCAGACCTTAGCGAAGCGCATTTTAAATTTGAACGCTATCAGAGAGAAGATAACTTTTCTCAAATCAGACGCATTGGAAATTTTGCCAAATTACACTCAAAACAAACAGGCGGTTTTTTTCATTGATCCCCCTTATACCGCTGGCGGTAAAAAAGCCGGCAAACGCTTGTATCGTCATTGCGATCTTAACCATGAAAAGCTTTTCCAAATCGCGGAAATGCTGCAAGGCGATTTTGTGATGACCTATGACCACGCTGAAGAAGTCAAAAATCTGGCGAGAAAGCATAATTTTCAAATGCGCCTGATCCCCATGAACAATACCCATCATGCCCAAATTTTCGAGCTGGTGATAGGAAAAAACCTGTCTTGGCTGGAGGATTTGCAAATGGTGCATGAAAAACGACCTGACTATTCAATCTCTTCGTTGACTGGCGAGAGAGTGAATTAAACGTTCATCACTCCGAGGAAATTTCCCATGGCAACTCTCACCTTCAAAGGCAACCCCATCCATACCAATGGCGAGCTGCCCACTGTCGGCACGCCCGCCCCCGATTTCAAGCTGGTCACCGCCGACCTGAAGGACGTGGCGCTGGCCGACTTCGCCGGCAAAAAGAAGCTGCTGAACATCGTGCCCAGTCTGGATACCTCGGTGTGCGCGCTGTCCACCCGCAAGTTCAACGAACACGCCAAGGCTCGTCCCGACACCGTGATCCTGGTGATCTCCGCCGATCTGCCCTTCGCCCAGAAGCGGTTCTGCGGCAACGAGGGCCTGAGCAACGTGGTCACCCTGTCGATGATGCGCTCGCGCAAGTTCGCCAAGGATTACGGCGTGCTGCTGGAAGACGGGCCGTTGGCCGGCCTGACCGCTCGCGCTGTGGTCGTGCTGGATGAAAACAACAGGGTGCGCCACATCGAACTGGTGCCGGAAATCGCCCAGGAACCGGATTACGCCGCGGCATTGGCGGCGCTGAAGTGATCCACCCATGCTGATCTTCGACCAGTCCCGTCCCGGTCGCCAGGCGGTCATCCCCGCCACCGCGCCCAAGGCCGTTTTGTCCAACCTGCCCAAAGTCCCGCGCCGTCCCTGGCGGCCGGTCGAATCCTGACCCACGATGGCTTTTCAAAACCATACCGGCTGGCGCCGGCTGGTCAACGCCACCGGCTATTCCTGGGCCGGGCTGAAGGCGGCCTGGCGCAACGAGGAAGCGTTTCGGCAGGAAGGGCTGTTGTGCGCGGTGCTGACCCCGCTGGCGCTGTGGCTGGGCTCCACCCCCGTGGAGCGGGCGCTGCTGATCGGCAGCCTGCTGCTGATCGTGATCGTCGAATTGCTCAACACCGGCATCGAGGCGGCCATCGACCGCATCGGCCCGGAACGGCACGAACTGTCGGGCCGGGCCAAGGACATCGGCTCGGCGGCGGTGTTCGTGGCCCTGCTCAACGCCGCCGTGGTGTGGCTCTTCATCGTATTCACCTGATCCCGCCGTAACCCGCCCGTCCCTGGCGTTGGCCCTGGTTCCAATGGCGCGGAAGGGCGGGAGGGTTTTCCCCTTCGATAACCATCAGGGACAAGCATGAACGACCAACAACGAATCCGGGCGTGGCATTTCGGCCCTGGCGGCGTGCGCGGGCGCGGCGGCATGGGGCGGTTTTTGGCCTATCTCATCCCCACCCTCGACCGGGAAAACCCGGACATGGATTGCACGGTCGTGGACACTTACGGTCCCGGCGCCTTCTGGCGGATGCCCTTCTGGTTTGCCGGCGCGCTGCTGCGGTTGGCCTGGAACGCGGGGCGGGGGCGGATCGACCTGGTGCACCTCCACATGGCGGCCTACGGCAGCATCCTGCGCAAGGTGCTGGTGTTGTCCGTGGCCCGCGTTTTCCACTTGCCGACGATCCTGCATCTGCACGGCGCGGATTTCGTGGAATTCATCGACCGCTTGCCGCGAATAATGCGTATTTTTTTGATCAATCGTCTTAAAAATGCGACCTATTTAGTAGTAATCGGCGAATACTGGTGTTATTATCTGACCCAGACCTTGGGTATTCCCGCCGGCCAGGTCGTGGTGATCCACAACGGCGTGCCCGATCCTCTCAAGGAAACGGGGCTGGCCCCTCGGAACGCCAGCCGGGATGGCGGTCGCTTGCTGTCGCTGGGCGAGTTGGGACCGCGCAAGGGAACGCCGGAGTTGCTGGCGGCGCTGGCGATGCCCCAGGTGCGTGCCTTGCGCTGGTCGGCGATTGTGGCGGGGAACGGTCCGGTAGCCGAGTACCGGGAGGAAGTGCGTCGCCTCGATCTGGCGGACCGCGTCGATTTGCCGGGATGGATCGAAAGCGCCCAGGCGTGGCGGCTGTTGGCCGAAAGCGATGTTTTTCTCCTGCCTTCGCGCATGGAGGGTCTGCCGGTCGCGATTCTGGAAGCGATGGCGATGGGCGTGGCCGTCATCACCACGCCGGTGGGAGCCATTGCCGACGCCATCGAGGATGGCGTCACCGGCCTGCTGGTGCCTCCTGGCGATGCGCCCGCGCTGGCCGCCGCCATCGTCCGGCTGTTGGGCGACTCCGAACTGCGCGCCCGGCTGGCGGACGCCGCGCGTCGCCGCTTCGAGGAGCGCTTCACTGTCGAACGCACCGCGGAACGGGTGGCGGCGCTGTATCGCCGAATCGTGGCCCGGCGCGCGGCGCAAGCGCCACCTTGATCATCCAGCCTCCTCGCCTCTCGCAAGCGGGAACGGGGGGCGAACAAAATATCCCGCCCGAACGGGCGGCCAGGGAGAATTTTGGATATGTCAGGCATTAAACGCTGGTTTGGTCCATTTCTGGCGCTGCTGCTGGCGCTGTTTCACGGCGTGGCCGCCGGCCAGGAACTTCCCGCCCTGCGCCGGGGCGTCAACCTGAGCCACTGGTTGCAATATCAGGGCCGGCAACCCGTCGCCATGGCGGATCTGGCCGCGATTCGGCGGGTCGGCTTCGACCACGTGCGCATTCCCTTCGACCCGGCGCGGCTGGGCTGGAATCCGAATGCTCAGGGCAGCGCCGCCAATGCCTGGCCGGGTCTGCCCCAACTGGATCAGGCGGTGGATTCGGCGTTGGCGGCGGGACTGGCCGTCATCCTCGATTTTCACCCCGAAAGCGCGTTGCGCGACCGTATCGAAAAGGAATCGGCGGTCGGCAAGGCGTTCGTGCAAGCCTGGCGGATGCTGGCGGCGCGCTACGCGGACCGGCCCGCGGACCGGCTGGCCTTCCAACCGCTGAACGAACCGCAGTACTACCGAACCGGCGGCGCCCGGCAGTGGCGGCGCTTGCAGACCGATGTCGTGAACGCCGTGCGGCAACAGGCGCCGGCGCATCTGGTGTTGCTGTCGGGCATCCAGGGCGGCAGCATCGCGGGCCTGCTGCAAATGACGCCGCTCGCCGATCCGCGGGTGCGCTACGTGTTCCATTATTACGAACCCATGTTGTTCACCCACCTCAACGCGCCCTGGGAACCGTTTCTGTCGGGTCCCCAGGGCATGATCGCGGGGCTGGGATATCCAGCCGATTCTCCGCGGGCGCTCGCCAGTCTCCGCCTGCTGCCGGGGGCCAACACCCAGGTGGCCAACGACGCCGTCAACCGCTACGTCGCCGAAAAATGGAACGCGCAACGCATCGCCCAGGACATCGCCAGGGCCGCCGCCTGGGCCCAGCGTTACCGGGTCAAGCTGATTTGCACGGAGTTCGGGGCCTTGCGCAATTCGCTGGACGCCACATCCCGCAACCTTTGGCTGCGGGATGCGCGCACCGCCCTGGAAAGCGCGGGCGTCGGCTGGAGCGTGTGGGACTACGCGGATTTCTTCGGCGTCGCCACGGCGACGGGGAGCACCGGCACGACCGCGGATGGCGTCGTGATTCCCGGTGATCCGCAGAATCCCGCGCGCCAGTTCGACGCCGGCAACCTGACCGCCCTGGGGCTGACGCCGTAAAACGTGCCATGAGCCGCATTCGGCGCGTGCTGGCGGGATGGGGGACGCCCCTGATCCTGGTGGGTATCCTGGCGCCGGCGCTTGCCGGCGCCGGCTGCCGGAGCGACAGCGATTGCAAGCCGGGAACCCGCTGCCTGTTCGCCCGCCACCGCGCCGAGGGGCTCTGCGCCAGTTGGTCGCCGCCGTTCCGGCTCACCCCGGAAACCGGCGGCCAGATCGTTCCGCTGCACCAGCGGGGCGGCGCCGGTCATCCCTGTCAGTTCACGCAAGATTGCCTGCCCGGCCACGCCTGCTACAAGCTGGGCCATCATCTCGAAGGCCAATGCTTCGAGTGAGCGCGCCGGCTTCGGCTACAGCGGCGGCCTCACGTCGCGGTTGACGGTGTAGCTGAAGTTGCTCGAAAACGCCAGATTGTTGTAGACGAGCTGGTTGAGCCACAGATTGATCTCGGCCAGGGTCGAACGCGGCACGAAGATCACGTCGAAACGCTGCAACGGCACATCCGATTCCTCGCCGCCTTCGAGGAGCCGGCGCGCGTTCACCACCCGCAGCATCGGTTTGTCCTCGCGCGTGCGGCGAATCAGCACCACCTGATCCAGCCGCGCGGTATCGCGGAAACCGCCCGCTTCCAGCACGCCCTGCAACACGCCCATCCGGTGCGCCAGCTTGAGCACGCCGGGTCGCTGCACCTCGCCGCCGACGTAGATGATCTCGGAGCTGAACAGGCGCGGGATCACCACCACCTCGGGATGCCGCAACTCGGCGGCGTAGCGCTGGCGCAACTCGTCCGCGACATCGCTCGGACCACGGTTCAGCACCTTGACCGGGCCGATCAGCGACAGGTGGATGAAGCCGTCGGGCGAGACGATGACCCGGTCGCTGAATTCCGGGTTGTAGATCAGCTTGACGTCCAGTTCGTCGCCCGGCAAAAACCCGTATTCGCGAACCTCGTCGCGCCATGTCTCGAAGCCGGCGGGCTGATGCTCCACCGG
>DGFE01000239.1 GCA_002391525.1 Competibacteraceae bacterium UBA3908
TTTTTCTTTTTTTTTTTCAAGCAGAAGACATAGAAGAGCTGCTGGGGGATTCCGCAACCGAATTTGAACCGTCTGACTACGCACGCGCGTTCAGCGAGCTAATCGAGGCAGTCAGCGACCGGGATGAGGGCGATACAAACCATGATGGTCAGCTTGACGAGAAGGAGGCCAGAAAATTATGGAAAGATCTCGAAGAGCGTTTGCATGATGAATACAACCGACCGCAAGGGGGATTCGCCCGGCTGATGTTTGGCGGAACCAAGCCAGAATCACGCCGCATGATTCAGCTTGCATTCAATCGCCCAAAGAGCTTTCCGAGAGTATTGGTTGCTCAATCCATGGTCGGTCGTGAGGGACTCAACCTGCACAAAGCTTGCCGTATTTTGGTGTTGCTACATCCGGAGTGGAACCCCGGCGTGGTCGAGCAACAGATCGGCCGTGTGGATCGCGTGGGGAGTCACTGGAGTTCGGAATTGGAAAAAGCGATTGAGGCGGGGATAAGAGGTGATCAACTACCCAGAATAGAGGTGCGGCCTGTCGTTTTCCGTGGCACCTACGACGAGCATAACTGGCGAGTCTTGCGCGAGCGCTGGGACGATTCACGAGCCCAATTGCACGGTGTGGTTATTCCACCCAGGTTTGCGGAAGCTGACCCCGAAAGTCGGGAACTGATCCAGAAAATCATCGCTGCGGCGCCAAATTTTTCGCCCAGCGGACTAACCAAGGCTCGCTATCACCTTCAGGATGTACATATTATTGACAAGGAAAGCAAGCCGCCAAAACGAATCTATATCCGGGAAATCCTGGATTTCGGTAGCGCCGAATTCACTCGCAGCCAACTCAGCGCACAAGAAAAACTGGAGATTATCGATGAATTGGGACTGGATTCATTAACGCAAGCATTGGATCGGTGTTACAAAAACAAGGGCGGTGACCCGGATTACAATGCGGCGCGCGATGCCAAATTCACTCCGTTATTTCTGCGCAAGATCACGGGGCAGATAGATCGTGATGAGTTTGTCAGATCACTTAAAATCTCTGATTAGGCAGAACATCCATGGCTAAACCTTCCACTAAACCCCCCAAACCCCGCTCGCCCAAGGCCGAAGCCGCCGATCCCGCCACCGCGCCGGAACGGCTGGCCGAACTGGCAGCCCAGGCGGTGGAACTGGCGCGGGTGGTGGCCAAGAACGCCGCCGCCCCGGAAGCCGTGCTGACCGAACTGTCCCATTCCGCCGATACCGCCACCCGCCGTGCGCTGGTCACGAACCCCGCCACGCCGCTGAACGTCCTGCATGAGATTGCCAAGCAGTTTCCCGAGGAGTTGCTGGATAACCCAGCGCTGGACGTGTTTCTGCTGGAGAATCCAACCTTTTTCCGCGATCTGCCGGCGCCTGTCCTGCGCGCGGTGGTGAAACGGGACCATTGTTCGGCGGGGGTGCTGGCGCAGGCGGCGCAGGTAGACGATGAAGTGGTGTTGCTGGGCATCTGCCAGAATCCGGCGGCAACGCCCGAGACGGTGCGCGCCTTGCAGGCGTCGGCCTCGACTGCCGTGCGCGAGGCGGCTTTGCTGCATGTAACGGTGGTGGGCGCCGTGGACGACTGGCCGGGCCGGCTGCGCGCGGCGGTAGCGCGGGCGCTGGTGCAGGCGGAACCCGCGCAGCGCCTGCGGAGCTTGCCCTTCCTGCGGTTGGCCGACCAGGTAGCCTCCGCCGCACCGGAGTCATCCGCCCCTGCCCATCCGCTGTTCAATGAGATGGTCCAGGATGCCGCTCGCGCTTATTCCGACGCAGCGGTTCTGGAACGGCTGGCGGGCGATGAGAATCGTGAGGCCCGCCTCGACGTCGCCTGGCATCCGGCCACGCCGCTGGCGCTGCTGGAGCGGCTGGCGGGCGATAAGGATTGGAAGGTCCGCAGCAAGGTCGCCGCGCATCCGGCCACGCCGGCCACATTGCGGGAACAGTTGTTGGAGCTACACTGCGAAAGTCCTGCGACTTTGTGGTAAATATCGCCGAGAAGCAGGGTGCAACCGATGGATTCAATATTAACCACCGTATCCAGCCCGTGAAATTCTGCATAGAGCCAAGCGATGATGGGGAAAAAGCGATGGGCGGGCGGGTTGGCGATTGCCGTCGCCCTGGCAGTGAGCGGTTGTTCGGGTGGCCGACCACCCTTGAACCTGGGCGTGACCGAAACCGGGTTGGCGCCGTGCCCCAGTTCGCCGAATTGTGTCTCGTCCTGGACGGACGCCGCCGACCGACGGGTTGAACCGCTGCGCTACGCCGGCGACGCCGCGCGGGCGCGGGTCCGGCTGCTGGAGGTGCTGGGCGGCATGGAACGGGTACGCATCGTCCGGTCCGACGACGATTACATTCACGCCGAATTCCGTTCGGCGGTGTTCGGTTTCGTGGACGACGTGGAGTTCCATTTCAACCCGCCTGGCGTCATCCAGGTGCGTTCGGCGTCCCGGAGCGGGTATTACGATTTCGGCGTGAACCGGGCACGCGTGGAAACCATCCGCGCCCGGTTCGACGCATCCTCCGACACACGCTGATCCGACACCTTGTCGGCGTCCTGATCCGGCGCCTGGCCAGCGCCGGAACGAAGCGCGATCAAAAACTCAGTTCTCGGTCAACAGGTCGCCGGGTGTCGGCGGCAATCGAGGCATGATCTGCTGCGGAAATTCGCCGTCCAAGGCACCCAGGAAAGCAACGATGTCCTTGATTTCGCTATCGCTCAAATCCTTGTTCAGTTGAGTCTTGCCCATCACCCGTACCGCCTCGTCCAGGCTTTTGGCCGAACCGTTGTGGAAATACGGCGCGGTATAGGTCAGATTCCGCAACGTTTGCACCCGCCACAGATATTTGTCCGTATCCTTCTGGGTGACGACGTGGCGGCCCGTATCCTCCATCAGTTTGTACTGGGCGTCGTATTTACTGCCGGGGAAGGTGGGGAATTTCATGAAAAAGCCCTGTCCCGCCGGCATGTTGGCCGAACCATTGAAGGCCGGGCCGGAGTGGCAGGCGGTACAGCCGACCTTTGCGAAGGTTTCCAGGCCCCGTACCTGCTGCTCGGTCATGGCGGTTTTGTCGCCTCTGACGTAGCGGTCATAAGGACTGTTGGGCGTGATCAGGGTCCGTTCGTAGGCGGCGATGGCCTTGGCGGCGTTGTCCATGGTCACGACGTCGCCCTTGCCGAACGCTGCTTCGAAGTAGGGCTGGTAACCTGGAATCTTCTGGATGCGGCTGATGGTGGCATCCAGATCCTTCATGCCCATTTCGATGGGATTGGTCGGAGGACCCTTGGCCTGTTCCTCCAGCGAGGCGGCGCGACCGTCCCAGAATTGTGCTGAATTGAAAGCCGCATTCCAGACGGTGGGCGCGTTACGGCCGCCGACCTGCCCATGCACGCCGATGGAAGTGGGCCGGTGATCGTCGCCGCCTTCCATCACGTTGTGGCAGGAAAAACAGGATATCGTCCCGGTCGACGAGAAGCGGGTATCGAAATACAACATCTTACCGAGTGTGACCTTGGCTTCGGTCGTCGGATTGTCGGCGGGTGCCGGCGCGGTTTCCGGCAGCGCCTGCCATTGACCATCAGCCGCGAATCCGGCGCTAGTCAGCGCCACCATGCCAAACAGCCAAGATACAAAGCACTTTTTCATCATATTCCTCCATTTTTTTATGGGATTAAAAACGTAACACCGGAAGCTTAATTCAAGCTGAATTTCGATCGCGATCTGGACTGGCGGCGAGCTTCCGGGGCGAACAAATAGAGGGGGGTAACCAAGGAATTCGGGGTCTTGCGAAAATCGTATCCGGGGCGCGTTGTGGGGCGTATTCGTCGGCGACGCGCTGGCGATGCCGGTCCGCTGGTATTACGACGTGGCGGCCTTGCAGCGGGATTTCGGCGTCATCCGCCACTACCGGCGGTCGTCGGGCGCGACGCTCAGGCCGGCTTGCCGGTCCGCCGCCAAGGGGAACGCGGCCCGGGCCAGGAACAGCTCGGCGGCGGCGGCGTCCAGTGGCCGCGCGAAATAGTAGCCCTGGCCGAAATCGCAACCCAGTTCGGTCAGTCGTTCGACCTGTTCGCGGGTTTCCAGCCCCTCGGCGACCACCGTTTTGCCCAGCGCGCGGGCCAGGGCGATGATGGCGCGGACGATTTCCAGTCGGCTGGCGTTGTGCTCCATCGGCTGGATGAAGGTGCGGTCGATCTTGATGGTGTCGAACGGAAACTGATGCAGATAACTCAGCGAGGAGTAGCCGGTGCCGAAGTCGTCCAGCGACAGCCGAATGCGCAGGTCGCGCAGGCTGTTCAGAAGCGCGCGGGCGGCGTCGCTGTTGTCGATCAGCACGCTTTCGGTGATTTCCAGCTCCAGCAGGGCCGGATCGCAGTCCGTCTCCACCAGCACCCGGTCGATGTCGGCGACCAGTTCGGCATCGAGCAGCTGTTTGCTGGACAGGTTGACGCTGACGGTGATCGGCGTCCGTCCCGGACAGGAGCGCGTCCAGGCGGCCAGCCGGCGGCAGGATTCGGCCAGCACCTGCCGGCCCAGCGGCAGGATCAGCATGGTTTCCTCGGCCAGGGGGATGAAATCGGCGGGTGAAACCAGGCCGCGTTCGGGGTGACGCCAGCGCGCCAGCGCTTCGAAGCCCTTGACGCGGCCGGTGGCCAGATTGACGATGGGCTGGAAAAATACCTGAAACTCCTGGCGTTCCAGGGCGTGACGCAGGTCCCGCTCCAGCTGCATCGTCATGACCATCCGGTCGTACATGGCCGAGTCGAACAGGACATACGGATAATCCTTGCCGCGCGCCTTGGCCTGGTGCAAGGCGATGTCGGCATCGCGCAACAAGTCCTCGGCGCGTCGGTAATCGCCCGTGTTCAGCGCGACGCCGATACTGGCGCCGGCGTGGATTTCATGGTCGTCGATGTGGAACGGGCTGGAGAGTTCCTGGTGGAGGCGTTCGGCGCAAAGCATCACGTCGCCCGGTTGGCGCAAATCCGTCAGCAGGACCAGAAATTCATCGCCGCCCAGCCGGGCGACGGTATCGCCGGTCCGCAAACCGACTTGCAGCCGCTGGCCGATGGCCACCAGCACCCGGTCGCCGATATCGTGGCCCAGGCTGTCGTTGATGACCTTGAAACGATTGATGTCGAGATACAGGAGCGCCGACAGCTCCTGCCGCGGAAACCGACCGTCCAGCGTTTCCTGCAACCGCGCCAGGATCATGGCCCGGTTGGGCAGGCCGGTCAGCGCGTCATGGAGGGCGTGGTGCAGCAGTCGCGCCTCGACCCGTTTGCGTTCGGAAATGTCGCGCAATACGGCCAACAGCCGCGTCCGGCCTCCCATCGCGACTCGCTTGAGATGGAGCTCGGCCCAGAACGGCTCGCCCGCCGCGTTCCGAAACTGATATTCGACCGCCGGGGGATCGGCGCTGGTGGCCTGCGAGCGTTGCCGGCGCAGCGTGTCCAGCAGATCGGCGCCGGAGTCGAACAGCCAATCCTCCAGACCACAGCGCTGGCCGGCGCCGTTCGGCGGCCCGCCGAAAATTTCGCGGGTCTGACGGTTGACGTCCAGAATCAGGCCGGAATCCGGGTCGAGCACGGCCAGGGCGTCGGTGGCGCCGTCGAACAGCGCCTGATAGTTGGTTTCCGAATGCCTGAGCGCGGCCTCGGCATGGTCCAGATGATGCAAAGTGACATAAACGGCGAGTGCGGTTTCGGCGATGCGGTGGTCGTCGACGGTGAAACGGTCGCGATTCAGACCGCTGTCCAGGGTGTCGCCCAAGAGCAGAGCCAGCCCCGCGCGCCGGTGGCAGGTCCAGATCCAGTTGCGCAAGCCGGCGGTTCGGTTCAGATGGGTCGAAAACCGGGACGGCGCCTGCTCGCTCCAACCGGAATCGCAACTGCCAGGGATCTCCGGCGGGGCCATCGCCAATTCCCAGGCGGGCGGCAGCCCCTGGCTGTGGGCGGTCATGAACCGATTCCCTTGCGCGTCCCATTGCAGCAGGGCGGCGCTGTCCACGCCCAGCGTTTTCACCAGCAACTCCACCAGCAACTCGCCCAGCTCGTCGATGGGCGCTTGCCGGTTCGCCAGGCGATAAAGCTCCTCGATGACGTGGGTGATGATCTGACTGCGACGGAGTTCCTGCCGGAGTCGGCCCAGTTCGGTTTGCAGCGCCGCCAGCTTGTCTTGCAGGATTCCACATTGCCGCCGGTGGAA
The DNA here is from genome assembly GCA_002391525.1 of Competibacteraceae bacterium UBA3908. Lineage (GTDB taxonomy): Bacteria > Pseudomonadota > Gammaproteobacteria > Competibacterales > Competibacteraceae > Competibacter_A. The sequence goes on from DGFE01000239.1 coordinate 6,227, forward strand.
GTCGGACCCCTGGTGTGGTTCGATGTCAGGATCGCCGCTCATGGTTGAACCATCCGGAACCCGATTGTTGACCGCCGTCGCGCAACCTGTCACAAGGCGCCGATGGATTGCCCAAAATTTATTCTTTCCCGAAACGCTTGGTTTTTTCGTGCTCGATTTCAATAATAGTCGGCAATTTTCGCGCTGGCTTTAGGTACGCAACCCAACATGCACGCCGAACTGGAACGACGACTGAGTTTCTGCGGCAACCTGCCCAGCCTGCCGGCGGTGGCCATCCAGATCATCGAACTCGCCAACAACCCGGACGTTCATCTGAACGACGTGGCCAGGGTCGTGGCCATGGATCCCGCCCTGGTGACCAAATTGTTCCGGGCGGCCAATTCGCCTCTGTATGGGTTGCGGCGCAAGGCGGCCAATCTGCGGCAGGTGTTGAACCTGCTGGGCTTGCAGGGAACGCTGGCGCTGGCGCTCGGTTTTTCCCTGATGGCCAGCTCGCGCGGCGTCGGAGCGCCCCTGGATGCCGAGCAGTTCTGGCGTCGTTCGCTGCTGGCGGCGACCGCCTGCCGGATTCTGGGCGGGCGGCTGGCCATGAAGAATCTGGAGGAGCTGTTTCTGGCGGGACTGCTGCACGGCATCGGCATCCTGGCGCTGGCCATCATGATGCCTGAGCAGTACGGCGAATTGTTGACCGCGGCCACCGACCACCCGGTCGGGGGAGCCGCCACCCTGGATTGCGAACGCCTGGCCAGACTGGAACGGGAGCGGCTGGAAATCGACCACGCGCGGGTCGGCTCCTGGCTGTTGCAGCGCTGGGGCTTGCCGGATGAGCTGTGTCACGCGGTGTTGGGCGCTCTGTATCCAGGCGACGCGGAGCTGCCCGAGCGCTATCGGCCGCTGGTCGAGTGCGTGGCGTTGTCGGTCCGCCTGGCCGACATCTGGGCCCGCCCCGGTTACTGGCAACAGTCGCCGCGAGTGGCGGAGCTGGCCCGGCAATGGTTCGGCCTGGGCGCGGATGATTACGTAGAGATTCTGGAAGCGGTCGGCGCCAAATTCCCCGAAATCGCCGATCTGTTTCAGATCAAGGCACTGGATGCCGCCGAGGTGGCCGGCATTCTCGAACAGGCCCGCGAGGCGCTGGCGATCCGCCAGGCGCGAAGCTGGCCGACCACGCTGGGCAAACGCGCCCTGCCCGGGGACGAAGCCCAGCCCGCGTCGCCGCCGGCCTCGCTCCCGGCCGCCGCACTCGGCGCCGCCGCGCGGGCCGACCGGCCTGCGGCGTCCATCCCGGCGCCGGGGTATTATGCGTTCGACGCGCTGACCGGCCTGTTCAACCGTCAACACCTGGACGAAATCCTGCGGCGGGAACTGGCGAACGCCAGGAGCCAGCATTGGCCGCTGAGCGTGGCGCTGCTGAGTCTGGACGACTACCGGCAGCTCAACGAGCTCCACGGCAGAACGACCGGCGACCAGGTCCTGATCGCGCTGGGGCGATTGTTCGGGGGTAATATCCGCCGCCACGACGTGGTGGCCCGCTACGGCGACGCTACGTTCGCGCTGCTGTTGCCGGCCTGCGGGCTGGAAGCGGCCCGTTGCCTGCTCGAACGGTTGCTGGCGCTGATTCGCGCCTGGGAGCCGACATCGGAAGGCGGCGCCAGTCTCCGCCTGACCGTTTCCGCCGGGCTGGCGACCTGTCCCGATACCGGACTGGCCGACTGCGCTTCCACCGAGCCATTGCTGGAAGCCGCGGAGCGCGCTCTGCGCGACGCCAGGCGCGCCGGGGGCGACCGACTGGCGGTTTACGGCGAATGAGCGGGGTCGTGCCCGAAGGGGTACGGTCGCCTGGCCGCCAACGCCGCGAATTCCGCCTCCGGCAGCGGCTTGCTGAAGTAGTAACCTTGAGCCGCGTCGCAACCCTGCGCGCGGAGAAAGCGTAACTGGTCGAGCGTTTCGACGCCTTCGGCCACCACGGTCAGGCGCAGGCTCTTGCCCATCTGGATGATGGCGGTGGCGATGGCGGCGTCGTCCGGGTCGGTGGTGATGTCCCGCACGAAGGACTGGTCGATCTTGAGCCGGTTGACCGGAAACCGCTTGAGACAGCTCAGACTGGAATAGCCGATGCCGAAGTCGTCCACGGCGAAGCGCACGCCGCGCGCTGTCTCTTATACACATCT
>DGFE01000103.1 GCA_002391525.1 Competibacteraceae bacterium UBA3908
GTTGACGAAATCGACGGTTTGCAGAGTGCCGACCTGATTGGGCTCCACCTCGTTGGGAAGCTGCGCGCTGACTACGCCGTCGCTGCCGACCGTGATGCTCTGGGCGTTGGCGGGCAGGGTGATTTCGGGTTGCAGCAGGTAGCCGTTGGCGGTGACGATCTGACCTTCGGCGCCGATCTGAAACGAACCGTCGCGCGTGTAGGCGACGGTGCCATCGGGCAGTTGCACCTGAAAGAAGCCGCGACCGTTGATGGCCAGATCCAGGGCGTTGCCGGTCTGGACCAGATTGCCCTGGGTGAAGGTTTTGGCGGTGGACACCGCGCGCACCCCGGTCCCGAGCATCAGCCCCGAGGGCAGTTGGGTGTTCTGCGAGGTCTGGCCGCCGGTCTGGCGCACGTTCTGGTACAGCAGATCCTCGAACTGGGCCCGCCCCCGCTTGAAGCCGGTGGTGTTGACGTTGGCCAGGTTGTTGGAGATGACCGACATGCGCGTCTGTTGGGCGTCCAGACCGGTCTTGGCGATCCACAATGCGGAAGTCATGGGGGAATTGCTCCTATTCCAGACGCAGCAATTGATTGGTGGTGTTGGCGTTCTCTTCGGCCACGCCCATCATCTTGACCTGCATTTCGAAGCGGCGGGCCGACTCGATCATGCTCACCAGCGCTGCGGCGGGATTGACGTTGCTGCTCTCCAGCGCGCCGCCCAGCAGGCGGACCGCCGCATCCGGCGGGACGGGCTGCCCGTCTTTGGCGCGCATCAGGCCGGAAGCATCCTTGTCAAGATCGCCGGCGGCCGGCTTGACCAGTTTGATGCGGTCCACTTCCACCCGATTGTCCGGCGCTGTGCCGAGCGGGCGGATGGAAAGGGTGCCGTCGGCGCCGATGTCGATTTTCTCGGCCGGCGGGATGGAAATCGGCCCGCTGTTGCCCAGCACCGGATGGCCGCTGGCCGTCGTCAGCAAGCCGTTGGCGTCCACCTGCAAATCGCCGGCGCGGGTGTAGGCCTCGCCGCCGTCGGGCGCCTGCACGGCGATCCAGCCCTCGCCCTGAATGGCCACGTCCAAGTCGCGGCCGGTCGTCATGACCTTGCCCGGCGTCGGATCCACGCCCGACCGTTCGGCCATGGCGTAGGCCCGGGTCGGCAAGCCGCCGTCGCCAAAAACCGGCATGCTGCGGAAGTCGGCCAGATCCTGGCGGAAACCGGTCGTGTTGGCGTTGGCCAGGTTGTGGCTGATGAGAGACTGCGCCCGCAGGGCTTGCTGGGCGCCGGTCATGGCGACATACAGCATGCGGTCCATGGGTTAGCGCCTCTGGCCTCAGCGGATGTTGATGACGGTCTGGGCGAGGGTGTTGTCGGTGCTGATGACCTGGGCGTTGGCCTGGAAGTTGCGCTGGGCGACGATCATGTTGACCAATTGCTGGGAGAGGTCCACGTTGGACGCTTCCAGGGCGCCGCTCAAAACCTTGCCCATCCCCTTGGTCTGCGGCGCGGCGATGGCGCTGGGAGCGCCAGAGGCCGTCGTCTCCTTCCAGTTGGTGTCGCCGACCGCCTGGAGACCCTGCACGTTGGGGAAATTAACCAGTCCCACGGGGATGGGGGTGATCGCAGCGCCCGTACTGTCGAGGGCGGTGATATTGTATAGGCTGTCCATGCTGATGTTCCCCCAGGGACCGGTGCCGCTGAGTTTCATGTCCCCGCTGGAATTTTGCAGCCTCTGATTGAGGTTGTTGACGATATAACCGTCCTTGTCCACGTGGAAAGCGCCGGCGCGCGTGTAATAGCTGCCGGTTGCGTCCTTGACGACGAAAAAGCCCTCGCCCACGATGGCCAAATCCGTCGGGTTGCCGGTATTGACGACGCCGCCTTGCGTGAACTGCTGGGTGATGGCCTGAGTCTGGACCCCGATGCCGCCGACTCTGGATTTGTCGTCGCCCACCAGATCGCCAAATTCGGCTCTGCCGCTCTTGAAACCGGTGGTGTTGGAATTGGCGATATTATCGGAGATGACGTTCAAATCGGTGGTGGCCGCTTTGAGACCCGTCAAGGCGATATTCATGGACATTGGCTTCTCCTGTTTACCGGATTTCCCGGACCGTACTCATCGGGTAATCACCCACGCCGGCGAGTTGCAAGCGGGCGCCTTGCCCGCTCTGGCCCACGACGATGCTCCGAACCTGATTCCACAACTGGGTGCCGAACTGCTGGGCTTGGCCATCGACGCTGGCCTCGGCGGTCACCCGATACACGCCGGCGGCCGCCGTTCCACCCCCGTCGCTCGCGCCGTTCCAGCTCCACTCCACCTGACCTGCGGGTTGTGCGCCCAGATTGAGGGTGTGGACCAACCGATCGCTGCCGTCGTAAACCTTCAGCGTCAAATTACCGACATCGTCCGTCACCGTCGCTTCGCCGGCCAGTGGCTGACCGGGGCTGTAGTAACCCCGGGCGCTTTCCACCAGGGCCGACTTGCCCACCCAATCCGCCGCTTGGGAGGTTTGAAACGACAGCAACGATTGCGCCAGGGTCTCGAACGACTTCTGCAATTCCTGAATGCCGTTCAGGGTGCTGAATTGCGCCAGTTGCGCCAAAAACTCCCGCCCGTCCAGCGGATTGTTCGGATCCTGATTCTTCAGTTGCGCGGTCATCAGCGTGAAGAAATCTTCCTGGCCCAAGGTCTGTTGCGGCAGTGCCGAGGAAGCGCTCTGGCTGGCGCCTGCGGTGGCGGTGAAGCCGCCGGAACCCTGAATGCTGTCCGTCATGGCGATCGGCCTCATTCACCCAGGGCCAGCGTGCGCAGCAACATCTGCTTGGAGGTGTTGAGCACCTCCACGTTGCTCTGGTAGGAACGCGCTGCGGAGATCATGTTGGCCATTTCCTCGACCGGATTGACGTTCGGCAGGTCGACGTAGCCTTGCGGGTCGGCGAGCGGATGATCCGGCCGGTATTCGCGCCGCAGCGGCGTCTGGCTCTCGACGATGCCGAGGACTTCTACTCCCGCCGCTTCGTCTCCGGCGGCATCGAGTTGCGCGGCGAACACCGGCTGGCGCGCCCGGTAGGTCGTCGCCGTGCTGCTGCTGATGCTGTCGATGTTGGCCATGTTGCTGGCGGTCGCGTTGAGGCGGATAGTCTGCGCCTGCAGCGCCGATCCCGAGATGTCGAATACCCTGAACAGCGACATGATCATTCTCCCCGGATGGCGGTCAGCAGGCTCTGCACGCGATTGCCCAGCAGTTGCAAGCTGGCTTGGTAATGCAGGGCGTTGTCGGAAAATTCGGCCTTTTCCTGCTCTTCCTCCACCGTGTTGCCGTCGATGGCCATCTGGGCCGGCGTCCGGTAAAGCAGCTCGCGCGGCGCGGGGGGCCGGGGCTGGAGGGGGGGGGCGGGGGGGGGCCCCTCCTCCCTTATCCCCACTGCCGCCCCCGCAGAAGGGGAAGGTG
>DGFE01000200.1:0-195 GCA_002391525.1 Competibacteraceae bacterium UBA3908
GCGTCGAAATCCTCGATCTCGTCGAAGGTCTTGAACGGGTTCAGCAGGTCTTTCATCGTCTCTCACCCACGGAATTGCGTTGTCTTGCCGCGGCGGGCGGCGGGCGCGTCGGCCTCATTCGGTGCGCGGCAACGGCAGCGCATCGTTTTCCAGTTCGATGTTGATCCCCAGCGAACGGATTTCCTTGACCAGCAC
>DGFE01000200.1:425-572 GCA_002391525.1 Competibacteraceae bacterium UBA3908
TTGACCAGCACGTTGAACGATTCGGGCATGCCGGCTTCCATGCGGTGATTGCCGTCCACGATGTTTTTGTAGACCTTGGTGCGGCCGTTCACATCGTCCGACTTGACCGTCAACATTTCCTGCAAGGTGTAGGACGCGCCGTAGGCT
>DGFE01000200.1:853-9445 GCA_002391525.1 Competibacteraceae bacterium UBA3908
CACACTTCCATCTCGCCGAAGCGCTGACCGCCGAACTGCGCCTTGCCGCCCAACGGCTGCTGGGTCACCAGGCTGTACGGACCGGTGGAGCGGGCGTGCATCTTGTCGTCCACCAGATGATTCAGTTTGAGCATGTACATGTAGCCGACCGTTACCGCCCGGTCGAACGGCTCGCCGGTGCGGCCATCGAACAGGGTGGTCTGGCCGGTTTCCGGCAGCTCCGCCAGCCGCAGCAATTCCCGCATTTCCTGTTCGGTGGCGCCGTCGAACACCGGCGTTGCAATCGGTACGCCGTCGCGGAGATTACGGCACAAGGTCAACAGTTCAGCGTCGCCAAGCTGGCTGAGATCGACGTTCTGCTCGCCGATGCCGTTGTAGATACGGTCCAGGAACGACCGCAGATCGGCGATCTGCCCCCGCGCGTCCAGCAGTCGGCCAAGTTTGAGACCCAGCCCCTTGGCCGCCCAGCCCAGATGGGTTTCCAGCACCTGGCCGACATTCATCCGGGAGGGCACGCCGAGCGGATTCAGCACGATGTCCACCGGAGTGCCGTCTTCGAGATAGGGCATGTCCTCCTGCGGCACGATCATCGACACCACGCCCTTGTTGCCATGACGACCGGCCATCTTGTCGCCCGGCTGGACGCGGCGTTTGACCGCCAGATACACCTTGACCATTTTCAGCACGCCCGGCGCGAGGTCGTCGCCCTGGGTCAGCTTGCGGCGTTTTTCGTCGAACTTCTTGTCGAAGGCCTTGCGTTGCTGGTCGAGCTGGCGGACGATTCTCTCAAGCTGTTCGTTGAGGTCCTCGGCCTGCATCCGGATCTCGAACCAGCGCTCGCGCGGCAAACGGTTGAGATAGTCGGCCGTGACCGCCTCGCCGCCGCGCAGGCCGTTGGGTCCGCCTTCGGCCAGATTGCCGGTCAGCATCCGCTCCATGCGCTGGTACAGGTCGTCCTCCAGGATGCGCAGCTGATCGTTCAGGTCCTTGCGGATGCGCTTGAGTTCCGTTTCCTCGATCTGGCGCGCGCGCGAATCCTTCTCGACGCCGTCGCGGGTGAACACTCGCACATCGATGACGGTGCCGTCCATGCCGGACGGTACGCGCAGCGAGGTGTCCTTCACGTCCGAGGCTTTCTCGCCGAAGATCGCCCGCAGCAACTTTTCTTCCGGGGTCAGCTGGGTTTCGCCCTTGGGCGTGACCTTGCCGACCAGAATGTCGCCGGCTTTCACCTCGGCGCCGATGTAGACGATGCCGGCTTCGTCCAGCCGGGCCAGTGCGCTTTCGCCGACGTTGGGAATGTCGGCGGTGATCTCTTCCGGCCCCAGCTTGGTGTCGCGGGCGACGCAGGACAGCTCCTCGATGTGGATGGTGGTGAAGCGGTCCGCCTCGACCACCCGTTCGGAAATCAGGATCGAGTCCTCGAAGTTGTAGCCGTTCCAGGGCATGAACGCGACCAGCAGGTTTTGACCCAGGGCCAGTTCGCCCATGTCGGTGGACGGCCCGTCGGCCAGCACGTCGCCGCGCGCCACCCGGTCGCCGACCTGCACCAGGGGGCGCTGGTTGATGCAGGTGTTCTGATTGGAGCGGGTGTATTTGGTCAGGTTGTAGATGTCCACGCCCGGCTCGCCGGCCTCGGTTTCCACGTCGTGAACCCGCACCACGATCCGGCCGGCGTCCACCGAGTCCACCGACCCGCCGCGCTTGGCGATCACGCAGACTCCGGAATCGCGGGCCACGATCCGCTCCATGCCGGTGCCGACCAGAGGCTTCTCGGCGCGCAGGGTTGGCACCGCCTGCCGCTGCATGTTCGAACCCATCAGCGCTCGGTTGGCGTCGTCGTGCTCCAGGAACGGAATCAGGGCCGCCGCCACCGAGACGATCTGCTTGGGGGAGACATCCATGTACTGCACCCGGTCCGGCGTGGCCAGCATGAATTCGTTCTGATAGCGGCAGGACACCATCTCGTCGGTCAGGCGGCCCTCGCCATCCAGCGCGGCGTTGGCCTGGGCGATGACGTACTGGCCTTCCTCGATGGCCGAGAGATAGTCGATCTGGTCGGTCACCCGGCCGTCGTTTACCCGCCGATAGGGGGTTTCCAGGAAGCCGTACTGGTTGGTGCGCGCGTAGACCGCCAGTGAATTGATCAGGCCGATGTTCGGACCTTCCGGCGTTTCGATGGGGCAAACCCGGCCGTAATGGGTGGCGTGCACGTCGCGCACCTCGAAGCCGGCGCGCTCGCGGGTCAGGCCGCCCGGCCCCAGCGCCGAAACCCGGCGTTTGTGGGTCACTTCGGACAGGGGATTGTTCTGGTCCATGAACTGCGACAACTGGGAAGAACCGAAAAATTCCTTGGTGGCGGCCGCCACGGGCTTGGCGTTGATCAGGTCCTGCGGAGTCAGCCCCTCGGATTCGGCCAGGCTCAGGCGTTCCTTGACCGCGCGCTCGACCCGCACCAGGCCGATACGGAACACGTTCTCGGTCATTTCGCCGACGCAGCGGATCCGGCGATTGCCGAGATGGTCGATGTCGTCCACCACGCCGTTGCCGTTGCGAATATCGATCAACACCTTGAGTACGGCCAGAATGTCTTCCATCGACAGCACGCCGGGCGGGTGATCCTTGGTGGGCACGCCGGGCAACGGCGTCCGGCGATGGCCGACTCGGCTGTCGAACTTCATGCGACCCACATCCGACAGATCGTAGCGTTCCGCCGAGAAGAACAGGTCGTGCAGCAGACGCTGGGCGGCGTCCTTGGTCGGCGGTTCGCCGGGGCGCATCATCCGGTAGATTTCCACCTGGGCCTCCCACTGACTGCGCGTGGGATCCGCGCGCAGGGTATTGGCGAGGTAGGGACCCCGGTTGACGTCGTTGATGTACAGCGTCTGGAATTCGCCGATGCCGGCGATCTGGATTTTCTCCAGCTTCTCCAGGGTCAGCTCGTCGTTGGCCTGCGCCAGCAACTCGCCGGTCCGCGGGTCGCGCAGGTCGCGCGCCAGGATTTTGCCGACCAGATACTCGCGGGGAACCCGCAGGCTTTGTACCTCGGCCTTGGCCAGTTCGCGGACGTGCTTGGCCTTCACCCGCTGGCCCGCTTTCAGCAACTCCCGGTCGCCGATGAAGATGTCGAAGCTGGCGGTTTCGCCTTGCAGGCGCTCGGGCACCAAATCCAGGGTAAAGTTTTCGCCGTCGGCCCGGATGGTGTTGGTCTCGAAAAAGATGTCGAGAATCCGCTCGTTGACCGTGCTGGCGTGGGGATCGTTGGGATTGGGTTCGTCGAACAGCGCCCGCAACAGAATGGTGACCGGCAGCTTGCGGCGGCGGTCGATGCGGGCGTACACGATGTCCTTGACGTCGAATTCGAAATCCAGCCAGGAGCCACGATAGGGGATGATCCGCGCCGAAAACAGCAGCTTGCCCGACGAGTGGGTCTTGCCCTTGTCGTGATCGAAAAACACGCCGGGGGAGCGATGCAGCTGCGAAACGATGACCCGCTCGGTGCCGTTGATGACGAAGGTGCCGTTATCGGTCATCAGCGGCAGCTCACCCATGTAAACTTCGTTTTCCTTGATATCCTTGATCTTGTGGGTGCCGGCCTCGGCATCCTTGTCCATCAGCACCAGCCGCAGCCGCACCCGCAGCGGAGCGGCGTAGGTCAGTCCACGCAACTGACATTCGCGGACGTCGAACACCGGCTCGCCCAGCCGGTAACTCACGTACTCCAGCCGGGCGTTGCCCGAATAACTGACGATAGGGAACACCGAGCGGAAAGCGGCGTGCAATCCCACGTCCCGGCGTTCTCCCGGCGATACCTCGGCTTGCAGAAACTCACGATACGAATCCAACTGGATCGCCAGCAGGTAGGGCACCTCGAGGATGCTGGGACGCCTGCCGAAATCTTTACGAATGCGTCTCTTTTCAGTAAAAGTATAGGCCATCGGGATTCCTCTCACGAGAGTACCAGCCAAGGGCGGAAACCGCCCGATTCCATCGCCGGTTCCGGCCCGCTTTCCCGCGAATCGGAACGTCGGTTTTCCCCGACGGATTCAAACGGAAACAGGCCGGCGACCCCTGGCCGCCAGCCGTTTCCATTTTCAGTCCGTCCAAGCCAGATAAGATGCTGCGCAACGGGAGCCCACGAGTGAGGGGCGCCGCGGCGCCTACTTGACGTCGACCTTGGCGCCGGCTTCCTCCAGCTTCTTCTTGATGTCCTCGGCCTCGGCCTTGGGAATGGCTTCCTTGATCAGGGAAGGCACGCCTTCCACCAGGTCCTTGGCTTCCTTCAGCCCCAGACCGGTCAGGGCGCGCACCACCTTGATCACTTCGACCTTCTTCTCGCCGAAGCTGCTCATCACCACGTCGAACTCGGTTTTTTCCTCGACCGGCGCGGCGGCCACGGCGGCGGCCGGCGCGGCGGCCACGGCGGCGGCGGCGCTGACGCCGAACTTCTCCTCCATCGCGGAAATCAGCTCCACGATTTCCATCACGGTCATGCCGGCGATGGTGTCCAGAATTTCTGCTTTCGAAACGGCCATTGCGGATTCACTCCTGGATAAAGGCGCTTACTGTTTCATCAATTCAGGCTGTTTGTCGCCGAAGCGCTCAGGCAGCTTCCTTCTGCTGCCGGATCGCTTCGATGGTGCGCACCAGTTTGCCCGGAATTTCGCTGAGGGTCCGCGCGAACTTGTCGAGCGGCGCCCGCAGGCAGGCCATGAGCAGGCTGATCGCCTCGTCCCGGGTCGGCAGACTGGCCAAGCGGTCCAGCTCGCTGGCTGGAAACGCCTGCCCACTTACCGCCAACGCCTTGACGATCAGCTTGTCGTTGGCCTTTTCCTTGAGAAATTCCCTGAACAACCGCGCCGCCGCGCCTGGATCCTCCCGGGAGAACGCCAGAATCAGCGGTCCCACCAGACTGGGTTGCAGGCATTCGAACTCGGTTCCCCGGACGGCGCGCCGCGCCAGGGTGTTCTTGACGACGCGCAGATAGACACCGGTTTGCCGCGCTTTCACCCGCAGGCTGGTGAGCTGAGCCACGCTCAGTCCCCGGTACTCGGCGGCAATCGCGGAGTGCGCACTGGCAGCTACCTTGGCGACTTCGGCCACCACAGCCTGTTTTTCTGCCAGATTGAGACTCATTACGTTACCTCGCGGTTTTTCCTCCGCTGTCGCGGAGGGCTGGAACGGTGGCCTTGCCAGGAATGATCCGGAAGGGCCTGACCGTCTGCGCGGGCTGCCCCGGCTTTGGGCCGGAACCGATTAAACCTGATGGTGCCCGCGGTCTTTGACGCTGGCCGGGAATTCCGGCCGGCCCAAAGCTCGTGTTGTCCCCGGCATGACGCCGGGGACGCGTGTTGGGTTCAGAGCGACAAGGTGGCTTGGTCCACGGCCAGTCCCGGACCCATGGTGGTGGATACGGTGACCCGCCGGATGTAAACTCCCTTGGACGTCGCGGGCTTGGCCTTCTGCAGGTCGTGCAACAAGGCTTGCAGGTTTTCCCGCAACTGGTTCGGGGCGAAATCCACCTTGCCGATGGTGCAGTGGATGATGCCGGCCTTGTCGGTCCGGTAGCGAACCTGACCGGCCTTGGCGTTGCGGATGGCGCCCGCCACGTCGGGAGTCACGGTGCCGACCTTGGGGTTGGGCATCAGACCGCGCGGGCCGAGAATCTTGCCCAACTGGCCGACCACCCGCATGGCGTCGGGGGAGGCGATCACCACGTCGAAATCGAGATTGCCCGCCTTGACCGACTCGGCCAGGTCCTCGAAGCCGACCACGTCGGCGCCGGCGGCCACGGCGGCATCGGCGTTGGCGCCCTGGGCGAACACCGCGACCCGCACCGTCTTGCCGGTTCCGTTGGGCAGCACCGTAGCTCCGCGCACCACCTGATCGGATTTGCGGGGATCCACACCGAGGTTGACAGCGACATCCACCGCTTCCCGGAATTTGGCGCTGGACAGTTCCTTGAGCAAGTCGAGCGCTTCCTCGACTGGATAGAACTTACCGGGCGTCAACCTGGCGCGGATGGCCCGCATGCGTTTGGAGAGCTTGGCCATGGCTTATACTCCCTGCACGTCAAGGCCCATGGAGCGGGCGCTGCCGGCGATGGTCCGTACCGCCGCGTCGAGATCGGCAGCGGTCAGGTCGGGCAGCTTGGTCCTGGCCACTTCTTCCAGTTGGGCGCGGGTGACGGTGCCGACCTTTTTGGTGTTGGGATTGGAGCTGCCCTTTTCGAGCCCCAACGCCTTCCGCAACAGGACCGAGGCGGGCGGGGTCTTCATAATGAAGGTGAAGCTGCGGTCGCTGTAGATCGTGATCACCACCGGAATCGGCAAACCGGGCTCCAGATGCTGGGTCTGGGCGTTGAAGGTCTTGCAGAATTCCATGATGTTCACGCCGTGCTGGCCCAGCGCGGGGCCGACGGGGGGGCTGGGATTGGCCTTGGCGGCGGCGACCTGCAATTTGACGTATGCGGTGACTTTCTTTGCCATCGTTACTCCTGTCGGGTACGAGCGCCTTGCGGCTCCCCGAATGAAAACCGCCCTGAACGCCGGGCGACGGAAATAAAGACCGGGCTGACGCCGCTGGTCAATGAGAAACCTTTTCGACCTGGCTGAATTCCAGTTCCACCGGCGTGGTGCGGCCGAAGATCATCACGCCCACGCGCAGCCGGCTCTTTTCGTAATTGACTTCCTCGACCACGCCCTCGAAGTCGTTGAACGGGCCATCGGTGACGCGCACCATCTCGCCCGGTTCGTAGAGAACCTTGGGTTTGGGTTTGTCGACACCTTCCTGCACCCGTTGCAGGATCGCCTGGGCTTCCTTGTCGGAAATCGGCGCCGGCTTGTCACTGGTACCGCCGATGAAGCCCAGTACCTTGGGGACGCTGCGGACCAGGTGCCAGGTTTCGTTGTCCATTTCCATCTGCACCAGCACGTAGCCCGGGAAGAACTTGCGGTCGCTTTTGCGCTTTTGCCCATCGCGCATTTCCACCACTTCCTCGGTGGGCACGAGGACTTGGCCGAAGCGGTCCTTGAGTCCCTCGCGGTTGATCCGCTCCAGCAACGAGCGCTTGACGTGCTGCTCGAAGCCGGAATAGGCCTGCACCACATACCATCGCATCGCCGTACCCGCCGTCATGCCGTTAACCGGTGATCAACCGAACCAGCCAAAGCAGCAGCACGTCCAGCAACCACAGCAGCAAGCCCATCACCACGACCATGATGATGACGATCAGCGTGGTTTGCGTGGTTTCGGCGCGCGTTGGCCAGACCACTTTGCGCAGTTCGGAGCGGGAGCCGCGAATGAACTCCAGGGTTTCCGCGCCCAGTTCGGTTTTGAAAGCGATAGCCACCGCCACGCCGGTCGCCACCAGCAGTCCGATCACGCGCACCAGCAACGAATGATTCGCGAAGACATAGAAAGCCACCAACGCCGTCAGGACGATGGCGCCCGCGGCTAGCAGCTTGAAAGTGTCGGCGCGGCTGGCGACTTGCGTTTCAGGTTTCGTCGAATTCATGCGGGTTTTGACTTTGTCGGCCCCGAATCGGGCTCTATCCCGATGGAACAGGGCGATTCGAGGCAGACCGTGGGGAAGATGGCAGGCCAGGAGGGAATCGAACCCCCAACCTGCGGTTTTGGAGACCGCTGCTCTGCCAATTGAGCTACTGGCCTGTAACTAATGGGGGTGGGACGAGGTCAGCCGTTCCACCCGGTTGATTGTCGCACTGAAATTCACTCGATGATCTTGGCGACGACGCCGGCGCCGACGGTGCGCCCGCCCTCGCGGATGGCGAAGCGCAGGCCCTCGTCCATGGCAATCGGCGCGATCAGGCTGACCACCATCCGCACGTTGTCGCCGGGCATCACCATCTCCACCCCCTCGGGCAGGTCGACCGAGCCGGTGACGTCGGTGGTGCGAAAGTAGAACTGCGGCCGGTAGCCCTTGAAGAACGGGGTGTGGCGACCGCCTTCTTCCTTGCTGAGCACGTAGACCTCGGCCTCGAAGTTGGTGTGCGGGGTGATGGTGTTGGGCTTGGCCAGCACCTGGCCCCGTTCGACCTCGTCGCGCTTGGTGCCGCGCAGCAGCACGCCGACGTTGTCGCCGGCTTCGCCCTGGTCGAGCAGCTTGCGGAACATCTCGACCCCGGTGCAGGTGGTCTTGACCGTGGGCCGGATGCCGACGATGGCGACTTCTTCGCCGACCTTGATCTTGCCGCGTTCGATCCGCCCGGTGACCACCGTGCCGCGCCCGGAGATCGAGAACACGTCTTCAATCGGCATCAAAAACGGTTTGTCGACTTCGCGCTGCGGTTGCGGGATGTAGGCGTCCATGGCGTCGACCAGCCGGTGAATGCTGGGTTCGCCCAGCTCGCCTTGGTCCCCCTCCAGCGCCTTGAGGGCGCTGCCGGTGATGATGGGCAGCTCGTCGCCCGGGAAGTCGTAGCTCGACAGCAGTTCGCGCACTTCCATTTCGACCAGCTCGAGCAACTCGGCGTCGTCAACCATGTCGGCTTTGTTCAGGTAGACCACGATGTAGGGCACCCCCACCTGGCGGGCCAGCAGGATGTGTTCGCGGGTCTGCGGCATCGGGCC
>DGFE01000200.1:9704-11763 GCA_002391525.1 Competibacteraceae bacterium UBA3908
CCGTCGGCGGCGGACACCACCAGCACGGCCCCGTCCATCTGGGCGGCCCCGGTGATCATGTTCTTGATGTAGTCGGCATGCCCCGGACAGTCGACGTGGGCGTAGTGCCGCTTGGGCGATTGATACTCCACGTGGGCCGTGGCGATGGTGATGCCGCGCGCCTTCTCTTCCGGGGCCGAGTCAATCTGGTCGTAAGCCTTGAATTCGCCCCCGAACTTGGCCGCCATCACCCGCGTGATCGCCGCCGTCAGCGTGGTCTTGCCATGGTCCACGTGACCGATCGTCCCCACGTTCACGTGCGGCTTGCTGCGCTCAAACTTTTCTTTGGACATCCAGGCACTCCCCTACGATACTTTAGGGCCAGATTCGCGGAACGCATTTGGGCGTATCACGCTGAACAACCATGGAGCCCATAACCAGATTTGAACTGGTGACCTCATCCTTACCAAGGATGCGCTCTACCGACTGAGCTATATGGGCCAAAAAACTTCTTTTTCATATTGGGTTATGGAGCGGGTGATGGGAATCGAACCCACACCATCAGCTTGGAAGGCTGAGGTTCTACCATTGAACTACACCCGCCTTGCCACCGCCACCCCGGACCGCTGGTTCACGCGGGCGCGTTACCCATCGCCGCCGTGATCCCGGCATCGCCAACAGTTGTCTTGGTGGTGGAGGGGGAAGGATTCGAACCTTCGAAGGCTGAGCCAACAGATTTACAGTCTGCCCCCTTTGACCGCTCGGGAACCCCTCCAAAATTGAGTCGTTCATTTTGATAGCTAGAAAGGTGATTGTCAATCTTCTGTGTGGTTTTCGCGAAGCGAGGCGCCGGGCAAGCAGTCGCTGCCCCAATCCTTGCGTATCAGCCATGGTGCGATTGCTGGGAGACAGCGTCCCGGGATACATTCGCTGAGTGTAGCAGTATTGATTATCGGAAGCGGTCAGATTGAAATCGTAAGCACCTACAATATAAATTATAGTTAGTTGAGCTTGATTGCTGGCGTAGCTCAGTCGGTAGAGCAGCTGATTTGTAATCAGCCGGTCGGGGGTTCGATTCCCTTCGCCAGCTCCAACATTTTTAAGTCTGGTCGTTTCTGTAAGCTTTCCAGCACAAACTTGCGCAAGATTATGAGTCTAATCCGGTACATGAATCGAAACCGCAAGTTGCCCGGATAATCGGCAAGAGGCAAGGATGGTTAGCTATGAATAAATTGGTTGTGTTTGTCACGAAATTGTTCGATTTAATCCATGTTTCAAGCATATGGGCAATATCAGGCGGCTTGTTGCTACTGTGGAGCCCCGCTGTTTTCGCCCGGCAGGTTACCTTGGAGTGGGATGCCAATACCGAGTCCAATCTGGGCGGCTATCGGCTCTACTACGGACCGGCCAGCAGGCAATACACGGCGGCCGTGGATGTGGGCAACCAGACCCGTTACACCCTGTTTGATCTCGATGACGCGGCGGACTACTACTTTGCGGTTACGGCATACGATATTAGAAGGAAGATTGAAAGCGACTATTCCAACGAGGTCAGCACGGCGGGCGGAAGCATGCCCATCGCTTCCCAGGAGAGTCCGAGCGCGGGGTCCTACGAGAGCGGTGTGGGACTGATCCGGGGGTGGGTCTGCAACGCCGCCAGGGTCGAGGTGGAAATCGACGGCGGCGAGCGGTTGGTGGCGGGTTACGGAACCCAGCGCCCGGATACGGCCGCGGTATGCGGTGCCACCAATACGGGCTATGGCCTGACCTACAACTGGAACCTTTTGGGGGATGGTCCGCACACGCTGCGGGTGTTGGCCGACGGGGTGGAATTCAGCCGCGTCAACTTTCACGTGACGACCTTGGGAGAACCCTATTTGCAAGGGATCGGTGCGGATTTCGTGCTGCCCGATTTTCCCCAGTCCGGTGGCGGTGTGGCCGTGCGCTGGTCCGAGGCTCACCAGAATTTCGTGCTCGTGGGCGCCAACGCCAACAGGAGTAGCGCGAGTCGGAACGGCCCGGCCACTGTGGCTGCTCAGCGCCGCGCCGCGCCGCTGGCTTCCCAGGAGAGTCCGAGCGC
>DGFE01000200.1:11786-24543 GCA_002391525.1 Competibacteraceae bacterium UBA3908
TGTTGGCCGACGGGGTGGAATTCGCCAACGTCGTTTTCACCGTTACGACCCTGGGTACGGATTATCTACGGAACGTGCCCGAATACCAGTACACGGTGCCGAATTTCCCCAGCACGGGCAGCAACACCACGCTGCGTTGGTCGGAACCCCATCAGAATTTCATTGTCGCGGGATTTGAAAGATCAAATTAAACCTTATAAATCAAAGCACTAAACGCTACCCATCACCTCGTCCAGCCGGGTGACGCCCCGGAGAGCCAAGCCCTCCACCCGACTGCCGCGGCGGGGGAGATTGGCGCGCGGCACGATGGCCTGCCTGAAGCCGTGCTTGGCCGCCTCCCGCAGCCGTTCCTCGCCGTTCGGCACCGGCCGGATTTCCCCCGCCAGCCCAACCTCGCCAAACACCACCAGATCGGTCGGCAAGGGTCGGTCGCGAAAGCTCGACAGCGCCGCCAGCAGCACCGCCAGATCCGCCGCCGTCTCGTTGATCCGCACTCCGCCCACCGCATTGACGTAGACGTCCTGATCGTACATCGCGACTCCGCCGTGCCGGTGCAGCACCGCCAGCAGCATCGCCAGCCGGTTCTGCTCCAGGCCCAGCGTCACCCGGCGCGGATTGCCGCCATGGCATTCGTCCACCAGGGCCTGAATCTCCACCAGCAGCGGTCGGGTGCCCTCGCGGGTCACCATGATGACGCTGCCGGCCACCGGCGTCTCGTGGCGAGACAGAAAAATCGCGGAAGGGTTGCTGACCTCCTTCAATCCCCGCTCGGTCATCGCGAACACGCCCAGTTCGTTCACCGGACCGTAACGGTTCTTCACCGCCCGCAGTACCCGCAGCCGTCCGCTGGGATCGCCCTCGAAATACAGCACGGTGTCGACCATGTGCTCCAGCACCCGCGGACCCGCAAGCGCGCCTTCCTTGGTGACGTGCCCGACCAGGAACAGCGCCGTGCCGCTGGCCTTGGCGAAGCGTACCAGTTGCGCCGCGCTCTCGCGTACCTGCGCCACCGATCCCGGCGCCGACTGCAGCCGTTCGGTGAACACGGTCTGGATCGAGTCGATGACCATCGTTTGCGGCTGCTCGGTCTCGGCGATGGCCAAAATCCGCTCGACGCAGATCTCCGGCAACAGCCGCAAGCGGTCACGGGACAGTTGCAAGCGCTGGGCGCGCAGGCTGATTTGCTGTGGCGATTCCTCGCCGCTGACGTACAAAGTCCGGTTGCGTTCCGCCAGTTCCGCCAGGACTTGCAGCAGCAGGGTGGACTTGCCGATGCCGGGATCGCCGCCGATCAGCGTCACCGAGCCATTGACCAGCCCTCCGCCCAGCACCCGGTCCAGTTCGCCGTTGCCGCAGGATTGGCGAAGTTCCGCCGTCGCGTCCACCTCGGCCAGGGTGCGTGCCTCCGCGCCGGCCGCCGGACCGGCATAGCCGGCGGGTTTGATTCCGCTCTTCCCCGCCGGCGGGGTCGCCAGCGTTTCCTGGAGGGTATTCCAGGCGCCGCAGTCGCCGCACTGGCCCGACCACTTGCTGGCCTGCGCCCCGCATTCGGTACAGACGTAGACCGTGCGGCCCTTGCTAACCATCGACGGGAACCACGTCGCGCCGTACCCGCGCCGTCACCCCGCACAGCAGAGTGTAGGAAATGGTGCCGGCGGCCTGGGCGATGCGCTCCACCGGCAGACCTTCACCCCACAATACCACCGGGTCGCCGATTCGCGCTTCGGAATGTCGGCGCAGATCGAGCGTGATCATGTCCATCGACACCCGGCCGATCAAGGCCGCTTCGCGTCCGTTGACCAGCACCGGCGTCCCGGACGGGGCATGGCGCGGGTAACCGTCGCCGTAACCCACCGCCGCCACGCCGACATCCATCTCTTCCGGGCAAATCCAGGTTCCGCCGTAGCCGACCGGTTCGCCCTGGCGCAGCCGTTTGATCGAAATCAGCCGGGTGTGGAAAGTCATTACCGGACGTAGATCCTCATCGGGCGCCAGACTGTCCACGAATGGGGAAGCGCCATACAGCATGATGCCGGGCCGCACCCAGTCGAAATGGGTGTCCGGCCAGCCCAGGATCCCGGCGGAATTGGCCAGCGACCGCTCGCCCGGCAAGCCGCCGGTCGCCGCCTCGAAGGTTCGCAGTTGCCGCGGGGTGTAATCGCAGTCCCGCTCGTCGGCCCGCGCCAGGTGGCTCATCAGGCCGGTGTCCGGGTGCACCGCCGGACAGTCGCGCAATCGTCGCCAGACCGCCGGGATCGCTTCTGGCGCCAGCCCCAGGCGATGCATGCCGGTATCGATTTTCAGCCATACCCGCACCGGCCGTTCCAGCCGGGCGTGTTCCAGCATCCGCGCCTGTTCCGGATGATGGACGGCGATTTCCAGGCCGTGACGGGCGCACGGCGGTAGCTCCGCCGCCTCGAATACGCCCTCCAAAAGCAGGATGGGCTGAGCGACGCCCGCCTCGCGCAAGATCAGCGCCTCCTCGAGGCACGCCACCGCGAAGGCGTCGGCGTCCAGGGTTCGGGCGACCCGGACCAGGCCGTGACCGTAGCCTTCGGCCTTAACGGCGGCCGCCCCCCGCCGGCCCGGCGCCGCCGCCCTTGCCCGCCGCAGATTGTGAACCAGCGCCCCCAGATCGAGGCGCGCCGTGGTTGCTCGACTCATGGCCGGATCCTGCCGGGTAGAATTCGGGGGCGTAACTCTCGAAGCGGGTGTACTGCCCCAGAAAGGTGAGGCGGGTGGTCCCGATGGGACCGTTGCGTTGCTTGCCGATGATGATTTCGGCGACGCCCCTGTCGGGGCTGTCGGGATTGTAGACTTCGTCGCGGTAAATGAAGCAAATCAAATCGGCATCCTGTTCGATGGCGCCCGATTCGCGCAAGTCCGACATGATCGGCCGCTTGTCGCCGCGCTGCTCCAGGGTCCGGTTGAGCTGCGACAGGGCCAGCACCGGCACCGACAGTTCTTTGGCCAGGGCCTTGAGCGAGCGGGAAATCTCGGAAACCTCGGTCGCCCGGTTCTCGTTGGTGCCCGGCACCTGCATCAACTGGAGATAATCGACCACGATCAGCCCCAGTTGCCCTTCCTGCCGATGCAGGCGGCGCGCCCGCGCCCGGAGTTCGTTCGGACTCAGATTGGAACTGTCGTCGATAAACAAGCGGGCCTCGGACAGCATGGTCACCGCCGAGGTCAGCCGCGGCCAGTCGTCATCATCCAGTCGGCCGGTGCGCACCTTGTGCTGGTCGATCCGTCCCAGCGACGACATCAGTCGCATGATCAGGCTCTCGCCCGGCATTTCCATACTGAACACCGCTACCGGGCATTTGACCTGAATGGCGGCGAACTCGGCGATGTTCATGGCGAAGGCGGTCTTGCCCATCGACGGTCGCCCGGCGATCACGATCAGGTCGCCGCGTTGCAGCCCGGCGGTTTTGTCGTCGAAATCCGGCCAGCCGGTGGGAATGCCGGTAATGGGGTTGTCGCGCTGGAACAGGATATCGATCCGCTCCACCGTGCTGGCCAGCAAATCCTTGATGCTGACGAAGCCCTGTTGGGCGCGCAATCCATGTTCGGCGATGGCGAACACCCGCTTCTCGGCGTCGTCCAGCAATTGCTTGCTGTCGCGGCCCCGGGGATCGTAGGCGCTGTCGGCCATCTCGGTGGCGGTGCGGATCAGTTCACGGCGGATGGCCCGCTCGCGGACGATGTCGCCATAGGCGCGGACGTTGGCCGCGCTGGGCGTGTCCCGCGCCAGGATGCCCAGATAGGCGAAGCCGCCCGCGTCCTCCAGTTCGTTGTTGTCTTCCAGCCATTCGGCCAGGGTCAGCAGATCGAAGGGCTTGCCGTTCTCGGACAGCCGGCGGATGGCGCGGAAAATCAGGCGATGATCGCTGCGGTAAAAATCGCTTTCGTCCAGCCGGTCGGCGATCTGATCCCAGGTGGAGTTATCCAGCATCAAGCCGCCCAATACCGCCTGCTCGGCTTCGAGCGAATGCGGCGGTACCCGCAGCGCTTCGGCGGCGGCATCCTTACGATTGGGAAACGGCGAAACGGGCTGCATGACGGAACTCTCGGAACGAAACCGGCGATCCGCCGTCCACCGCGACTATCCAGCGGCACGGCCTCGGAATTTCCCCGCAAGGGTAGGGCGCGTTGCCCGACGGCGATGGGCCGCCGGGTGATACCCGCCCAGGAAAGGGGATGATTTCAGTCTAGTCCAAACCGTGGTGCGGGTGGGTTGGTCAGCGCTCAGGCTTCGGCGATGATGTTGACGCGAATCTGGGTCTTGACCTCGCTGTGCAGATGCAAATCCACGTCGTATTCACCGATCTGGCGGATCGAGCCGGCGGGAAGCCGCACTTCGTGTTTTTGCAGTTCGATGCCGGCGGCGGATACCGCGTTGGCGATGTCGGCGGCGCCCACCGAGCCGAACAGCCTGCCTTCGCTGCCGGTCTTGACCGACAGCGTGACGATCAACTCGGCCAGTTGCGCGGCGCGGGTCCTGGCCATGGCCAGCGACTCGGCGGCGATCCGCTCCAGTTCGGCGCGGCGCGCCTCGAAACGGGCCAGGTTGGCCGGAGTGGCCGCGGTGGCCTTGCCTTTGGGGATGAGATAGTTGCGGGCATAACCCGGCCTGACTTTGACCCGGTCGCCCAGGACGCCCAGGTTGGCGACTTTTTCCAGCAGAATGATTTCCATTGATTCGACTCCGATATTCGATTCGAGGCGTGGGATTACAGGTTCAGCGCTTGCCCGGTCGCGGTCGGATGCGGGCGCGGAAATCGGCCCAGGCGTCGGCGACGCCCAGCGCCATCACCAACTGCGACAGCAGCGGAATCAACAGCAGGTAAAACAGCAGCAACCAGGCCGGCGACCCTTGCAGCTTGAAAAGGATGGCGTGGACCAGAACGACGCCCTGCACGGTGTACAGCGTGCCCAGCACCAGCACCGCGTTGGCCAGCGCCGGCCAGCCGGACAGCATCGCGGCGCCAAACAGCGCCAGCGTCAGCGCCGCCAGGGGTCGACCCAGTCGCAGTTCGTGACACTCGGGGCGAAAGCCGCCGGGGTTGAACAGCCGCGCCTGCCACCAACGGCCGAGGAGCAGGGCCAACACCACCACCAGCAATGCCGCGCTGACCACCTGTCCGGGCAGGAAGGGCGCCCAGCTTCTGAGCAACGCCAGCAGTTGATCCAGCATGGCTCGATCCGCCGTCTGCCCCGCCGGCGCCAGCGTCGTCAGGTCCTGTTGCAACCGGTCGAGCAGACCGTCCCACCAGGCCGCCGGATCGCCCAGCAACAGATAGAAGCCAGACACGCCCAGCAAGCCCAGCAGCGCCGCGACCTGGAGCGTGCGGGTCAGCGAGACCGTGGCCCGCAGCACCAGCGCCAGCAGCCACAGCGGCAGCCAGCAGGGCAACAGTACCCGCAGCATCGGCCAGGGCGAGTCCAGCGCCAGCCAGGTCAGGCCAGCGGCGCCCAGTCCGGCCAGCGCCATGAGCAGCGCCCCCTCGACCGCGCCCTGGCGCAGGGTCACCAGGGCTACCACCGCCCCGGCGATGATCAGGAACGGCGGGAACAGCCAGAACAGCGTCGCCGCGGTCGCGGCGACCAGCGCCGCCGGCGACCGGCCCCGCATGACGAAGGTGGCGAGCGCTTGCACCTCGGACTGTCCTGGCGGCTAGCTCGGGCTATCCGGCGCCACCCGGCTCAATGCCGGTCGCAGTAGGGCAGCAGCGCCAGAAAGCGAGCGCGCTTGATCGCGACCGACAACTGCCGCTGATAGCGGGCCTTGGTGCCGGTGATGCGGCTCGGTACGATCTTGCCGGTCTCGGTGATATAGTTTTTCAGGGTGGCGATGTCCTTGTAATCGATCTCCTTGACGCCTTCGGCGGTGAAACGGCAGAACTTCTTGCGACGGAAGAAACGCGACATGATGAGTCAATCCTCGAATGGGTTGGCGGGTTCGGTATCGAACAGATCAATGTGGGCGGCGTGCAGCACCAGCCGATATTCGCCTTCACGGTGATTGGCGCGACTGACGAAGCCCCGCACCCGTACCCACGCTCCCGGCGGCAGGCCACGAGCGGCCCGGACCAGGGGTTCGCCGCAGGCCACGACCGGCAGCCGGCAGCGCGCCTCGCGCGGAACGCCGGCTTCCACCTGGCCGGACTGATGTTCCAGCAGAAAGCGGCTGATGGGGATGCCGGCCGGCGAGGTGCGGGTCTCGCAGGGTCCGACCACCCGACCGGCGATGATCAGGCAATTGTCGGCGGATAACGCGGGCATGACGTTCCGGCCAGGGCCGGCTCACGCGGCCTCGTCGTCTTCAGCCTCGTCGTCCTCGACGTCGTCGCGGTCGGCGCGGCCGGTACGCTCGCCGTGGCTGTCGCGCTCCCCGTGGCTGTCGCGTTCCTCGCGAGACTTGATCAGGGGCGAAGGCTCGGTTTCGGCGTGGTCTCGCTGAATGACGAGGTTGCGGATGACGGCGTCGTTGAAGCGAAACGCGCTCTGGATTTCCGTCAGCACCGTCTGGCTGCACTCGACGTTCATCAGCACGTAGTGCGCCTTGTGAATCTTGTTGATTGCATAGGCCAGTTGCCGGCGACCCCAGTCTTCCAGGCGATGGATCCGACCCCCGTCCTCCTGGATCAGCGCGCGATAGCGCTCGATCATCGCCGGGACTTGTTCGCTCTGGTCGGGATGAACCAGGAACACGATTTCGTAGTGACGCATTTGGGCTCCTTATGGATAACGGACAGCCTCCCGCGCCGCGGTGAGGCAAGGAGTCGCGGTCCGGGCGGGCCGCAAAGGGTGGACATTCTAGGAGGAAAGTCCCGGGCGCGCAACGCTGGTCGAGGCGGTGTCCTGGCGCCATCCTTCCGGTTGACAGGTGCGCCCGTCACCTTTGGCAATCGCCCAAAATCAATGATAATACGCTGCCATACCGGCGACCGATGTTCGCAAAACAATCATAACGCCTTGACATGAAAGAACTCATTCTCGGTGGCGCCCGTTCCGGCAAAAGCGCCTTCGCTCAACGGCGGGCGCTCGCCAGCGGCCTGGGCGTGCGCTATCTCGCCACCGCGCGGGCCGGCGACGCGGAGATGGCCGAACGCATCGCCCGCCATCGCGCCGAGCGGCCCCGAGACTGGGGTTTGATCGAAGAACCGCTGGCGCTGGCCGCCGCCCTGCAAGCCCATGCCGCCCCGGACCGTTGCCTGCTGGTGGATTGCCTGACTCTGTGGCTAAGCAACCTGCTGGCCGCCGGCGATGCTCGATTCCACACCGAAACGCGCGCCCTGCTCGATACCCTCCCGAATCTGTCCGGCCAGGTGCTGCTGGTCAGCAACGAAGTGGGGCAGGGCATCGTCCCCGCCAACCCGCTGGCCCGGCGGTTCCGCGACGAAACCGGTCGGTTGCATCAGGCGGTCGCCAGCCGCTGCGACCGGGTGACTTTCGTGGTCGCCGGTCTTCCTCTCACCCTCAAGGACTGTTCCACATGAGCCATCACTGGTTTGACGACCCCATTGCCGATCTCGACGGCGCCCTGCTGGTCGCCGCCCGCGAGCGGCAGCTGCAACTGACCAAACCGCCCGGTTCGCTGGGCCGCCTGGAAGAACTCGGTGTCACGCTGGCGGCCATGCAGGGCACCCAGCAGCCACGTATGGATCAAATCTGGATCACCGTGTTTGCCGGCGATCACGGGGTGACCGCCGAAGGGGTTTCCGCTTTCCCTTCCGTGGTGACCGCCGAAATGGTGCGCAACTTCGCCCGCGGCGGCGCGGCGATCAGCGTGCTGGCCCGGGAATGGAAGGCGCGGCTCGAAGTGGTGAACGTCGGCACGGTCCAACCGTTGGAGGAGCTGCCAGGAGTACTGGATGCCCGGGTTGGACCCGGCACCGCCAACTTCGTCCACGAGCCGGCCATGACCGTCGCGCAATTGCACGATGCGCTCGCCGCAGGTCACGATGCCGCCGAACGGGCCGCGATTGGCGGCGCGCAGCTGTTCATCGGCGGCGAGATGGGCATCGGCAACACCACCAGCGCCGCCGCCGTCGCCTGCTCCCTGCTTGGCCTGCCCGCCGCGCAACTGGCCGGACCCGGCACCGGGCTGGATGCCGCCGGTGTCGGTCGCAAGGCGCTGGTCATCGAACGGGCGCTGGCCCGGCACCGCAGCGACCAGCCGCTCACCGCGCTGCAACGGCTGGGCGGTTTTGAAATCGCCGCGCTGACGGGTGCCTACCTGCGCTGCGGCCAGCTTGGCGTGCCCGTGCTGGTGGACGGCTTCATCAGCACCGTCGCGGCGTTGGCAGCGGTACGGCTGCGACCGGAATTGGCCCACTGGCTGTTCTACGCGCATTGCTCCGCCGAACCCGGCCATCGCCGGTTGTTGGAAATACTGGACGCCAAGCCGCTGTTCGAGCTGGGAATGCGGCTGGGCGAGGGCAGCGGCGCGGCGGTGGCGATGCCGATCCTGCGCGCCGCCGCCGCCCTGCACGCCCGGATGGCCACGTTCGCCGAGGCCGGAGTCTCGCGGGCATGAGCGACTTCACCACGGTGGACCTGCTGCGACACGGCGAACCGGAAGGCGGCCAAAAATTTCGCGGCGCGGTGGACGATCCGCTGAGCCCGCGCGGCTGGGAGCAGATGCGGTCGGCGGTGGGAGATTGCCGCGACTGGCAGGTCGTCGTCAGTTCGCCGCTGATCCGTTGCGCCGCCTTTGCCTACGAACTGGCCGAGCGATTGGACCGGCCCCTGGAAATCGTGGCCGGCTTCACCGAGTTGGGCTTCGGCGTCTGGGAAGGGCGCGGCGTCGCCGAGGTTCATGCCGCCGATCCGCTGGCGCTGGGACGATTCTGGCGTGATCCGGTTGCCTATCCGATTCCCAACGGCGAACCCGTCGCCGATTTCGACCGGCGGATCGGGCAAGCCTGGGATGCGTTGCTGGAACGCTACCGTGGCCAGCATGTGCTGCTGGTCGCCCACGGCGGCACGATCCGCATGGTGCTGCGCCGGATCCTGGACATGCCGTTACGGCGCATCTGGCGGTTCGAGGTTCCGTTCGCGGCGCTCAGCCGAGTACGCTTGCACCGCGATCCCGCCGCCGAACCGCACCTGGTGTTTCACAACGGCCGCCCGGCATGATCCGCGCCTTCGTCCTGGCCCTGCAATTGCTCACCCGGCTGCCGGCGCCATCGCCCAAGTCGCCGCCAAAACCCGAGGAACTGGGCTGGTCGGTACTGTGGTTTCCGGTGGTCGGCCTGATCATCGGCGCCTTGCTGGCCGGGCTGCATACGGCCCTGTGGCTGGTCGATCCTGGCGTGCTGGCGGCGTTGATCCTGGGCGTGTGGGTACTGGTGACCGGCGGCCTGCACCTGGATGGCCTGGCCGACACCGCCGATGCCTGGATCGGCGGCCAGGGAGATCGCGACCGGACGCTGGCGATCATGAAGGATCCGCGCAGCGGCCCGATTGCCGTTGCCGTGATCGTGCTGGTGCTGCTCAACAAGTTCGCGGCCCTGCAAGTGTTGCTGGCCGGCGACGCCCGGCTGGTGCTGTTGCTGACGCCGGCCTTGGGGCGGGTCGTCATCGTCTTGCTGTTGATCACGACGCCTTACGTGCGGGCGGAGGGGTTGGGCGCCTCCTATGCCGACTATCTGCCGCGCCTGAGCTGCACGGCGCTGGTGCTGCTCGCCGCCATCACTACCGTTGCGCTCTTCGGTTGGCAGGGAGGGCTGCTGCTGGCCGTACTGGGAACAGGCTTTCTCGGGATGCGCCACTGGTTGCTGGCCCGGTTGGGCGGCGCTACCGGCGACACCCTCGGCGCGGCGTGCGAATTGGCCGAAACCGCCGCGCTGCTGGCGCCGGCGCTGCTGGTGGATTGAGGCGGCAGGCGCCATTGATCCCGGACCGTGCCTTCCTCGTTTCACTCGCTTGGAAATATTAGAATATGGTAATATACAAAAAATATCGGTCAGATTGTTTGGGGGACCCCATTATGTCCATGCCGACACCGCTGCGCCTTCTGCTGTCGTGTTGCCTGTTGGCCATCGCGCCAGGATCATTCGCCGCCGAGTTACCGTTTGCGGTTGCCGAAGCCCGATTGCAAGCCTTGCCCAGCGAGCAGATTCTCGACGGCGTGGTCGAGGCGGTCAACCAGAGCACCGTTTCCGCCCAGACCGCCGGCCGGGTCGAGGACATCATGGTGGATGTCAACGACTTCGTCCCGCAGGGCGCGCCGATCATCCGCCTGCGCAACATCGAACAGCGCGCCGGACTCGACCAGGCGCAGGCCAGCCTGCGCGAGGCTCAGGCCCGGTTCCTGGAAGCCCAGGCCGAATACAACCGCATCCGGGGCGTCTACGAAAAGCAGTTGGTCGCCAAGGCGCAGATGGACGCCGCCACGGCCAGTTTCGACGCCGCCAAGGCCCGGCTGGAAGCGGCGCAGGCCGGCGTCGCCCAGGCCAGGGAATCGCTGGGTTACACCACCATCAACGCGCCCTACAGCGGCATCGTGCTGGAACGGCATGTCCAACTCGGCGAGACCGTCCAGCCCGGCAAGCCGTTGATGACCGGCTTCTCGCTGGACGAGTTGCGGGTGGTGGCCAACGTGCCGCAACGGCTGATCGTGCCGGTGCGCCAATACCAGCAGGCGCGGGTGCTGCCGCCGAACGGTGGGAAAAGCATCATCGCCGAGAAACTGACCTTCTTCCCCTACGCCGATCCCCAAAGCAACGTGTTCAGGGTCCGCGTCTATCTACCCAAAAAAACCGGCGGGCTTTATCCCGGCATGTTTGTCAAAACCGCCTTCCGGGTCGGCGAGGCCAGCCGCCTGACCGTGCCGCGGCAGGCATTGGCCCAACGCGGCGAGGTGAGCGGCGTTTACGTGGTTCGGGATGGCCGGATCAGCCTGCGGCAGGTGCGTCCCGGTCGGACCGAGGGCGAGATCGTGGAGATTCTCGCCGGCCTGGAACCGGGCGAGCAGGTCGCGCTGGACCCGATCAAGGCCGGCGTCTATCTCAAGGATCAGCGGCAACGGACCGCGGAGCAGTGAGATGAACGAAGCCGCCGAACCGCGCCTTGGCCTGTCCGGGGCGATTGCGAAAAAATTCCTGCTCAGCGAGATCACCCCGCTGCTGGCATTGGTGGGATTGCTGATGGGGGTGTTCGCGGTGCTGGTCACCCCCCGCGAGGAAGAACCGCAGATCAACGTCACCTTCGCCAACGTGTTCATCGCCTTTCCCGGCGCGACCGCTCGGGAAGTGGAACGACTGGTGAGCAGTCCGGCTGAACAGGTGCTCGCGGAAATCGAAGGTGTCGAGCACGTCTACTCGGTATCGCGGCCCGGCATGGCGGTGCTGACCGTGCAATTCTTCGTCGGCGAACCCCGCACCGACGCCATCGTCCGGCTGTACAACAAGCTCTATTCCAACGCCGACTGGCTGCCGCCCAATCTCGGGGTCGGCCAGCCCATCGTCAAACCCAAGGGCATCGACGACGTGCCCATCGTCGGTCTGACGCTGTGGACGGAGGATCCGCGGCGCGGGGCCGACGACTTGGCGCGGGTGGCCCACACCCTGGAAACCGAGTTGAAGCGCGTATCCGGCACGCGCGACCTGTATACCATCGGCGCGCCCGACCGGGTGGTGCAGGTGTCGTTCGATCCGGCCAAGCTGTCCGGCCACGGGCTGGCGCTGAGCGATCTGCGCCGCGCGCTGCAAGCCGCCAACGCCTCGGCCGATGCCGGCGCGCTGGTGGGCGACAATCGGGAAATTCCGGTGCAGGCCGGCAGCTTTCTGGTGGACCCGGAGGAGATTGGCAGCCTGGTGGTGGGTCTGCACCAGGGCGCGCCGGTGTATCTGGCCGATGTCGCCGAGGTCAGGCTGGGGCCGGATCAGCCGGAGCGTTACGTTTGGTTGGGGACGGGGCCGGCGGCGGAAGCCAGCGGGATCAAGGTCCGGGGCGAATTCCCCGCCGTGACGCTCGCCATCGCCAAAAAGCCCGGTGAAAACGCAGTCGTCATCGCTGATCGGATTCTGGAACGGATCGAACGACTCAAGGGCACCTTCATCCCCGAAGGCGTCAACGTCACCGTTACCCGCAATTACGGGGTTACCGCCAACGACAAAGCCATGACGTTGATCACCAAGCTGATTTTCGCCACCGTGCTGGTGATCGCGCTGGTGTGGGTGGCGCTGGGCTGGCGCGAGGCGTTCATCGTCGGCGCGGCGGTGATCCTGACCCTGACGATCACCCTGTTCGCCTCCTGGGCCTGGGGCTTCACCCTCAACCGGGTGTCGCTGTTCGCGCTGATCTTCTCCATCGGCATCCTGGTAGACGACGCCATCGTGGTGGTGGAGAACATTCACCGTCACATTCATCTCGGCGGGCGCAGGCTGGTCGAGGCGATTCCGCTGGCGGTGGACGAGGTCGGCGGCCCGACCATTCTGGCGACGTTTACCGTCATCGCCGCCCTGCTGCCGATGGCTTTCGTCTCGGGGTTGATGGGACCGTACATGAGCCCCATCCCGATCAATTCCAGCATGGGCATGTTGATTTCGCTGGCGGTGGCCTTCGTGTTCACGCCGTGGCTGACCTACAAGGTCTTGCGGCGGGTGGTGGAGAAACATGCGCCCTTACCCCCAACCCCGCTCCCGAAGGGCGAGGGGGGCGAAGCGCCCTCACCCCCGGCCCCGCTCCCGAAGGGCGAGGGGAGGGCGGTGGAGAGCCGCGTGGAGCGGGAGGATTTTTCGCATCG
>DGFE01000256.1 GCA_002391525.1 Competibacteraceae bacterium UBA3908
ACCGGCAGGGCCGAGCACATCACCCCGATACCCAGCGACGAGGCCAGCGCGACCGAAGCCACGCCGTCCAGCAGCGACTTGACCAGCAGCACGCTGGGATCG
The DNA here is from genome assembly GCA_002391525.1 of Competibacteraceae bacterium UBA3908. Lineage (GTDB taxonomy): Bacteria > Pseudomonadota > Gammaproteobacteria > Competibacterales > Competibacteraceae > Competibacter_A. Next base: position 103 of record DGFE01000256.1, read on the forward strand.
CCGACCGTGCCATCCTGGATCGAGCCGACGATAGTCATCGCCCCGGTCAGGTACAACAGCGTGGCCGTGACGAAACCCTCGACAAAGCGCTCGGAACTGGAGCGTAATGTTCGCTGGAGGGCTTCGGCCAGATTATCCAGCCGCTGCTCGATCCGCAGCAGTTCGCCGGTGATGCCGCCCAACAGCAGGCAACCGATGGCCAGCAGCGTATGTTGGGCTTCCAACGCCATGCGCAGGCCGATGGCGACCACCGCCAACCCCAGCGCCTGCATCAGGATGACTTTGATTCTTTCCGGCAATCGCGCGCCCGCCGTCAGGCCGATGGCGCTGCCGATCACGACCGCGCCCGCGTTCACCAATGTCCCAAGCACCTCGTTCCCTCCCTCAGCCCAGCAGCATTTTGGTTCCGACCAGCGCCAGAAAAATGGCGAACACTCGCTTCAGAATATCCGTCGGCAGGGTATGGGCGAGTTTCGCGCCCCATGGAGCCGACAACATGCTGACCAGAGCCACGCCAAGCAGCGCCGGGCCGTAGACGTACCCGAGACTCCAGTCCGGCAGGTCGGCCGCGTTCAGGCCGGTGACGACGAAGCCGACGGAGCCGGCCAGCGCGATGGGCAGACCGCAAGCCGCCGAGGTCGCCACCGCCTGACGGATCGAGATGTTGCACCAGTTCAAAAACGGCACGGTCAGCGAGCCGCCGCCGATGCCGACGATGGCCGACACCGCGCCGATCACCGCGCCGGCGATCAGCATCCCGGCCGTGCCCGGCAGGTCGCGATGCGGCGCCGGCTTGGCGCCGAAACCCATTTGTGCCGCCATCAGCAGTACGAACACCGCAAACACTTTTTGCAGGGCGAGACTGGACAAGGCGTCGGCCACCGCCGCGCCCAGCCAGGCGCCGACGACGATACCCGGCGTCAGCCGCCAGAATACCGGCCACAGCACCGCGCCGCGCCGATGATGGGCGCGCACCGAGGAGATCGAGGTGACGACGATGGTGGCCAGCGAAGTGCCGATGGCCAGATGCATGATGATCGCCTCGTTCACCTGCTGGCCCCGAAAAATCCAGGCCAGCACCGGCACGATGATCAGGCCGCCGCCCACGCCGAGCAGGCCGGCCATCAGGCCGGCGAACGCGCCCAATCCCAAGTACAACAGCAAAGTCGGTAAAACGGGTTCCAAGGCAGGGTTATCCTTTTTTCGCGGTCATTCGTTCCGGGAAGAAGCGCACGGCTGATGTATGGTAAATTTCATCATGAAACGGCCACTACGCGCGCCATGCACGCAGCGGCTATTGTAAGCGGATCGCCGGGCATGTCCCCGTTCCGATCATGATGGTTCCGTGGCGCCCGTCCGTCGCGGACAGGACAAGAACAGCGAGGAGCAGGCACAGGCATGAAAAACCAAACCCTCTGCGTGTTGGGCGGCACCGGTTTCGTCGGTCGGCATCTGGTCACCCGACTGGCCAACCGGGGCCATCGAATCAAGGTGCTGACCCGTTATCCGCAACGGCACCGGGAAATCGAGGTGCTGCCCGATACGACGCTGATCGGGGCGGACGTTCACGATCCCACGGTGTTGGCGGAGCATTTCGCCGGCTGCGACGCCGTCGTCAATCTGGTGGGTATTCTGCACGAATATCCCAGCCAGAGCTTCCGCACCGTCCATGCCGAGTTGCCTGGCAAGGTGGTGGAAGCCTGCCGGGCGGTCGGAGTCAAACGCTTGCTACACATGAGCGCCCTGCACGCCGATGCCGCCAAGGGTCCGAGCCAATATCTGTTCACCAAGGGCGAAGGCGAACGGGTGGTGACGCAAGCGCAAGACCTGGCGGTCACTTGTTTCAAACCGTCGATCATCTTCGGGCCGGACGACAATTTCTACAATCAATTCGCCAACATGCTCAGGTTCAGCCTCGTGCTGCCGCTGGCCTGTCCGAACGCTCGTTTCGCGCCGGTTTACGTCGGCGACGTGGCGCAGGCTTTCGAGGTGGCCCTGGAGAACGACGCAACCATCGGTCAAAGCTACGAGTTGTGCGGACCGCGCGTCTATACCTTCAAGGAACTGGTCGAGGACATCGCCCGGATGCTGGGCCTGAAACGGCTGGTGGTAGGCTTGCCGGATTCACTGGCGCGGTTGCAAGCCAAGGTGCTGGGATTATTGCCGGTGAAAGTATTCACCACCGACAATTATCTGTCCTTGCAGGTGGATAGTGTCTGTAGTTGCAATGGTCTGGAGGCCCTGGGCATCACCCCGTGCTCGGTCGAGAGCATCATGCCGACGCACTTCGCCGGCAAAACCCAGCGCCGCCGGTACGATCATTTGCGCAGAGCCGCCCGTCGCGACTGAACCTGATCGGTTCCTTTGAACCTCGAAGCCCCGCATCTGCGGGGCTGACCACCGGTCGGGCGCTTGGCTGGTTTTTCATTGAATTCGCTACGGACCATACCCTAACCGGCTGGCGGGGGTGCGCAGCGACCGAGTCAGTCCGCTGTGTCGATGGACTTGTTATGCACTTTTTTCCTTGACTTTTATCTCTGAGGTGATCTGACTAGACGCCGCCCAGTTGGGCTGAGTGCGAAACGTTCGCGACAACAGGGAACTTACTGGTAAATTTGGAGCGCAGCGGAAAATATATCCGTGTGAAGCGCTTTGTTAGCACTTCATTCGTACAATAAGCGATATTGATCGTTTGGGACGACAAAGCGCTTGCCTCCTATTTCCAAGACACTGTTTGTACCAAAACCATTAAATAATACTTTTACCTCAAAAGTGTCTTTGTCTTTTTTCTTCAACGCCAACTCTACAAATGGCTCGTAATCTTTATGGAACTGTACGATTGCTGACTCGTTCCTGATCCCAATTAGACGCATTGTTTGATCTAGCACATTTCCTTGAAATCTACCGAAAACTAGAGGTATCAAGTAGATTGCGAAATTCGGCCAGCCGCGCCTCCAGCGCCCGTCGCTGCGCCGCCTCATGCTCGGCTCTCGCCTCCGCTGCCTGGCGGGCCAAGGCGGCTTCCCGAATGGCCTGTTCGGCCGCTTGGCGGGCCGTTTCCGCAGTCCGACGCGCGAGTTCCGCGTGATGGCAGGCCCATTCGGCCTCGGAATGGCTGCGTAGTTTCTGATTCGTGGCCGGATCGTAGAACCGCAGCCCGCCGTCGTCTACGCGCAAATCCAGACCCAGCACCGCGCTGTGCATCAACAGTCCGCCATCCGGCGGTCGTTTCGCCGGCAGCGGCCAGTAGTTGCGATCCGCCAGTTGCAAACCCTGTAACACCGGTTGCAGATAATCCCCGGTCGGGTCGTACTGCCAGTATTCGCTCACTCCCAGCAAGGCGTAAATGCCGCGCTTGGCGCCTTGATCCTCGGAATAGGTACTCCGGAAGGTGATTTCCAGCACGAAATCCGGTCCCTTCGGTTCCTGCCAGAGCTTGTAGGAAGGCCGATCGTGCGAGGGAGTGCCGATCACGACGAAAACATCCGGCACCACGACCGCCTTGGGATTGCCTTCCTCGTAATAAACGAACATGTTGCCGGAGACGTAGACATCGGCGCGGTCCTGAAAATAAATCCGCAAGGACTCGACCGCATAGATCAAAGGTTCGCGCTGGAAATCGCTTTCCGCCATGGGTTGACCATCGGAATCGGGGTAGTCGATGGCATGGGCGGGATGAAATGCGGGTAGTCCCGCACATCAAATGGTGGAAACCCCCCTTTGAAAAAGGGGGCCAGGGGGGATTTCGCCGGGTTTGGCCCGGCCCAGTGGGTTCAAATCCCCCCTCACCCCCCTTTGCTAAAGGGGGGAATGCCCGATGGATCATTCGCATTTCAGGACTACCGAAACGCGGTGGACATGGGTTCAACCCTCGCTGCCAATTAATGGAATCAACGACATAATACATCAAGCGCTTGGTTTTACATTCCCGAATCACGCGCGCCAAACTACCGCCCCAGCACCGGCGCCAGAAACCGCCCGGTATGACTGTCCGGGTGACGGGCAACATCCTCCGGCGTGCCCACCGCCACCACCTCCCCGCCCCCGCCCCCGCCTTCCGGCCCCAGGTCGATGATCCAGTCGGCGGTCTTGATCACGTCCAGGTTATGTTCGATGACGACGATGGTGTTGCCCCGGTCCCGCAACTCGTGCAGCACTTTCAGCAACTGCTCGATGTCATGGAAGTGCAGGCC
>DGFE01000120.1 GCA_002391525.1 Competibacteraceae bacterium UBA3908
AGATGTGTATAAGAGACAGGCCGATAACCCTGCCGGGCCAGTTCAGCCTGGACGCGTTCCTGCATGAGGCTGATCGTCTCGTCGTCCGGCAGGGTCGGCGGCGACTGGTGGAACAGGGTGTTCGGTTCGATGGTGAGCTGGTAATACGACAGATGCGCCGGTTGCAGCGCCATCGCGTCGGCGATGTCGGCCAGCGCCTGCTCGACCGTCTGGCCCGGCAGGCCGAACATCAGATCCAGATTGAAATTCTCCAGGCCGGCGGCATGGGCGGCCTCGGCGGCGGCGAACGCCTCGCGGCGGTCGTGAATCCGTCCCAGTCGCCGCAAGAGATCGTCGCTGAAACTCTGCACGCCGATGGACAGCCGGTTGACGCCGATTTCCCGGAATTCGGCGAACTGGCCCCGTTCCACCGCGCCCGGATTCGCTTCCAGGGTGATTTCCGTATCGGGCCACAGCGGCAGCCGGGCGCGCAGCCCCGACAGCAAGCGATCCAGCGCCTCGGCGGAGAACAGGCTGGGCGTACCGCCGCCGATGAATACGCTTTCGATCCGTCGTCCCCAAACGCGCGGCAAATCCTGCTCCAGATCGGTCAGCAGCGCATCCACATAGGTCTGTTCCGGAACCGGACCGCGCGCTTCGTGGGAATTGAAATCGCAGTACGGACACTTGCGCGCGCACCAGGGAATATGGACGTACAGCGCCAGCGGGATCGGCGCGGCGAATGGCGGCATCGCGATACGCTCAGCGCGCCGCCAGCGGCACCGGATCCAGCTTCAGCAGCCGCGCCAGTTGGGTCAGCGCCCGCCCGCGATGGCTGAGCCGGTTCTTGGCGGAAAGCTCCAACTCGGCGGCGGTCCGGTTCTCGGTCGGCACCAGGAAGACCGGATCGTAGCCGAAGCCGCCCGTGCCGCGCGGCTCGGTCAGGATGACGCCCTCCCAGCTTGCCTGGCAGAGCAGGGGGGTGGGATCGGCGGGATGGTGCAGCAGGGCCAGCGCGCAGACGAAGCGGGCCGTGCGCCGTTCCGTCGGCACTCCAGCCAACTCGGCCAGCAGCTTGTCGATGTTGGCGCGGTCGCCGGCGCCAAAACCGGCGTAACGGGCCGAATAGATGCCCGGCGCGCCGCCCAGCGCGTCCACCGTCAGCCCGGAATCGTCGGCCAGCGCCGGCAAGCCGGTATACAGGGCGGCGTTGCGGGCCTTGAGGATGGCGTTCTCGACGAAGGTCAGCCCGGTTTCCTCCGCTTCGGGCACGTTGAAGGCCGATTGCGGAACGATGTCCAGAGCGAATCGCGCCAGCACGGCGCCGAACTCGCGGACCTTACCGGGGTTGCTGGTGGCCAGAACGATTCTGCGCATTCGGGTTCTCCACTCGTCGAGACGCGATTCAGCCCGGCAAGCCCAGCGTTTCCCGCTGCTTGCGCAGCAGATGACCGATGCCGGTCCGCGCCAGTTCCAGCATCGCCTGCAATTCCTCCATGCGGAAGGCGTGGCCCTCGGCGGTGCCCTGGATTTCGATGAAGGCGCCGGCGTCGTTCATCACCACGTTCATGTCGGTCTCCGCCTCCGAATCCTCGGCGTAATCCAGATCCAGCACCGGCACGCCCTGGTAGATGCCGACCGACACCGAGGCCACCTGTCCATGCAAGGGGTTTTTCTTCAGGAGTTTTCTGGCGATCAGGTGACGCACCGCGTCGGCCAGCGCCACGAAACCGCCGGTGATGGCGGCGGTGCGGGTGCCGCCGTCGGCCTGGATCACATCGCAGTCCACGGTGATGGTGCGCTCGCCCAGGGCCTCCAGATCCATCACCGCCCGCAGCGCCCGCCCGATCAAGCGCTGGATTTCCATGGTTCGCCCCTCCTGTCGGCCCCGGCTGGCCTCGCGCTGCATCCGGGTATGGGTGGCGCGCGGCAACATGCCGTATTCCGCCGTCACCCAACCCCGCCCCTTGCCCTTCAGGAACGGCGGCACCCGCTCCTCGACGCTGGCGGTGCAGATCACCCGGGTATCCCCGAATTCCACCAGCACCGCGCCTTCGGCGTGCTTGGTGAATTGCCGGGTAATCTGGATCGGGCGTGGTTCATCGGCGGCGCGGGCACTGGGACGCATGGACGGTTTTCCTGGGGTCGGAGGGTTATCGCGGGGACCGGCACTATAGCAGAACCGGCCAGCCGGTCGGGATTGGCCGGGTTCCGGGTCGGCGCGGCGGCGAAAAATCGCCGCGACCGCGCCAAGACGGCCAATTCGGCCTAAGATAAAAACACCACTGCAAAGAGGATAGCCCATGTTACGCAGCATGACCGCCTTCGCGCGCCAGGAACAGTCCAGCGCCTGGGGCACGATTACCTGGGAATTGCGCTCGGTGAATCACCGCTATCTGGAGGCTGCCGTGCGCCTGCCGGAGGCGCTGCGCGGTCTGGAATCGCTGGTGCGCGAGCGCATTGGAGCCGCGCTCAGCCGCGGCAAGGTGGAATGCACTCTCAAGCTGCAAACCGCCGGCGAGGCGCTGACCGCCATCACCCTGAACCGGCCCCTGGTCGGGCGGCTGCTCGAAATCGCCTCCGAACTGGAACACATGATGGGACCCGGTACCGGGCTGCGGTTGGCGGACGTGCTGCGCTGGCCGGGCGTGGTCAACGAAGCCGAGCCGGATCTGGACGAAATCCGGCTGGCCATTCTCGATTGCCTGGATGCGGCCCTGGCGGAGCTGATCGCTACGCGCGAACGGGAAGGGCGGCGCACCGCCGAGTTGCTCCAGCAACGCTGCGATGCGATACGAACCCAGGTCCGACGGGTACGCGCCCGCCGGCCCGAGGTGCAGGCCCGCTGGCGCGACAAGCTGCTGAGCCGGCTGGCGGATATACCGACCGAGGCCGATGCCGGACGCTTGGAACAGGAATTGGTGCTGATCGCCCAACGCCTGGACGTGGACGAGGAACTCGACCGGCTGGACGCCCATCTCGACGAAATCCAGGGGGTGTTCGCGCGGACCGAGCCGGTGGGCCGGCGGCTGGATTTTCTGATGCAGGAACTCAACCGCGAAGCCAATACCCTGTCCGCGAAATCCGCCGACACCGACACCACCCGCGCCGCCGTCGAACTGAAAGTCCTGATCGAGCAGATGCGCGAGCAGATTCAGAACATCGAGTAGGTTTTAACCCCGTGATCGTCTACAGCTGCGCCTGGCTCGACGGGGCGAAAAGCCGGGGACTGCCTCCCGGCCTGGCGCGGTTCCTCTTCCAGGGCAGATTGCGAGTGCAGGCAATGAGCCAACTTGCGGCGAGTGGCGCGAGCGGACCCGACAAGCGGGTGAGTTGGCGAGAAGGATCGCCGAAGTTCTAGCTTTACAGAATTTGTGGGCGATAAGCCACGATCAAATTGTATGAATTTCTGACGAAAATCGGCTTAAGCTTTAATGCCCACGCCCGAACTTACGAAAGTCAGCGATGCCCGGGCAACCGGTGGCGGTAAAATTGCAAACTTCCACTGACGTCGTGCGCGCGCACTTCGACGCATTCGATCTGGATGAGGCGAATGCATCGTTGCTACGCGAGGGAAAGCCTGTCGCTCTCGCGCCAACGCCATTCGCGGTGCTGTGCGCCCTCGTGCGGCAACCGGGGGCACTGCTCACCAAGAACGCGTTGCTCGATGAGGTGTGGGGCCACCGGTTCGTCAGCGAATCGGTCTTGAAGACCGCGATCAGCGAGATCCGGACGGCCCTGCGGGACGATCCCCGGCAACCGCGCTTCATCGAAACGGTGTCGCGGCGAGGTTATCGGTTCATCGCCGTCGCGACCGCGATATCCACCACGCGACCGGAGCGGGCGAGCGTCTCGGAAATCCGCTCGATGCAAGCGCCATTGTTCATCGGCCGCGCGGAAGCGCTCTCGCGGCTTCACGGCGCTTGGGATCTTGCGTGCAGCGGCAGGCGTGCGGTGGTCTGGGTCGTCGGCGAACCGGGTGTCGGCAAGACGATGCTGATCGAGCATTTCGTAGCGGGCCTGGGCGACGTCGCTTGCGCACGCGGCCAGTGCGTGGAGCATTACGGTACTGGCGAGCCTTATCTGCCGGTGCTCGAAGCCCTGGCAGAGCTTTGTCGTCGCGACGGCACCGTCCCGGCGTTGCTCCGCGCCGTGGCACCGATCTGGCTGCTGCAATTGCCGTGGCTCAGCACAGTGGAGGAGCGTGACGCCCTGCGAAGAGAGCTCGCGGGTGTCAGCCCGGAGCGCATGCTCCGCGAGATGGGCGAGTTGCTCGATCGCTTCACCGAGCACCGGCCGCTGCTGCTGGTGACGGAGGACCTGCACTGGAGCGACCGGGCGACGGTCCAGCTGCTCGCATACATCGCGCGACGGCGCGGCAGCGCGCACCTCATGTGGCTGGCGAGCTTCCGTCTTGCCGAGATGGTCGCGCAGGAGCATCCGCTCAACCCGATGCGGCACGAATTGCGGCTGCACGGGCTGGGCGAGGAGATCGTGCTCGATCCGTTCTCGGAAACGGAGGT